>CALANA010000140.1 GCA_937925925.1 uncultured Chloroflexales bacterium | reverse complement strand
AGGCGTTGCATGCAACGCCTCTCCGTCCCGCGACCGCTCGTTCCAGGGGACGTCGCGCGGTCGTATGCGCAAGCGTACGACGAACCAACGGATGCGGAAGGGCGAAGTCAAATGGGTATAAGTCCTATCATTTACAGCCGCCCGCGCCCCTTTAACTCGAGATAGGCGTTGATCACACTCACCGTCAACTTGTCGGCGGGAACGTCCAGCGTGAGGACGCCACTACGGTTGAGCGTATCCAGCATAACCTTGCGTTCGTCCAACAGCATTTCGGCCATGGCGCGTTGGTAGACATCATCGCTGCTGCGGACAGGCTGACCAGCAAAGCGGGTAATGTTCGGGTCGCTGATGGTGACACACAGCGGTAGGTGTCGCTTTGCTAAGCGCGAAAGGTTGGCAATCAGCGGTCGGGCCGCCTCAAGTGTCACCAGGTCGGTGAAGATGACGATCAGCGAGCGTCGTTTATTCTTGATGCTCAGATAGCCAAGGGCACGGGCATAGTTGGCCTCCACCGGCTCAAACTGCACGTTATAGAGCGTCTCCAGCATGCGGTAGAACTGGCTCTTGCCCCGGCGGGGGGCCAGGTAGGTGCCCACATCGTCAGCAAAGGTGAGCATGCCGATATGATCACCCTTCAGCGACGCAACGTAGGAGAGCAGCAGTGCCGTGTTGATCACATAGTCTAGCTTGGCTAGGTCGCCGATCGGCGGGCGCATCAGACGCCCGGTATCAATGACACTCAGGACATACTGGCTTCGTTCGGTCTCATATTCGGCGGCAATCGGCTTGCCGCGCCGGGCAGTGGCTTTCCAGTTAATACGCCGAAACTCATCATCGGTGTTATACTCACGGAGACGCTCGAACTCGGTGCCCACTCCATAGATGCGCGCCTGACGCAATCCCAGTTCAAACAGCAAACCTTTGCGCGCCAGAAGATCATATTTGCGCACCTCCAACACATTCGGATAGACTTTGACCTGAACCTGCGCTGGATAGCGTGCCTGGCGCACGAAGGTCGCCAGAAGGCTGCGATAGCGCAGATTAATGTCACCAAACTGATAATCGCCGCGTTGCAGCGGGCGCACATGATACTGCGCCTCGAAGATGTCGTAGCCCGGCAGTTCACCAGTGATCACTACGGCGTCGCTGAGAAACGGGTGGGGATACTCGTCACGAAGAGTAAAGCGCAGTTGGTGCTGACTGCGATTCGCCAGCAGTACCGTGATCAGATTTTCTGCGCCCAGCGAGAGTTTGGTATCATGGAGTCGCTCAACCTCGATCTGTTGTGGGCCAGGGGTCATGAGCAGATCGACCGCCACCAGCACCACCACCATCAGGAAGTAGAGCAGCGTCAGCCAGAGCAAAGCCTGGGCGAGGCCAGAGCCGGCGACCAGCAACGCACCGGCCAGCAGGAGCATGAGTAAACGTGGCGTTGGGATCATGAATAATATACGTTGACCTTAAACAGAGCAGGTGCAGGGTTGCACGCTGTGTGGTTTGACCGCCACCAGTATACCATGGGGTACAAAGAGCGTAGCCAGAACAGGAGGAGTATGGATATTCAGCAATTGACCGCCGAGGTTAATCAGTTTGTCACCGCGATGGGGTGGTACGCACCCGACTCGCCCTATGCCCAGACGCCGCGCAATATTGCGATCTCGGTTGCGATTGAGGCAGCAGAAATTCTGGAACACTTTCAGTTTGACGAGCAGGCGTTCGATCGTGACGCTCTAGCTGGTGAGCTAGCCGATGTTGCGCATTACCTGTTGCAACTGGCCTACCTGACGGGGATTGACCTGGAGCAGGCTATTCTGGACAAGCTCAAGCAGAATTATGGGCGCACCTGGCCGAAGCCGGCCCGGTAGTGGTGCGAGGCGTCTTCAGGTGATAGGTGACAGCCCACGACCGTAACCATAATGTAACTTTCTCAGCTATAATAAGACCTTGTCAAGCTTACATTCGCGGCATACTAAGGATAGGCTGGTGTCAGAGACGACACGCCGGTGGCCCGCTATACACCATCTGATTTTACCTCGCACGCCTGGCGCTGGAGAGAGCGCTCAGGTTGTGTTTGCGTGTCAACCTCTGTCTGCTGCCAATCTCATATGGTACTTTAATCCGCGCTTACAACGCCGACATGATGCGGTAGGCATACTGTGATGTTGGCTGCTTGGTGCTGTATAAACTCACGAGTTTGACACACTGGTATCCAGTTATGCGAAAACCTTACAAAGAAGGGGGAAACAAATGAGCCACGCGCAGGATGCTGCACACATGGCAAAGAGTTGGGCCGAAGATGTCCGCTGGAGAGGAATTGAGCGCCCCTATACAGCGGAGGATGTAGTACGACTTCGTGGTTCCGTCGTTATCGAATATACGCTGGCCCGTATGGGCGCTGAACGGCTCTGGCATCTGCTGCACACCGAAGATTACATTAATGCGCTGGGGGCATTAACCGGCAACCAGGCGATGCAACAGGTGAAGGCTGGTTTGAAGGCGATCTATTTGAGTGGTTGGCAGGTGGCCGCCGATGCGAATCTAGCGGGGCAGATGTATCCCGACCAGAGTCTCTATCCGGCCAACAGTGTGCCACATGTGGTACGGCGCATTAACCAGGCCTTGCAGCGCGCTGACCAGATTGAGCATGCGGAAGGACGGAATGGTATCTACTGGTTTGCCCCGATTGTGGCCGATGCCGAAGCCGGTTTTGGTGGCCCACTGAATGTGTTTGAGTTGATGAAAGCGATGATCGAAGCCGGTGCGGCCGGGGTACACTTTGAGGATCAACTGGCGTCGGAGAAGAAATGCGGCCATATGGGGGGCAAGGTGCTGTTGCCAACCCAGAACGCCGTGCGCAACTTGATTGCGGCGCGCCTGGCCGCAGATGTGCTGGGCGTACCAACGATACTGACGGCGCGGACAGATGCTGACGCGGCCAATTTGCTGATGAGTGATGTTGATCCGCGTGACCATCAGTTCCTCACGGGTGAGCGCACGGTGGAAGGCTTCTTCCGGGTCAAGCCGGGCCTCGATGCCGCCATTGCACGTGGTCTGGCCTATGCTCCCTATGCCGATATGATCTGGTGCGAGACCTCCGAGCCGAATCTGGAGGAGGCACGGAAGTTCGCTGCTGGTATCCACGCCCAGTATCCCGGCAAACTGCTGGCCTATAATTGCTCGCCGTCATTTAACTGGAAGAAGAAGCTGGATGATGCCACCATTGCTTCCTTCCAGCGCGAGTTGGGGGCGATGGGGTACAAGTTCCAGTTTGTTACACTGGCGGGCTTCCACTCGCTGAATTTCAGCATGTTTGAACTGGCGCGTGGCTATCGGGATCGCGGTATGGCCGCCTATTCCGAGCTACAGCAGGCCGAGTTTGCCAGCGAAGTTCATGGCTACACCGCCACCAGACATCAGCGCGAGGTCGGTGCGGGCTACTTCGACGAGGTGGCACAGGTGATTGCGGGTGGAACGTCTTCCACCACCGCTTTAACCGGTTCAACTGAGGCAGAACAGTTTGTCTAATAGCCTGATCCGCCATCAGTTGTGCAGAACCAGAGTTCAGAGCGAGGATGCGCGGATGCGCGAGACGTTTTCGTGTCTTCGCATCCGCGCCTCTGCCGCTGGTGAACCGGACGTTGTGTGTGAACGACCGCGTAACTCGTGTGATTGAGAAGAGGTAATGATTTATGAGTAACCAGAGCGCCTATCCTGAGGGCGTGACGCTTGTGGGGCCGATTTCCCCCGCGTTTGCCGAAATATTGACACCTGAAGCAGTCAGCTTTGTGACGAAGCTCCAGCGTGCATTTAACCCCACCCGCCAGGCTCTCTTACAAAAACGAGCGGAACGTCAGGCTCACATTCATCAGACCCATACCCTTGATTTCTTGCCCGAAACAGCCCACATTCGTAACAGTGATTGGACAGTGGCTGCGATCCCCGCCGATCTCCTGGATCGGCGTACCGAAATTACTGGCCCGACCGAGCGTAAGATGGTGATCAATGCCCTGAACTCGGGCGCAAAGGTGTTTATGGCTGATTTTGAAGATGCCAATTCGCCTACCTGGGACAACTTGATTGAGGGCCAGATCAACCTGCGTGATGCGATCCGGCGTACCATTGACTTTGTTAGCCCGGAAGGGAAGCAGTATGCGCTCAACGACACCATCGCCACACTGATGGTACGTCCACGTGGGTGGCATCTGGTTGAGAAACATATGCTGGTTGATAACCAGCCAGTTGCGGGTGGATTGTTCGATTTCGGTCTGTTCTTTTTCCACAATGCCCGCACGCTGCTTGATAAAGGCTCCGGGCCGTACTTTTATTTGCCCAAACTGGAAAGTCATCTCGAAGCCCGTCTCTGGAACGATGTTTTCCTGATGGCTCAGGATGAACTGGGGATTCCACGTGGCTCGATTCGTGCGACGGTGCTGATCGAAACTATTCTGGCTGCGTTCGAGATGGATGAGATCCTCTATGAACTGCGGGAACACTCGGCGGGCTTGAATTGTGGTCGCTGGGACTATATCTTTAGTTGTATCAAGAAGTTTGGCAACAGTCCAGAGTTTGTCCTGGCTGACCGTGCCCTGGTGACGATGACGACCCATTTCATGCGCTCCTACTCGCTGCTGGCAATCAAAACCTGCCATCGCCGCAACGTGCATGCCATGGGCGGCATGGCGGCCCAGATTCCGATCAAGAATGATCCGGTTGCCAACGAGCAGGCATTGGAGAAGGTACGCGCAGACAAGATCCGCGAAGCGCAAGATGGACACGATGGTACATGGGTGGCACATCCGGGCCTCGTACCGATCGCGTTGGAAGCGTTCGATACCGTCATGCCCCAGCCCAATCAGATTGACAGGAAGCGTGAAGATGTGCAGGTGACAGCCGCCGATCTGCTCCGGTTTGAGCCGCAGGGGCCGATTACTGAAACAGGCTTGCGTACGAATATCAACGTTGGCATTCAGTATCTAGGCTCCTGGCTGAACGGGAATGGCTGTGTGCCAATTTTTAACCTCATGGAAGACGCGGCGACGGCTGAGATTTCACGTTCGCAGGTCTGGCAGTGGATTCGCAGCCCACGAGGGGTGCTGGAAGATGGGCGCAAGGTGACGGTCGAGCTGTTCCGCGAGATGGTACCCCAGGAGTTGGAGAAGATCAAAGCCTTGCTGGGGCCAGCCTATGATGCTGAAAAATACGAGGAGGCAGCCCGCCTGTTTGATGAATTGACCACCAGCGATGAGTTTGTCGAGTTCTTGACATTACCTGGCTACGAACACCTGCCTTAGGATTCCACCGACCGGGTGGTGACGCTCCTGCGTCGGCACTCGGTCAGCGCCGGTCTCGATTGTTATTGATATACATGTTCTTCCTGCTCAGAAGATGCGAGGATGCGAGGATGCGAAGAGGTGAAGATGCGAGGCGTCTTCGCCTCTTTGCCTCTTTGTCTCTTCGCGTCGTTGCCAGCAGCAACAACATTTTGCCGATGAGGTCGTGCAAGAGGTTATCGAACGTGCGTGTGATCACAAACAGCAGGCACCGTATATTGACCCGGATACGGGATCACACCATGTGTCCATCGCTCGCCTGGTTGAGGAACTGGGCAAACTGCCAGTCTGTGCCGGTAACAGCGGAGTGAGAAGCGAGAGGCGAAGACGCGAGGAGTGAGAAACGATGAACGTTCAGTATGGCCGAGCGGTACCGTGCCCGTTCTCGCTTCTCGTTTCTCACTTCTCGCTTCTCACTCCGTGCGGCTGATATTACGGCTCACGACATGTTGCCAGTGCGAGGTGTGAGGCGATGAGGCGATGAGGTGTGAGGCGAATTCACATCCTCGCATCTTCACATCCTCGCATCCTCGCATCCTCGCATCGTGGTGTATGATCGACAGGTAGTGGCGCAGTTACAGGCGTTTGAGGAGAACTATCTGTCGCGCTCGCACAAGTTGATGTTGGAGGAGATGATGGAGACCATTGATTCGCTGTTCCAGTTTCTCGGTTACGTGTGGAACGGCATTGGCGCAGCCATGTGGCTCAACCCGCGTGTATTCGAGATGGTGGAAGCCTATCCCCGGTCGCGTTGGGTTATTCTGGCGATTGTACTGCTGGGTGGAACTTCGCTACTGCTCGGTCAGAGTGTGATCCTGTTTGTGAACCGGGTGCGGCCCGGTCGGTTTGTTCTCAGTCTGATGCTGAACGGGCTGATCTTTGCGGTTGATCTGATCATCTGGGCTGGAGCGATTTGGGGCATTGCCCACCTGGTATTTGATCTGCAAGCCAGCCTGACCGTCATTGTACGCATGGTTGGGCTAGGAGCCGCGCCCTATACCTTTGGCTTTCTGGTGCTGCTGCCCTACGCCGGTAATTTTATCGGGCGGGCACTGGCCGTCTGGAGTTTTCTGATCGTCCTCAACAGTATTGCCTTCGTTTATGAAACGGGCTTCTGGACGGCGCTGATGACGGTCGGTACTGGCTGGGCACTGATTATGATCCTGAGCGCCACGGTTGGCAAGCCCGTGGTCGCCATTCGCAACCAGATCTGGCATCGTGTGGCCGGTTCCCAGATCGACATTCGTGTGCAAGACCTTCTGGAAGCCTTGATTGGTGAGCAGGCAGATGTGCCGCCCGTCCGAAAGGGAAGGTGATGATTGGCTTCTTGATTACCGGTACCATCGCCCTATTGCTGATCTCCGCCCTGGTCGCACCGCTGGAGAGCCTGGGCTGGTGGGCGGGCTGGCTGGGCGAGCATGACCCGCTCCCCATCGAGCAAGCACCCGATGTAACGGCCCTGGACGAGGCTGCCTCCGATGCCAATCACTACCTGGTCTATCTTTCGGGCATTGGTGCCATCACCGACGAGTCGATTCCGTCCGAGGAGCTTGACTGGATCAACATGCTTCATAAGCGCATTCCTGGTACCACTCTGGTGGCCGATGTCTTTCCCTATTCCGTCACCAACCTGGGTCTGACGAGCAACCGATTGTTTGCTGGCCTGTGGCGCTGGTTGGAGCATCTGCGAATCCAGAACACAGCCGAGATCCTGACGTTTGTGATCAATATCCGCAACCTGTTGCAGGTAGCCGTCTCAGCCGATCACCGCTACGGGCCGATCTACAACCTGGGTGTCGCCCGTGAAATCGCTCGTTCCCTGGTGGCACACGGCTACCGAAGCGGTAGCGGCACACCCATAACCCTGCTCGGTTGGAGTGGGGGCGGGCAAATTGCGCTCGGTGCTTCGTCGTTCTTGATCGGTATGCTCCAGGCTCCTGTACGGATTATCTCGATTGGCGGCGTTATGGCCGATGATCCCGGGGTGCTACGTATTGAGCATCTGTATCACTTCTATGGCGACAAAGATCCCGTCCATGGGCTGGGCGGCAAGCTATTTCCGGGACGCTGGTCGCTGATGCGGCAGTCGGACTGGAATCGGGCGCTGGCGCGGGGGCGAATCACGTTCACTTCACTGGGGCCAATAGCGCATAACGGCCCTGGCAACTACTTTGGCACGGAGGTGATCACGGAGGATGGTCGTTGTGGTGCCGAGATAACACTGAATGCGGTGGTGAATGTGCTGGCCCAGGCCGGATTGTTGAGTACTGACCGCTGAGTGCGGCGGGGAGATATGCGTATGTCAAATCGCGTTACCGATCCTGGCAGTCAGGGTCGGCAGAACACCTACCTGCGCTATATGCAGGCCGACTTTAACTGGCCCGACAACTACCCGATCACAGCCCAACTGGACGCGGAACGCTATCGTCCGCTGGCGACATGGATGGGGCGGCTCATCCTGCCCACGCCCGATCAGCGGGCCATGGTGCTGGGTACGCTGTTTGAAGTCTACCATGCCGACGCGGATCACCAGCACCTGGTAGGCCAGGTCGTCCGCCTCCGCTGGATGAACGATGCCGAGACCAACCAGCGCTTCTGGAGTGTCACGCGCCAGGTTATTTTTGACAAAGACTCGCGGCAACGTGCTGCACAGGGGATCGTTCTGCCAGAGCGGATCAATCACTGGCCGCTGGTCAACCCGTTTGAGTCGCTGGCCGGAGCGCACCCATACGACGATGTGGTGGTGCGCTTGCAAGGATCGGTGCATGTGCTGGAACCAGCGCATCAGGACGAACTGCCCATCGTCTATACCAACCGCGAGCCAGCGCAGATCAGCGGGCGCTACTATGCGCTGGTGCGCTTTATCGCGCCGGTCAGCTCTGGCAGCGACGAGATGCGTGTCGTCCACTACAACCGCAGCACCGGCATGTTTGACAGGCCAGCAGAGGTGGTGCGCCTCCCGCAGGTTATGGCCGATCAGCAGGGGATTGTCCCCTCCACACGTCAGGGAATTGAGCGTTCGCCAGCGAATATGGATGGCTGGTACATCTATGGTATGCCCGACAAAACGGGCATGTTTGTGGTACAATCGCTTGCGCCACGGGGTCTGCTGCGGCTACAACCCGGTCAGGTGGTGGTCGGGCAGCGGGCCGGCATGCGCTACCTCCAGCCACGCCATTGGCAGAAAACCGCCATCAAGGGCACCTTCAGTTCGACCCTGCTCTGCCCCGAAGGGTTAGGCCCTCAATCCGCCAGTGTCGGCTGGCAAGCCGGTGATATGGCGCTGGTAGTGCATCTGTATGGCATTATCGGTGGGCCGGGTGGCGAACCAGCGCGGCGCTCACCCCTGCAGTGGGGCCATTTCTCCTTCGGCGTGGCGCAGGTCATCCACGAACCGCTGGCCGACGAGCTAATCTTCGACATTGATTACCAGCAGGTATATGTGCATAGCGTGCATGGCTTGATCGCCGGTACTCACCACTGGAGCCATTATACCGGCGATCGACAGTTCGGCTGGTTGGGCACACGCCCCATTCAGGATCTGCTGATCAAGCTAGATTGTTTCACCAGCGATTTCGTTAATAGTGAGCTGCAGCGTTCGGCGCTCACCGAAACGGTATTCCAGCTCGAAGCGATGACCGCCCGCTATCGCATTGCCGACGGGCGCGGTGGCACGCGGATCTCGGCCTCAAACAACTGCGCCCAGGATTCGTGCCAGGCCCTGTATGCAGCGATCAAGCATATTGATCTGACGTTGCACGAGCGGGCCGACATTCAGGAGTGGATGCTACGCGATCCCCAACAGGCCCAACGGTTGCGTCGTCTGTTGCACCTGGGACGCGACCTGAAGCAGAAGATGCTCCCGCTAGGAGCGGCCCGCGCCGATTGGGACTGGAGCATGACCACCCTCGGCAGCAGCCTGGCCGAAAGCCCGTTACGCAGCCTGGGCATGGCGCTGCGCACCTGGCGTACCATGCTGCCCTCGGTGGCCGTGCGCTGCATTGCCGAGGTGTTCCTGGATCACGGCGCAACGGCCTGGGTCTTGCGCACCAACCAGGTCGGCGGATACGATCCGCGCCTGAAGCCGATTGTGCCGAATGTCTAA
>CALANA010000139.1 GCA_937925925.1 uncultured Chloroflexales bacterium | reverse complement strand
GGGCCGAAAATGGGTTTCGCGGGGGCCTGTGGCCCCCGCAACCCCCGCTGGCGAACGTTCCCCTGAACGGTTACGAGCTGTCCTTGCAACCCCTATCACGTTAACAAACTCTGGCGGTTACCATAGAATGGTAAATATGATTGTAAGCATAGACCGTGCAGTTACATCTTAGTTACGTACCTCACAAGTGAGTCGGAAGTATGCACATTTGTGGTCGTGTGCATGGCTCTCTGTGTGGACGGCTGATCTGCCGTAGGGTTCGGGGTATTAAAACCACAACTCTGGTTGCCCACGTCGTTGGCATATTGAGGCATTGAACCCTTCCCGCGTGCTAACGCTCTTCCGACGTTTACGTACAAAGTGCGGCAGCGCACGCAGGGCCGCCGCCTGCCCGCGCAATCGTGCCCGCGCCGCTGGCTCCTGGATGTGCCAGAGCGAATGCACCGCAAAGCGCAACTGCGTCGCCAGCATGTGGTGCCAGTAGCGCCACATCAGGGCCACTGGCATGTTTTTGGCCCAGACCAGCGCGAAGTTGCGGCCACAGTAGTAACTCGCCAGCGTACCACCGCCCGTAGCGCTCAGGCGATGATACACAATGGCTGTGGGCACAAACAGGGTGCGTACCCCCTGTAGCCGCGCTCGCACGTTCAGATCGACATCCTCGCAATACATCACCAGGTCTTCGTCAAATACGCGCCCATCCACCGCCAGGCGTTCAAGTGCCGCCCGCCGATAGGCCGCCGCACCCGCACATGGCCCGAACACCTCACTTACAGCGTCATACTGCCCACGATCTTGTTCCCAGACGCCGCGATTGATCGGTACCCCATCGGGACGATAGTCATCGCCTGCCGAATGAATGCGATCCCGCTGATCAAAGAGCATAAGCTTGCTGGCAGCAAAGGCGTATTGTGGATAGCGTTCCAGGGTACCCACCAGTTGTTCCAGCCAGCACGGATGGGCCTCAGTATCGTTATTGAGCAGCACCACGATTGCCGCCTGTGTCTGTTGCAGTGCGGCATTGATCGCTGCTGCCAGGCCGCGGTTCGTCGGTAACGCCAGCACCTGCACTTCAGGATAATGTGTGGTCAGGAGTGCCAGTGATTCATCAGTGCTGCCATCATCAACAATCGTCAACCGAAAATCCTGGCGCGTCTGCTGGCGTAGTGCATCCAGGCAGGTAGGTAATAGTTGAGCGCCGTTATAGTTGGGGATAATGATATCGATCAAAGTTTGATTTTCCTCTCGATCAACCCATCTTACCATCAACCATTGAAGGACGTGGGTAGTGGTTCTGCCACGCTACCGCAGGCGAAACCGGTTGGTGGATGATCTGCGGTGCAACTCGTACATTCTACACTTGACTCGCCATCGTATAGTACACCAGACGTGAACTGGGATCTAAATGGGGATAACCCACGGTTGGCAGTTGTGCCAATACGTGGAGTGGCGGGTGCGCATTGCTCAAGGCGGTCTGTACCTCGGCGTTGCTCCATACCCGCTCCACATGCGTTTCCTCGCTGCGCCACCAGCGTTCAATCTCGCGGGTAAACCAGCCAATCCGCCTGGTTGTCAGACGCCGTTGAGGATCGTAGTTTAGACGTTGATACACCAGGTAATTGTGATCATCATAGATAACCTGATCGCGCTCATCCAACGTATTAAAATCGTCAACACTGATCAGATCAAAAAGAAAAAAGCCACCAGGCTTCAGCAGTTCAGCCACGCCGCTACAGACCCACTGCAGATCATCATCGCCGATCAGATAGTGCAGGCTGCCCCCAAAGCAGGTGATTAGATCAAACGAATGGCGTGATAACAACAGATACTCGCTTTGCGAGGTTATATCTTGATCCGTCACCAGATGGCGCATGTTGCAGCGCAGGAACGTGATTGGCATCTGGCTTTGTTCGGCGCGGCGCTGGGCATGGCGTAGCATTGCCGGTGAGCGGTCAACGCCGATCACCTCAAACCCGGCTGTAGCAAAGATCAACGCCGCCGCACCGGTACCACACGCCAGATCCAGCATCCGCCTCTCAGACAACGCTGCGTGATCCCAACCCTGGCGTGTGATCCAATCCAGCGTCTGTCGGGCCATACGCTCAGAAAAAGCAGATTGACCAATGACATCATACAGGGCTGCATAGTCGTTGAATATATTCATGGTTTCTGTTTGTGGAATTTCAGAAAGAATGACCATACTTGCTGCCAGAGACCAGCATCACTGAGGATAATACCAGCTTTGAATCTTGTCGTCGGTTTAAAGCCAGAACAGAGCTTTGCTCAGCGTCATCTTGTGGTTGCTCGAGAAAACCTGGAGGCAGATCATGCCGCCAGGCACGACCAGTCGTCATAGCGCTGATTCAACCGGGCTTCAAGCTCGGCATACTGTGTGCCGAGGGTAGCAATGCGTTCCACATCCTGGGCGACACTGGCCTGTTCCAGGTCGGTCTGTATCCGTGCCAGTTCCTGCTCCAACGACTCGACCTCTGCTTCGAGCGCAGCCAGGCGCTTCCGCCGCTGCTTTTCCTCCGCCGATGGACGTTCGGTTCGGCTCTTGTCGCGGGAATGGCCCGGATCAAGCGCGGCGGGGTGTGTTGCTCGTTCTCGTTCGTGGGCTACTGCTTGCTGTTCCTCAGTGAGCAGCGTCATGTAGTCGCTATAGTTCCCCACATGTTCGACCAGACGGCCATCCCGCACCAGCCATAGCTTATCCGCCAGCGCATCAATAAAATAGCGGTCGTGCGAAACAAACAGAATGCTGCCTGGATACTCCTTAAGGACTGCCTCCAGCGCCTCGCGGGCCTGAATGTCCAGATGATTGGTCGGCTCATCCATAATCAACAGATTACCCGGCAGTAAGGTCAACTGCGCCAGCGCCACCCGGCTCCGCTCACCGCCACTCAAGTTGCCCACTCGTTTGAACACATCGTCGCCACGAAACAGGAAGCGCCCAAGCAGCGTGCGTGCCTGCGTTTCCCCCATGCGTGGATCAACCCGCAGGATTTCGTCGAGTACAGTAGCCTCCAGGTTGAGCGCGTCGTGGCCTTGCGCATAGTAGCCAATAGCCACCTGGTGTCCGAGTTGCGGATGCCCGCGTAGCGGCGGTAGCTCACCAATGAGTGTACGGAGCAGCGTAGTCTTACCACTGCCATTTGGCCCCAGCAGCGCCACTCGCTCACCCCGATACAACTCCAATTCGTCCGCATGCAACAGCACACACGGGCGATCAGGCTGAACTACTGCTGGCACAACTGTCTCTGCATCAACTGGTTGCGCCAGCGGTGGATGACTGGCGTAGCCGACCACCAGACCATCCAGTGCCAGCACCAATGCCCCACTACGCAATTGGCTATCGAGAAACAACTTGAGTTGCCGTGATTCTTTCGGACGCGCAACCAGGTGCTGCTCTTTCAGGCGATTGAGGCGTTTTTCGCGGCCCTTTGCCTCTTTACTACGCTGGCCGGCTTTATAGCGCTCGATAAACTCCTCAGTACGAGCGATAAACTCCTGCTGCGCTGTATATTCCTTGAGGCGCTGCTCCAGGCGTTCGGCCTTCAATGTAAGGTAGTGCTGATAGCCCGCCGGATAGTCTTCCAGCGTACCAAACGCCATATCGAGTGTGCGCCGCGTGATCTTATCCAGAAAATAGCGGTCGTGCGAAATGACGATTAAGGTGCCATCCCAGGCCTGTAAAAAAGCCTCTAGCCACTCCAACGCTTTCAGATCTAGATGATTGGTTGGCTCATCCAGGAGCAGCAAATCTGGATGAGAAAGCAACGTTGCTGCCAGTGCTGCCCGTGTCTTTTGCCCGCCACTGAACTGTGAGAGTGGCTGGTGATACTGAGCTTCAACAAAGCCCAGCCCTTGCAACACACGTTTGATACGCTGGTCGATCGTGTACCCACCTGCGTGTTCAAAACGTGCTGACAGGTCACCATAGCGTTCCATGGCCTGCTCCCAGTCAGGGTCAGCCGTATCAGCCAGACGCTGCTCAAGCCTGTGCATTTCGTCCTGTAGTTCGGTCAGATAGGCAAAGGCGGCTTCCATCTCTTGCCAGAGTGTGCGACCAGGAGCAAAGCGCACCTCCTGTGCCAGATACGCTGCCCGTATGCCCCGCGCCAGGTGAACACGCCCCTCGTCGGCTGGCTGTAGGCCAGCGATAATCTTGAGCAGTGTACTCTTCCCCGCACCATTCACACCCACAAGCGCCACCTTATCGCCGCGCGCTACTTGAAAGCTGACTGCACGAAAAATGCAATCCGCTCCATAGTATTTCGTCAACTCATGTACGCTCAGAAGCGACATACAGCCTCCAACCTCAAACCCAAACGGCGGATGCGCAAATGATATCTTACCGCTCTTGATTATCGGCAAAAGCACCCTGCCTGTCAAACCGGGACACTACTGGCAGACTAGCCAGGGCTGTGCTAGAATGCTGATCACTGTCAGTGTTATTGAGGAGCTTTTGCCTATGTCACCACAGATTGTCGTCGTTGCCTCGGATGCCGTTACGCAGGAACGGCTTACAGCTTCAATTCCTACTGATGCGTTTACCGTAACCTTGTGCGCACCCGATGAACTACCAGCTACCTGGCCTCAATTGTTTGTCATCGCTCTACCGGCTCTGGGAACGGACGAAGAAGCGCTGATCGAAAAGTTACGCGCTGATGAAAACACAACCAACATTCCGATCGTGATTGTTACGGCCTTATCGCTGGTACAACTGCAATCAATGCCATACGCCAGTGACTGGACGGTCGCCATTGTGGCCGAACCGGTTGATCCACAGGTGTTGCTCGAAACAATGCGTTTTCTGTTGAATCCTGAATAATCGATCTACAGCCCTTGCTATGAGCTATGATCGATTGTCAAGCAAGGAAGGATGCTCAATAATGTTCAGCCAGACGCTACATACGGCCCTTAATGACCAGATTAAGTACGAATTTGACTCTGCCCATCTGTATCTGTCCATGTCGGCTTATTTCGAGGGACTGAATTTGCCCGGTTTTGCGCGGTGGATGCGCGTGCAGTACCAGGAAGAAGTATCCCATGCGTTGAAATTTTTCGATTTTATCAACCAGCGTGGTGGTCACGTGGTGATGAAGGCCATTGATCAGCCTCCTACGACCTTTGAGTCGACCCTGGATGTATTCCAGCAAGCGCTTGCGAATGAGCAAAAAGTGACGGCGCTGATCAACCAGATTTATGCCCTGGCAGTTCAGGAGAATGATTATCCCACCCAGGTGATGCTGCACTGGTTTATTATGGAACAGGTCGAAGAGGAACAGAGTGTGTCCCAGATTGTGGAACTACTCAAACTCAGTGGTGGACAGGGTACTGCGTTGATCATGCTCGACCGCCAGCTTGCAGCCCGCAAAGAAGATGAACACTAGCATACAGTGGTAGCGTTGGTGTCAACACAAAAGCATTGGCCGGGTGCCGACCTGAGAACGTTGGCACCCGTTCCACATATTCAATGTGGCTGACCTTATCAGGTTTCAAGTTCATAGAGGAATGGCCCAGGTTCCGTAACTATCCATTTATAGATGAATGTCCAGTCACATGTGCATACCTTTGCTCTGCTGAAGGTGAAAACGATTTTGTAAAGGGCGACTGGGTAAGTCGTATCAGGTTACAGCAGACATCACACAGGCGATGAAATCTAGCACCTGTCCCCTGCCCCTATCCATGAGTGCGTTCCCACGCAGCTATCGCCAGACCAGAAGCCACACCAGTAAACACATCCATTTCCTGCAACCGCGTTGCGCCAAACTTCTCGGTGAGCATACGTACAAAGCGGGGAATACGGGATGATCCACCTGTGCGCAACACAACGTCAATATCCGATGGCTGCAGCCCGGCCGCATTCAGGGCACGATCAATGCAGCGCTCGACCGCACGCACATCCGGCCCGATCAACCGCTCGAAATCCCAGCGCGGAATCTGTTCCTCAAAATCAATCTCACCCATCTGCATTCGCAACACGGTTTTGGCTTGTTCACTGAGATGTACCTTGGCCGCTTCGACCTTCTCATATAAGGGCAGGCCATAATTCTGGCGTACCAGTGATCGTAGTGCCCGCATCTCACGCGGTTTATCGCTCAGGGCAATACCCTCTTCAATAATCGCCAGGTAGCGCGGTTGTGTCAGATCAACAATCGTTTGCCATTCGGCCAGGTGTTCGAACACATGCGTGGGGAAAGGCAGGCGACGTGGGCCTAACGTTGCTCCCGCGCCGAAGTGGGGCAGGAGCCGTCCCATCATCAGTCGTTGGTCAAGCAGGTCGCCCCCCACTGGTACGCCATCGGTGGCGAGAAACACGCGATTGCCCTGCTGGTCAAGCAGCATAATCGTTACGTCTAGCGTACCACCCCCAAAGTCAAACACCAGTACCCGCCGTTCTGTACCCTGAATACCACGGGCATATGATAAAGCGGCGGCAGTTGGTTCTTCAAGAAACGTCACGTCAGGCAGGTCGGCAGCAACACAAGCAGCTTGCATCCGCTCAAATGCCAGCCGATCCGCCTCGATGTCCAATGCATAATGAACGGGACGCCCGATCACCATGCTGGTCACTGGCCTGCCCAGGTAGGCCTCCACCCGCTCACGGATCATACGCAGCACAACGGCAATCAGCGCCTCGAGCGTGTAGCGCGTACCAAAAACATTCGTCTCACTAAAGGCACGGTCGCGCAGGCTGCTTTTGAGTGACTGAAACAACCGACCAGGCGCGTTAGCATCCACCGTAACATACAGTGCCTGGACGACTGTGCCCACATCGGCCAGTGTCACCTCAGCATCACCAATATATGTCCAGGCATAATCGATCTCACGCCCAACATTGCCTTCGGTGAAGCGGTTAATGGCCTCACGACCAATGTATGGTACCCCATCACGGCTAATAAACAGGGTTGAGCGCAAGATATAGGGATTGGCGTTGATCGGGTCAATCGGTATCAGGCGCAAATGCTGCCCATCGTACACGGCAACGCTTGAATTCGTGGTGCCAAAATCGAGACCAACCTGCATGCATTTCTCCATTCTGACAAGCGGTGCAATGACTATGATCATATCAGCATACATGATACCTGGGTTGCTGTCAACAACAGCACAGAGGGTACCTGTTCACATTTGGGGGAAGCTCTGTCGTCAGCATGCATCTTGCTTTTGGGAGCGCGGGCGTCCCGCCTTCCATCGCGAAGACGCGGGCAAGCTGCCCGCGCTTCCAGGAGAAGCGTGAACACGTAACCATGGCCGATCAACAGGACACGTGATTCAAGCGACCGCGTAGCTCCGGGAAATGCGACGGGCGGATTTACATTGTTTTAACTCATATGTGTCAGAACCATTCTCATGGCCTATAGCCAGTTCACCCAAAAGGCCTATGCGCTCGTGAAATTTTTCCTTTATACTGAAGATGTGTGGGAGCCGTGTTCCGTAGTTTAAGGAGGTAACTCTGGTGATCTGACTAGCTCAATCTGGATAAAACTATGTTAACCACAGCTCATATTCAAACCGTATTGACCCACTATGATCTCGGCACCGTCCAACGTGTAACGCAGGCCTGTCAGGGCAACGTCAATGCAACGGCTTTTGTCGAAACAACCTATGGACGGTTTGTCGTTCGGCGCAACCAGCAACATCGCAGCGAGGCGTTTCATGGATATCGCCACGCGCTGATTGCCCATCTGTATGAACACAACTTCCCTATCCCGGCGTTGATTCCGACCAGGGCTGGAGCTACAATGCTCAAACTTGATGGACAGCTCTATGAAGTGCAACTTTTTGTGGAAGGGAAAGATTATAATGCGGATCAACCGCAGCAGCTTACCAGCATCGGCACCACGCTGGCGTACTATCATCGTATTGTGCAGGGGCTTGACCGTATGCCAGGTGAGGCAGTACCTCGCTATAGCGCGCGCTGTATTCAAGGCCTGACGGAGCGCCTGATGGAGTGTGATGTAATGGGCGACCTGTGGCCGTCGCTAACCTGGTATGCCGCTCGTGCTGCGCAACTGCGGGCCGCATTGAATTCATCGACCTACAAATGTCTACCGCACTGTACGATCCATGGTGATATGCATGCCGATAATCTGCGCTTTGCGGGCAATCGGGTTGTCGCGCTGCTCGATTATGACCAGATTGCATGGGATGCACGGATTGTAGATCTGGCCGATACGCTGGTAAGCTTTGCCACCGATACCAGTTATGCCAACCAGTTGATGTGGGGTGTGTTCAAGGGGCCGCTACACGCCGAACGTGCCACGCAAATTCTGGCCGCGTATATGCAGGTTACGCCGCTAACGCGGCTAGAACTTGAAACATTGCCAAACCTGATTGAACTGATGTGGCTCCAGGGCGAACTAGGACGAGTGGTCTCCACACTCGAAGGTTCGATTGAGTATCACCTGGATTTGCTGGGTCAGGGACGCTGGCTCTCGGGGTGGATGCGTCAACATAGTCCACTTCTGGTGGAGCAGTGGATGGCCCTGGAGTCAACCATCGATAGCAGCCCAGCGCTGTCGATGGCGGCGTAGGGTTGTCACATGCGGCTTTTGCCATAATTCACTACAAGGGCACGGAACAGATTGGTCGAAGAAAGCAGATTAATACTTCCGTGCCTACATGATCTGTCATCGATCACGTGAGCAGCGTGATCATCGAATGGCATACTCCGCTCCGGCAATCTCGCTCTGCGCAAGCTCAGCGTTGGTCTTGTTCGTACTCTACCAGGAACCTATTGCGATAAGGACGTGCCCCTGGTTTATCGCTGCCGTCTCTTGCTTCTTTCTCCCGATAGAGCCCCATCTCTCGTATCTATTCGAGGAAATACACAAAAGGCTGATGCGCTTTTGGCGTTGCTTGCAACGTCCCTACGCCTGACAGATGTTCGCACGCATAGGGTAGGAAGGTGTATAATGATTACGTGTTCAGCAGAAACGCCTCACATCGTACCCTCACCCACACAGCAATAGGTACACGACCGCAAGGTGTGTATGAAGCGCAACAGGCTCGGCAGTATGCACATATCTGAAAGCTTATTGGATATGCTCACACGAGGGAGGTACGTATGAATTCATTTGAACCCGATGAAACTTACGACATAGAGCTTGCAACCGGTGAAACACACCTCGAAATTAGCGATACCCAACGGCACGATCCCGCAATGGTACGCATACCGAAGCGACCCCCATTGGGCTTGATCTCTATCGGTCTGGCAGTCTTAACCGTGATACTCGTCAGTGCGATGTTTGTGGCTAACAATATGGCGAATACTGGTTTTCGCAGCCCATTTGCGCCTGCCAGTGCGGCGGACTCGGTTGCAATTGCTTTGCTCGTTCTGAGTTGGGGGGTGAATATGGCTGGACTCATCATTGGAGTCATGGCCACTGTTCAATCTATCCACCGGCGCGAAATTCCTTTATTAGGGCTGACCTTTAATGTGTTCCTGATGATACCAATAGGGATTATGTTTGTGCGTATGCTTATACGGGCCATTTTCTGAGTACCTGTTTGAAAAGAGGAGGTTTGGCGGGGCACAACTCTCCAACCCACCCCTTCCCTGACCACCGCGTAGCGGCGCGTAGGGAACCATGTACGAGGCTTAGCCCCGCACACTCCCCCTTTTCAGATAGCTTCTGAGCGCGTTTCTAAAAAGCCTGCACAGCACGAATGACGGGTGCGATCACGTCTCTCATCGTCTGATGATATGATGATGTAGTACTATAACGCGACGTCCCCTGGAAAGAGCTTTCGAGGGGTGTAGGGATGTTGTATGTGACGCCCATCCGCCGCACCAGAAAGGGAACATGGGCGGGGGCGGCAGGCCCCCGCCCTCCGCCGCGACGCAGTCTCGTTGGAGTAGCAATGATGATCAACATCCATAGAAATCCTTCTCCTGGTTCACAAGTGTAGGTTTTTTTGTGATACCACTTTGTGATGGTGATGCAGTAAACTACCCTTTCCTTCGAAATTGCTTTTGGGGTGTCCTGATGTCGCCAATCTGTGCGCCAAAAAACCTGCATTTGAAATCTCTCCTGGCCCGCTGTTTAATGACGGAGAGACTGGAATACATCACCTCGGTATCAGTTGACGGAAGTGCCAGAGCAAGGTATAGTAAATACGATACTCGTGTGTAGCACATATAATACGACTCCCCACTTACAAGGGTTATGGGCCGTGTATACCGGCTGGCTACAACAAATAGATATGGCTGCGATCCTGGTTGTCGCCCCCTGCGCTCTGATGCGCAAGGGGGTTTTTTGTATTGTATTTTACTTACATAAATGGAGCGGGTGCGTCTGTAACAAGTGGATCGATGACATAGATAGAACTTACGCGGTGGTATGGTCAGATAGTTTTTTCGTCACTGCCGCAGGCGCAAAAGCTTGTCCTGAGCATCGTCGAAGGAACGTGGTGTTCACGCGACCGCGTAAGTCCTAATAGAAACGAGAAACACTCACGGAGGGATAGTGCAATGCCTATTAAATGGGAGGATAAATTCGCACGTGAGGGCTTGACTTTTGATGATGTGCTGCTGATACCGGCTGAGTCGCAGGTATTACCATTGAACGTTGATGTGAGTACCTGGTTGACCCGGAAGGTACGCCTGAATATTCCGATCATCAGTGCAGCAATGGACACGGTGACTGAAACGCGCCTGGCAATCGGGTTGGCACGCGAAGGTGGTATCGGCTTTATCCATAAAAATATGTCGATTGACAAACAATCCGAGATGGTACGCAAAGTCAAGCGCTCTGAAAGTGGGATGATCACTGATCCGATTACGTTACGACCAGATAAAACGGTGGGGGATGCACTGGATTTGATGTCGGAATATCGGATTAGTGGCGTGCCCATCACTACCGAGGATGGCGAACTGGTCGGTATTTTAACCAATCGTGATCTGCGCTTCGAGACTGATCGCGCCCGCCCGGTGCGTGAACTTATGACGAGCAAAAACCTGGTGACCGTTCCTGAAGGTACCACGCTGGAGCAGGCCAAGGAAATTCTACATCGCCATCGGATTGAGAAGTTGCTGGTTGTCAATAATCGTGGTAAGCTCAGTGGGCTGATTACGGTCAAGGATATTATGAAACAGATCGAGCATCCGTATGCTTGTAAAGATGAACACGGACGTCTGCGTGTAGGTGCGGCCATTGGCACCAGTGGCGACTATCTGGAGCGAGCAGCGGCGCTGGTACGCACGGGTGTCGATGTACTGTGTATCGATACGGCGCACGGTCACTCGCAGGGAGTGCTGGATGCCGTTACTCGCGTCCGTGAAGAGTTTAGTTCCACGCAGCTTATTGCGGGCAATGTCTCAACCGCAGCGGCGACGATGGCGTTGATCGAGCGCGGGGTTGATGCGGTGAAGGTGGGCCAGGGGCCAGGGTCGATCTGCACCACCCGCGTGGTCTCTGGCGCGGGTATGCCCCAGATTACGGCGGTCACTGATTGCGCCCGTGCCGCTGAACGGATGGGGGTGCCAGTGATTGCCGATGGGGGTATTAAGTACAGTGGTGATATTCCCAAGGCGTTGGCGGCGGGTGCCCACAGCGTAATGATCGGTTCTTTGTTTGCGGGTACTGAGGAGAGTCCTGGCGAGACTATTCTGTATGAAGGACGTTCCTACAAGAGCTATCGCGGTATGGGGAGCATCGGGGCTATGCAGCAGGGGAGCAGCGACCGCTACTTCCAGAATATGGAAGCGCGTAAGCTGGTGGCCGAGGGCATTGAAGGTATGGTGCCCTACAAAGGCCCCCTGCGTGATACAGTTTTTCAACTCATTGGTGGCCTGCGCTCTGGAATGGGGTATGTAGGGGCACCAGATATCGATACCCTACGCCGTGATGCGCGCTTTATCCGAATCAGTATGTCCAGCCTGGTGGAGAGTCATCCCCACGATGTAACGATTACCAAGGAGGCACCGAATTATAAGCGACGCTAAACGAGTGTCCTGGATGTGATGCATCAGGAGCGGCAGAATATATCCTTGTGTGAAGCCCTGGATTCTAGTACACGATGACGGAAATCGCTCCAGGGTTTGGTCATGCGGAGCGGAGCGACGCATCGTGCGGAGCGACGCATCTTCCTTCTGATGGGATAGGATCCTTCGCTTTGCTCAGGATGACAGTCGCTCCGCTCAGGATGCCATACGCTCCGGCGACGCCTCCGCTCAGGATGACAGACACCTACGGAGGGATGGAGGCCCGCTTGTACTAGTCTGTTCCCCGGCGTATTCCCGCATACATGCGGATACGTCGGGGTCTTGATGAAACGCCAGGCTGCACAACGGGGCACTCCCTATCATTCTCTATTTAACGCAGAAACGGGTCAATGTATACACAAAATAATACATGGAATGCACCATGACAACAGCTATAGCACCAGCGAATATCGCCTTTATTAAATACTGGGGTATGCGTGACGCCGAGCAGACACTGCCCTATAACGGCTCGCTCTCGATGAACCTTGATGCCTGCCTGACTACAACGAGCGTGCTGTTTGATCCGGCGTTGGAGAGCGATCACGTAACGTTGACGTTGTATGCGCAGCCCCCAAAGGTAGCCGTCGGGCGACCGCTTGAGCGTGTGGTGGCTCACCTGGATCGCATGCGAGCGCTGGCAGGTGTAACCACCCGTGCCCGTGTGACTTCTAGCAATAACTTTCCTGCCGATGCCGGTATTGCCTCCTCTGCTGCCGCCTTTGCCGCACTGACGCTGGCTGGTGTGTCTGCGCTCGGGTTAGCTATGGACGAGCGCACCCTGTCGCGCCTGACGCGGCGTAGCGGCAGTGGTTCGGCCAGTCGTTCCATTCCCACTGGCTATGTTGAGTGGCACAACGGTGATGACCTGACCAGTTTTGCCGAGTCGATAGCACCACCGGAGTACTGGGATCTGGCCGATGTTGTGGCAGTGGTTGACACACAGGCCAAAAAGATCGGTAGTGCTGAGAATCACCATCTGGCTGTCACCAGTCCCTATTTTGGGGTGCGACTGGAAGGCATTCAGCAGCGGCTGGATGCGGCCCGCACAGCGATTATGCAGCGCGATCTGACGCTGCTGGGCACCACGATGGAAGCCGATGCCGTCTCGATGCATCTGGTCTGCATGACCCAGTCGCCGCCCTCGTTCTATTGGAATGCAGGCACGATGGCCGTCATCCACGCTGTTCGCGCCTGGCGTGAGCAGGGATTGGAAGCCTACTTTACGATCGACGCTGGCCCGAATGTCCACGTCATTTGCGCGAGTGGGGATCGGTTCATCGTCCAGGAGCGATTGGAGGCATTACCAGAAGTGCAGTTCACGCTGGTGAATAGGGTTGGTCACGGTGCGCGGCTCGTGCATGTCAATGATTAACAGAAGGTACGCGCTGGGATCGCCCGGCCCGTGAACGGGCGGGCTATATGGGAGCGAAGCCCGCCTGCGCGGCCTGACGGGTGGTTGCACTGGCGAAGAGCGCCCGGCCCGTGAACGGGCGGGCGACACGGGAGCGAAGCCCGCTTGCGCGGGCTGACGGGTGGTTGCACTGGCGAAGAGCGCCCGGCCCGTGAACGGGCGGGCGACACGGGAGTGAAGCCCGCCTACGCGGGCTGACGGGTGGTTGCACTGGCGAAGAGCGCCCGGCCCGTGAACGGGCGGGCGACACGGGAGCGAAGCCCGCCTACGCGGGCTGACGGGCCGGTTGTACCGGCGAAGAGCGCCCGGCCCGTGAACGGGCGGGCGACACGAGAGCGCAGCCCGCCTGCGCGGGCTGATGGGCCGGTTGCACCGGCGAAGAGCGCCCGGCCCGTGAACGGGCGGGCTATATGGGAGCGAAGCCCGCCTGCGCGGGCTGACGGGCCGGTTGCACCGGCGAGCTTTGCGCTGCCGTCGCCCGACGCTTCGGCGTCCGGGCATACGATACTCGTACCAAACGGTCGCTTTCTCTATGGCGCGGTCTGTAGTATACTACCGCCGAAAGCCGTCGATGTTGGTTTCGATCTGGCTGTAGTGCGGTGATAATTTGGATGCGTGTTGCAATTATTCATGATTACCTGAACCAGTATGGCGGGGCCGAGCGCGTTCTGGAGGCACTGCATGCTCTGTATCCCACTGCGCCGGTCTATACATCGATCTATGACCCGGAGGTCATGCCGCAAGCATATCGCTCCTGGGACATTCGCACATCGTTTATGCAACACTTGCCCGGTTGGAAGAAACACTTCCGCCGTTATTTCTTGCTGTATCCCACCGCGTTTGAAAGCTTTGATTTAAGCGGCTATGATCTGATCCTGAGCAGCAGCAGTGCCTATGCTAAGGGGGTGATCCCGCGCCCTGGTGCCTTACATATCTGCTACTGCCATACCCCAATGCGGTTTGCCTGGCGTATGCACGACTATGTTGAGCGCGAGGCGATCAATGGCATGCAGGGCAGCATCTTGCCCTTCTTGCTGACCTATGTTAGACTCTGGGATGTGACAACTGTGGCTCGAGTCGATGCCTTTGTTGCAAATTCGCAGGAGGTAGCGGGCCGGATTAAGCGCTACTATGGCCGCCCGGCGACGATTATCCCCCCGCCTGTGGAGTTGCCACCCTTCCCGCGCTGTCCAGCGGAAGAGTTTTATCTGGCCGGGGGGCGGCTTATTCCTTACAAGCGCCTCAGCCTGGCGGTGGAAGCATTTAGCAAGCTGGGCTTGCCACTCAAGATTTTTGGCGATGGGCGTGATCGGGCGGCACTGCAAGCACTGGCCGGGCCAAATATCGAGTTTCTGGGTTGGGTAGACGAGCAACAGCGCCGAGAGTTGTTTGCCAGTTGCCGCGCATTTATTTTTCCCGGCGCAGAAGATTTTGGTATCACGCCGCTCGAAGCGATGGCGGCCGGCCGACCAGTGATTGCCTATGCCGCCGGTGGGGCGCTGGAAACAGTGATCGAGGGTATCACCGGGCGCTTTTTCTACCAGCACAGCGCGGCGGCACTGGCGGCAGCGGTGGCTGCATCGCGTTGCGACCCCTACGATGCAACAGTCATCCGCCAGCACGCTGAGGGTTTTGGCTATCCGGTGTTTATTGAACGGATGCGCAGTTTTATTGATAGCGTGATCCACCAGCACACCCTACCCTTTTCTTGCACAATCACACCCGAATCAAACGGGTTCAGGTGAATCAACGGTTATGCAACTACGTTACTATGTTACGATTATGCGCCGTTTCTGGCTGCTGATTATGTTGCTCCCCGTTCTTACGGGCGCGATCACTTTGCTGGTTGGTCTACGCCAGCCGCAGCGCTATGCTGCCACCGCCCGTGCGATTATTACTCAGACGCCTACACTACGCGACCCGCAGGCTGGATTTCCCGATTTTAATCTCAACTATTCCTGGCTCAACTCCGAGTTCGTGCTGGATGATCTGCCGCAGGTGGTCAGCAGTATGGCGTTTGCACAGGACGCGAGCGCTCTGGCGACGGCGCAAGGCTATGCGCTCGATCCAGGGACCATCCTGGCGGGCTTGAGCGTGCAGTCGTTTCATCGTACTGTGACTTTTTCGGCGCGGGCCAGCACGCCTGAAGCAGCAGTGGCGATTTTGCGTGGAGCGCTGGCAGCGCTAGAAGAGTATGGTCTGAAGTACTGGAATCGCGCTACCGACGAAAACAACGGCTTGAATGTGGCACTGCTGGATCAGCCGACGGGCGCGGTACCGCTGCACAGCCGACGGCAGGTAGTGTCTCAGGTTGCCGCACGAATGATGCTGGCACTGGTGGCCGCGATTACGCTGGCCTTTGTGCTGCACTATCTTGATGACCGGCTCCGTGAGCCACGCCAGGTTGAGGAGTGGATGGGATTGCAGGTTGTTGGCGTTATCCCTAAAGAATAAATGATGCGATATGGTATAATCGACGCCGCCCTTTATAGTGCGGTGCGAGTAGTGAGGTTGTGATATGCAGCTTCAAGACTATATAGCTATTCTGACCAAGCGCTGGTGGGTCATTCTACTCACAGCGCTGGCAGCAGCGGTCGCGGCCTATGGCGTCAGTAAGCTCCAGGCACCAACCTTTCGGGCGCAGGTGGTGTATCTGGTACTGGCGAACCGTACCGATCAAGGTCTCAGCCTGACATTGCGCAACCAGATGAATGTCTACCGTGAACTGGTGCTACAGCCCGACGCGCTAGAACAGATCAGCCAGCAGATCCAGTTGGATGTATCCGGTGAGCGGTTGCTGCGCGATGTGTTTGTGCGCCCCCAACCAGATGATCAAAAGATTGTGATCGAGGCTGATCATCGATTTCAAGCCCAGGCCCAGGCCATCACCGAAGCGATCGGCCAGCGCCTCGAAGAAGAGGTCAACCGAATCAATGCTAATCTCGAGGGCACGGATCGTATTAATGTCACCCGCATCCAGAGCGCTCGCTTGATTGGGGTGCGGCCCAATACGCGCATCAATGTACTGGCGGGCTTCATCCTGGGTGCAGTGGTGGGTTTGCTGCTTGCGTTTGTGCTGGAATTTCTGGACGATACGCTGAAGAATAGTGCCGATGTCGAGCGTTTTGTGGGCATTACCACCCTGGGCACTATTCCGACCATCGATCCATAGCAGATAGAGGAAGACCTTTGTCAACCAACGGAACAACGACATCAACCCTGATTGCGCTGCGTGACCCAACGTCACCCGCAGCCGAGGCCTATCGTACGTTACGCACGAACATTCAGTTTTCGAGCCTGGATAAACCGCTCCACACGCTGCTGGTGACCAGCACTGCGCCTGATGAGGGCAAGAGTACCACACTGGCAAACCTGGCCGTGACAATGGCCCAGGCGGAACAGCGTGTGATTCTGGTGGACTGTGATTTGCGCCGGCCCAGTCTGCACACGCTGTTCAATTTGCCCAATCAGGTCGGCCTGACCAGTATGATCTTGCAGGAAGAAACGGCCCCACTACCATTGCTGGAGACCAGTGTACCAGGCTTGAGTCTGCTTGCCAGTGGCCCGCTGCCTCCCCGCCCGGCTGATTTGCTCGGCTCGCGGCGCATGGAGACGCTGATTGCTCGTCTGCGCGATGAGGCCGATATGGTGCTGTTCGACACGCCGCCCGTTATTGCTGTTACCGACGCGGCCGTGCTGGCAACCCGTCTCGACGGAGTGTTGCTGGTACTGCAAGCTGGTAAGACGCGCCGCGACCGTGCCCGCGAAGCACGCCGCTTGCTCGAGAAGGTCAAGGCAAATATTGTGGGAGTGATCCTCAATAACGCTCGTCAGGAGGCGGGATATGGCTACTATGCCTGAATATCATGATTGATTTACATTGTCACATCCTGCCCAACCTGGACGACGGCCCGACCTCGCTAGACATGGCCCTGGAAATGGTACGTGTAGCACTGGCCGATGGCATCACCATCACTGCCGCGACACCACATGGACGGACGAGTCGCAGCGTGAGTTGGGTCTACAGCGTCGATCTGGTGCAGCAACGCATTGCTACGTTGCGTGACGCTCTGGCTGCGGCTGACCTGCCGTTGACGATTGTGCCCGGTACGGAGATCTTCTATGAATCCGATGTACCCGAACGTATCAAGGCCGGTGAATTGCTGACGTATGGGAACAGTCGTACCATTCTGCTCGAATTTGGGAACGATATTCTGGTGACAATGCTTGAGCAGGCGGTATTTGCCGTGCAACTCGCTGGCTATCGGGTACTGATTGCTCACCCGGAGCGGATCAAGGTGGTACAGGACAATCCTAATGTCCTCATCCCACTGATCGAGCGCGGAGCGTTACTACAACTCACGGCTGATGCATTGACCGGTAGTCAGGGCAAGCGTATTCAGCGCCTGGCGGAGACGCTGGTGTCCCACGCGCTGGTGCAGGTTATGGCTTCCGATGCGCATGGCCCACATGTGCGTCGTATGCCGCTGTTGGCTGAAGCGCGGCGTCAGGCAGCCAACCTGATTGGCGACGCAGCGGCGACAGCGATGGTACACGATACCCCCATCGCTATTCTAGCCGATCTCCCGATTGATCCACCCTCCCCTGAACCGATACAGTCACGCTGGAAGTTCTGGTAAGAACGGTGTGTTGAGCGCTTAACACATTGACGTGCTGACCTGTTCTATTACGCACAGTGCCCGTCATAACATCCTCTGGTATGCTATAATGGAACAAACGTTTATTCTATTGAAGCAACGAGGCACATACGATGGCCGAGACCGATCATCCACTCAAGCGCTTACTGGCGCTGGCGGCAGCCGATTTCGCCACCTGGCTGCTCAATCAGCCCGTGCGCCGTGTAACCACCCGGCCTGGTGAGTTGACGGCCATCCCCGATCCGATTGATACC
>CALANA010000138.1 GCA_937925925.1 uncultured Chloroflexales bacterium | reverse complement strand
ACGCTCCAACGCTCCAACGCTCCAACGCTCCAACGCTCCAACGCTCCAACGCTCCAACGCTCCAACGCTCCAACGCTCCAACGCTCCAACGCTCCAACGCTTGAACGCCTCACCCCAACCGCCCGAACTGGCGTTCAAGCTGGCCGGGCGTGAGCAGGATCATGGTCGGACGACCATGGGGGCAGGTGCGTGGGCTGATGCAGCGCTCCAATTGTTGGAGCAACTCGCGCATCTCTTGCAGCGCCAGTGACTGCCCGGCGCGCACGGAGGTATGGCAGGCCAGTGTGATCAACATCTGCTCGCGCCAGTCGGTGGGCGCACTGCCCCCCTGACCGGCCAGGTAGTCAGCGATTTCGAGGAGCGCCGCCTGGACATCCTCAAGTGGCAATGTAGCCGGCGTAGCCCGCAAACGCAGCATGCCCTCACCCCACGCCTCCAGTACAAATCCCCACTCTGCCAGCGCGTCGGCATGATCCAGCAGTAGCGTCGCCGCCGCCGGGGGCAGCGTTACCGTCTGCGGCAACAGCAAGCCCTGCGACTCGACTGTCCCCATGCTATGCTGCGCCATTAAGCGCTCGTAGGTAATGCGCTCGTGCGCCGCATGCTGGTCGATCAAATACATCCCCTCCGGCGACTCGGCCACCACATACGTCAGCCCCACCTGCCCGATCACACGCAATGGCGGCAACGTTGAGGATCTGACTGGTGGCAACAATGCGGACGGCGGAACTCCCGGCACATTCACTTCGACCGCTTGCGCCTGTTCTGTATCAGATGTTTCTGGCGTGGTTGTACTATGTTCTGCGTCGAGTTCCAGCGCGTGGTCTGGCTGATCCAGCGCACTATAACCTCGGCCCGCATCCCAGCGGCTATGCTGCGTATCCCACACGCCTGCGCCGACCCGCCAGGCCGAATTGCGCTCGGCGTCACGCGGCGGTTCGGTCTGACCACCGGGGCGCAGTTCAAAGCGGCGTTGCGCACTCTCCAACTCCGATGCCGCCTCGTTCCAGGGCTGCACCCCGGCCCCATCCAGCAGCGCCGCCCGAATCGCACGCCCGACCGAACTATGCACACGCGGCTGATACTGAAAGCGCACTTCGCTCTTGGTGGGATGCACATTCACATCCACCGCACCCGGATCAACCCGTATATCCAGCACTACCAGCGGATAACGGCCCTTCATCAGCAGCGTATGATAGGCCTCGGTCACCACGGCCGCCAGCGACCCGCGTGGCTGCACCGCCCGCCGGTTGACAAACAGATGCACATAGTTGCGCGAGCCACGTGTCAGACCCGGCGGCGAAATCATCCCCGTCAAGCGCACCTCCTGCGCACCCTCACCGTATTGGATATCCAATGGCAACAACTGCCGCGCCACGTCAATGCCATACAACTCGATCAACACCGAGCGCAGATCACCATCACCGCTCGTCTGTAGCGCCAGACGCCCGTCGAGCAGCAACGTAAAGCGCACCTCTGGATAGGCCAGCGCATACTGCTGCACCACCGTACTGATCGCGCTCATCTCGGTCGCATCGGAGCGCAAATACTCGCGGCGTACAGGCGTGTTGTAAAAGAGGTTGCGCACACTGATACTGGTGCCCGGCGAACAGCCACGGGGCGTGCGCCCCTGCAACTCACCGCCCGCCACGCGCAACTCGGTACCGACCTCCTCGTCCGCTGTACGGGTGATGCACACCACCTGCGACACACTGGCAATACTGGGCAACGCCTCCCCACGAAAGCCCAGCGTCCCGATTGACCATAGATCGACTGCCGTGCGCAGCTTACTGGTCGCATGGCGCTCAAACGCCAGTTCTACCTCTGCCGCTGCAATCCCGCTGCCATCGTCCTGCACCTTAATCTCGCGCAAACCAGCGCCACGCGCCTCAACTGCAATCCGCCGCGCACCCGCGTCCAGCGCATTCTCCAGCAACTCCTTCACCACCGAAGCCGGACGCTCCACAACCTCACCGGCCGCAATTTGCGCTGCTACTGCCGGTGCTAACACCTGAATCGGCATCGTACACCTCGGCCCCAGAACAGCATGCTCATAGCCGTCGCCGCCTCATCTACCGGCAACCATAGCACCGCGACACTCACCACAATCAACACCAGCAATGTCAGCAATGCCAGCACCAGTCCCCAGCGTGAGAGGGGTAATTCTCTGGGCATCTCGGTCGTCACAGGGGACAAGCTGTGCGTGATCGGGCCAGATTCGGCCTCCACCACCGTGATGGGACGTAGCGGCTCGGTAATTGCGGTCGAAGGATCGGGCGTATCGGACGCCTCCAGGCTATCAATACAGGCCAGTATCACCGTGATATTATCCGGGCCACCGCCCGCGTTCGCCAATTCGACCAGACGCCGCACCGCCGCCTCAGGCGGTAATGTCAGCGCCACCTGTGCCATGTCATGCTCCTCAACCACCCCGTGTAACCCATCGGTCGAGAGCAACACCATATCGCCCACCTGAATTGGTAACGTAAACAGATCGACCTGCACCTCCTGTTGATGCCCCAGAGCGCGCGTAATCATATTGCGATGCACTGACGACCGTGCTTCAGCCGGCGTGAGCAACCCGGCGACCACCTGCTCGGCCACAAACGAATGATCCTGCGAAATCTGCTGGATCTGACCGGCACGGATCAAATAGGCGCGACTGTCACCCACGTTTGCCACATACAGCATATGATCAACCAGGAGTGCTGCCACACCAGTGGTACCCATTGCACCCCGCCCCTGCACGTAGATCTGCTGATTCGCAACACTAAATGCCTGTTCCAACAGCACCGCCGGGTTATCTTCCGTCGAACGCCCAAACTGATCCAGAATCGTTTCAACGCCGAGCCGACTGGCAACTTCACCAGCGGCATGGCCTCCCATGCCATCACATATCACCAGCAACTGCCCCTTATGTCCACCTTGCACTGGTTTACTGAAACCATACCAGTCCTGATTGACTTCGCGCTTCAGGCCTGGATCAGAATGAGCGCTATAACGTACCTTCATGCTGCTATCCTTACATAACTTGAACCAGACCACAGCGCCAGGAGTATAGCATGTGACCTCGTTGTTACCAAAACCGTGTATGATAGCACTCATGATAGCGCAAGTATACATCTGTAGCAAGATTATATCGCCTTACAGCGAGCTACGTTCGACTGTCTTCATTGGCCCAATGGGTTAGGATAGCCGATCGCCGTCGGCGGTCAACAATCAGCGGTCGGCAGCCGGCACAGCCTGATATGCCTCCCTCCCGGCTTGCTCAACCGGAAGGCCCAGCACTGTGGATAGCGCCGTCGCCGTCGCAGACAGGGCAGCCGCATCGGCGGCGCTATCAACCAGCCAGACTGTGCCCGTATCGGTCAGCAACTCCAATGCCATAATCATACGCCGCCGTGCCAGCAAGCCCGGCGACACAAATGATCGCGCTCGCAGCCGGAGCTGTGCTACCTGTGACATGGCGAGCATCTGCGTACGCTCATGGCGCTTACGGATAATCAGATTGCTTTGCATGTAGATGATCGTTCCCACCGCTTGATCAACCGTGATCTGATTAACGGTACTGGCAACCGCCCATCCGGTTACAACTCCTCGCAACCCAAACCATCCCAGAATTCCCAGAACAACCGTGCCAAAAATCACACTGACCCAGGCATCTTCCATCCCTTCCAACAGATTAATGTACCCTGCACCAAAAAACAGCAGACCCAGCACCAGCAGCACAAATCCGCGTACCATAAAGGTATAGCCTGCGCGTCGATTAGCCCCTGACCGCGAACGCAATACCAGCCGTGTCGGTGTCTGCTCAACCACCGTATAATACGGCTCTACCCCTGGACGCAATCCTAGTCGCTGGCGAGTAGACGGCAACTTCAACTCCTCACTCATTCGATCCTACTCCTTACTCTACAGAATTTACGCGGTCGCTCGTTGCTACCGTCTTTTTCGCCTGCCGCAGAGCGGTTGTTGGACGACCCACCACGTAATACCGTTTCGCCGTGACCCTTCCGC
>CALANA010000137.1 GCA_937925925.1 uncultured Chloroflexales bacterium | reverse complement strand
GGGGCCGCAGGCCCCCGCAAAACCGAAGAGACTCCAGGAAGGGCAACGCCTCTCCTGACCACCCCACCTAAACGGTTACCCAACGTTCCAACGTTCCAACGCTTCCATGCTGCCACAGGTGACAAAAGCCTGGGATTCAAGCCAGCACGTAACTCGTGAACGTACACTACATAGCCATGCTCACCAGCACGTCGCGGGGCGAACGGGCGATCTGGATGTCGTGCAACTCAAGCTCAAGCCGGGTGAACGTAGTGGCAACACTGGCGCTGATACCCGTGACCACCACCCTACAGCCGAGCAAGCGCAACGCCTGGGTCGCCTGAATCAGCGCCTGTGCCACCTGGGTATCCACCATGGCCACCCCTGCCAGGTCGATAATGACGATTGTCGCCTGCTCTTGCTGGGCATCAATCAGCAGGCGCTCGGTAAACTTCTGTGCCCGCTGACGGTCGATGCTGCCGACAATTGGGGCCAGTAGCACCTGGTTTGCCAGCGGAATCGTCGGTGTCTCCAGCGTGGCGACAAGCTGGCGCAACTGCTGCTCGGTGTCAGACAGAGCGGCCGACTGTTGGGCCAGTTGGCTGGCCTGCGCCTCGGCCTGCGTACGGGCCGCAATCGCCGTGCGGCTGGCTTGCTCGGCAGTGGCAACGCTGTGGTGGAGCCGACTGATGAGCGATTGGAGCGACGCTATCATGATCGCGCTCAACATGAAAAAAGTTGTCCACGAACCAATGAGCGAGACAGGATCGACCATAGGTGCGCCTGGATCGCGTGGAAAATGCAACTGACCGGTGGACGAAAGCCAGATGATCCAGGCCAGCACGATCAGGCTGGCACCGAACATGATGCTACTCCAGCGCGCACCTATCAGCAGCGTACTCAGAAAGAGGCTAATAAGCAGCAGCAGATTGGCATCACGTGAATATCCAAATGAAAATAAATCCGTGACCGCCAGCAGAAAGGCCATGGTCAACAATACCCCGACCCGCAGACCATAACGGATACGGCGCATAAAGGCCACGAGGCCCAGGATGAGCAGCACGGCACCAAAGAGGAATGCCAGATGAAACTGGCCGGGCCTCCAGACCGTCCAGATGTTGGTGGGCAAGGTGATGAGACCCACGCCAAATGAGACATAGAGGATAATGTTCAGTGCCTGGTTACGCCAGTGTTGGAGCGGAGTGATTGTCATTTCAACTGCATCAGGTTTGAAGAGTATGCGATGCATAAAAAATCTCTCCGGTGTGTCGGCTGTAGCCGTTGCTTTATTGTCCTACCATAGCATTGTAACTCAACGACACGAAAGCGCAAGGGAGAGGGTACCTGTTCACATTTGAGGGGAGAGCTTCTGTCGATCAGCATTCATCTTGCGCCTGGGAGAGCAGGCGTCCCGCCCGCCATTGCGTACGTGCGGGCACGCTGCCCGTATCCCAGGCGTGCCTGTGCCCTTGAGTGTGAACAGTTAAATCATCGCCAGCAACGCCTCCCGGCTCCCTGTGCGACCGGCGACGTTCAACTACCACACCAGTTTGCACAGGTCACCCACGCGCTTCAGGTTGGGCAGCGGAGCGAGCCGGGCATAGGGGCCGCGCAATCCGTGCCACAGCGCATCCGACATACACGGGACATGAGGCGACGGCGGGGCGTACCAGTCATGGCCGCTTTCGCATCGGCACATTCGCACATTCGCACATTCGCACGCGCCAACGCTGATGTCTTTGCGTTAAAACCAGAGGCCTTATGGCGTTCTCAGCGTAAAGCTGGTCGTCTCGAACACCGCGTCATCATGGACGATGAGGCCAATAATGATACCGACCTGCCCCTGGCTGAGCGTATGATCGATCAGCGTGTCAACATAGTGATCATTCACATAAAACGTGAATTGTGAACCAGCGCCAATGACTGCGATCCGGTTCATGGCCCCGGGCTGGAGGTGTGCAACAGGGCTACGGGGAATCAGCGTGGTCGTATCACCGCGATCAAACAGCGCTACTTCATAGCCCCCGGTATCGGTGACCATAAAGCGATAATACCGAAAGCCGCCGTTTTCCTGGAGCCGAAAAATGACGCCATAGCTGCTATCGCTCGTGCCACGTATGCGTTGCATATCCGCTTCAAGGTAGAAATTGGCAACAGCGCGGATTGAGGGCCGTAACCACCAGGTGGTGTCTTGAAACGGTGTCACCTGCCAGTGGTGGACACCGTTCTCGATGCGAATAGTACCATCAACCCGTGGATTCGCATAGTTGCCCGTGAACCATGTACCGGTACTGCTGGTAAAGGTATCGGCAAAGGCCACCGGCCACTGGCGGGCCACCGATAACTGATCTGGCATCGTGTCACCCGGCTGAACCGGCGTCGGATCGGGTGCAGACTGTGCTTCCGTCGTAGCCTGCATCTGGGCCGCAATTGTAGCCGCGATGGCCTGTGCCTCGTCGGTGGCCCGCGCTGCCACCTGGGTTGCCTGGAGCTGCGCGACGACGGTGGCTTCAGTCCGAATCGCGTCGGTCGCCTGCGTTGCACCCTCCGTCTGGATAACCTGGGTAGCTTCGACCGCCGTCATTGTCGATGCCTCTGGGAGTACCGTGCTGATCAGTGGGAGACTGCCGGTCACCGTCTCTACACCGGCTGCCACGCTGTCTATCGGCACGTAGGTAGAGTCCCTTCCCGGTACGAATATGCTACTCGCCAGGTTCCACAGGTGATCGCCGATCAGGAATCCCATCACCAGGAGTACCACGGCCAGCACCAGTGCGATCAGACGCCCCGGACTCAACCATGGGTTCACCGGTTGCTGCGTCTCCAGTAGCGCCTGACGCATTGCCGCTGCACTGGACGGGCGGTGGGCAGGATCCAGTGCCAGTGCCTGCAGCAATACCTCCTGGAGACCGGAACTCAGATGGGGGGGCAGCAGCAGCGGATCGGATTCGTTCTTTACTCTGGCGGCGGCCCGCGTCAGCACATCGCAGCGCGGTGGCTGATCCAGCGCATGGCCGCTCAACAGGTGATACATCGTTGCCCCCAGGCTAAACAGATCGCTCCGCGCATCCGTTCCTGTACCCTGTACCTGCTCTAACGACGCATACGCCAGGGTAAAGGCATAAATGCTGCGCTGCCCCACAAGCGTTGTGAGTGTCGCTGCACCTTTGGCAATCCCAAAATCGAGCAAGAAGATCTCATTGTTCGGGGTACGCTTGATATTGTGGGGCTTGATATCGCGGTGAATAATCGGCGGTTGCTGCTGGTGCAAGTACTCCAGTGCGTCCAGTACCTTGATGGCCCATGCCACCACCTCCGCTTCGATTAATGGCGTCCCCTCCTTTTGCTGGCGCTGCGCCAGCAAGGTTGCCAGATCCTCGCCCTCGATATAGTCCATCACTAGAAAGCGCCCGTAGGCATCGGTAAAATAATCGCTGACCCGTGGCAACGCCGGGTGGCGCAACTGGTGCAACAGGTGCGCCTCGCGCTTGAACGCCCGCTCCAGATCGGCCACCTGTGGCGCAGACAAATGCGGCGTGGGGAACATCTGCTTGAGCGCAACCTGACTACCAAACGTCTCGTCAATAGCGGCATACACGGCGCCCATGCCCCCCTGCCCGATCGACCGCGTAATGCGATAGCGTCCGTGGACAACGGTACCGGATGGTAAAAGAGTAGACATGTGTGCTGCTCCTGATACAAGAAGGGCCGACTACTGCTACTATAGCGCAGTGTAGAAAAATTAGCAATAGATCGGGTGTGAGCATATGAGCGTGTTGTGTATGCAGCAATACCGTATTGGTCGAACCAACTCGTATGATCGCCTGCAACGAGAAACAACACAGGCCATGCGGAGCAAAGCGATGGTTCCATCGGTAGTCATCATGGTAGGGCCATGCCAGCATTGCGGGGCAACGTGGGGCATGGCGGGGCAATGGGGTCGATACGGGCATGGCGGGGCGATGCAAACAATGCCAGGCATTACAAACATTGCCTGGCATTGCTCCCCATCGATCGTAGGGGCACCGCTTGTGGGTGCCCGCAGCGAAAATCATTGATGCGCATTGCTGTGCAATGCGGGCGATGCGGGGCATGGCGGGCATGGCGGGCAATGCGGGCATGGCGGGCACCACACCACACAACGCTCCCCCGCTCCACTGCCCTAACGCTTGAACGCTCCCCCACTCTCCCGCTCCCCCGCTCTCCCGCTCTCCCGCTCTCCCGCTCCCCCACTCTTCCGCTCCAACGCTTGGACGCTCGACCGCTCGAACGACCATGGCCTGGCCATACGCCTCCCCGCCTCGCGCCTCGCGCCTCCCCGCCATGCAACGACCTGAACAATGTCCTATAATAGAAACAATGGATACCCCCCAGGGGTGGTGGGGTATTGCCAGAGAAAGGACGAAGCTTATGGCCGAACAACACCTTGAGCTGCCAATCACCGGCATGACCTGCGCCTCTTGTGTGCGCCACGTCGAGAAGGCGCTCAGCCGGGTTGACGGCATCCGTGAAGCGAGCGTGAATCTTGCCACCGAGAAGGCACGGGTGGTCTACGATGCTACCATCGCCAACCCGGCGCAGATCAGGGCCGCCATTGAACATGCAGGCTATGGCGTGCGAGACATCCCTGCGGTGCATAACGCTGCCCCCACCGCGCCTGCACCCCAATCAGGCGACATCACGCTGCCAGTTGAGGGGATGACCTGCGCCTCGTGTGTCAGTCGGGTAGAGAAGGCGCTCAACAAGGTAGCGGGCGTGACCGAGGCCCAGGTGAACCTGGCAACCGAGAAAGCCCACGTTGTCTTCGATCCCGCCGTGACCGACGTTGATCAGTTGCAGGCCGCAATTGAAAAAGCCGGTTATCGCGTCGGGGCCATGCCTGCTACGACAGCGCAACCCGCCCCAACCGAGGACGCGACCGCAGAAGAGGATGAGCATGATCGCCAGCGGCAGCGCGAGATGGATTCCTTGCGCCGCAAGTGGGTGGTCAGTCTAGCGATCGGGGTGGTGATGATGGTGATGATGTACATCCCGATGGGCATTGACATGCTGCTGATCGCCCCGCTGATGCTGATTGCGGCGACGGTGGTGCAGTTCTGGGCCGGGCGGGTCTTCTTTGATGCTGCCTGGGCTGCGGCCAAACATGGGAGCACCAACATGAATACGCTGGTCGCCATTGGCACCGGCTTTGCCTATGGCTACAGCGCGTTTGTCACTCTGTGGCCCACGCTGGCGCTCGAATGGGGCTTCCCGTTCCATCTGTACTACGAGAGCGCGGTGATCATTATTGCGCTGATCTTGATGGGCCGCTGGCTGGAAGCACGGGCGAAAAAGCAAACCAGCGCGGCAATCAAGGCGCTGATGGGGTTGCAGGCACGTACCGCCCGCGTGATTCGTAACGGCGTAGAACAAGATGTGCCCATTGCAGCCGTGCAGGTAGGCGACCTGGTGCGCGTGCGTCCGGGAGAGAAGGTGCCGGTTGATGGCGTCATCACCGAGGGCCGCTCGACGCTGGACGAGAGCATGCTGACTGGCGAGAGCTTGCCGGTAGAGAAGGGCGCGAACGACGAGGTGATCGGCGCAACGCTGAACAAGACCGGGAGTTTTGTGTTTCGCGCTACCCGTGTGGGCCAGGACACGGCGCTGGCGCAGATCGTGCGCCTGGTAGAAGAGGCGCAGGGATCAAAGGCACCGATGCAACGCCTGGCCGATACCATCTCTGGCTACTTCGTGCCGGTGGTGCTGGTGCTGGCAGCGGTGACGTTTGTGATCTGGCTGGTGTTCGGGCCATCGCCAGCGTTGATCTATGCCTTGACCACTTCCATTGCGGTGTTGATTATTGCCTGCCCCTGTGCGCTAGGCCTGGCAACACCCACCGCGATCATGGTCGGCACCGGCAAGGCCGCCGAGAACGGCATTCTCATCCGGGGCGGTGAGGCGCTGGAGCAGGCACGACGTATTAATACGATTGTGCTGGATAAGACCGGTACGCTGACACAGGGCAAGCCGCAGGTGACAGCGATTGTACCCGCCGAACATGCGCACCCTGGCCCAACCGGGCACTGGTCGGCGGATGACCTGCTGCGACTGGCGGCCGCCGCCGAGGTTGGCTCGGAGCATCCACTGGGCGAGGCAATTGTGGCGCGGGCAAAGGAGCAGGAATTGGAACTGGCTCCGGCCACCACCTTCGAGTCGATCACCGGTAAGGGCATCCAGGCGACGGTAGAGGATCGGGTTGTGGCGCTGGGCAACCGGGCGCTGATGGAGCAACTGGCGGTACCGCTGGATGGCCTGGTGGCGCAGGCCGATGCGCTGGCGCAGAACGGAGCCACGCCCATGTATGTGGCAGTTGATGGCATGGGTGCGGGCTTGATCGCGGTGGCTGACACGCTCAAACCCGAGTCGCGGCTGGCGGTGGAGCAACTGCAGGCGCTCGGCCTGGAGGTGTGGATGCTGACCGGCGACAACCGCCGTACCGCCGAGGCGATTGCCCGGCAGGCGGGTATCACGCAGGTGATCGCCGAGGTGCTACCAGAGCAGAAGGCCGATCAGGTACAACAGTTGCAGGCCGAAGGTAAGATCGTCGCCATGGTCGGCGATGGAATCAACGACGCGCCCGCGCTGGCGCAGGCCGATCTGGGCATCGCCATCGGCACTGGAACTGACGTCGCCATGGCCGCCTCGGACATCACGCTGATCGGCGGCGACCTGCGCACCATTGTCACCGCGATTGCGCTCTCGCGCAAAACGGTGGGGACGATCAAGCAGGGGTTGTTCTGGGCCTTTGCCTACAACACGGTTTTGATCCCGGTTGCCATGGGTATTCTCTACCCGTTTTTCCAAATTTTGCTCGATCCCATCCTGGCAGCGGCAGCGATGGCGATGTCAAGCGTGAGTGTGGTGACGAACGCACTGCGGTTGCGCAGCTTCCGCCGCCCGGAGAATGTCGAGGCTATTCTGCATCCGCCGCTGCGCGAGCGCGTGGGCGAGTATGCCTTCCTGGGTGGCATTGCCGCCGTCGCGCTGCTGGTGGGCGTAATTTCGCTGGCCCTATCGCAGCCGCATCACGCCGATCCACCCCAGGCGCTGGCCATGCCTGCCGGTGCGCATACGGCATTGCATGCGCGTGATGCGGCTGCAGATGCGCATGCCGAGGCACCGGTCGCTCCTGATGAGGCCGGGGTACAGGTGCAACTGAATGCACCGACGACGATCGAAGCTGGCATATCAACGACGCTTACCTACCAGCTTACCGATATGCAGCAGAACGGGCCGCTGACGGATGTCATTATCAATCATGAACAGCCATTACACCTGATTGCGATCAGCCAGGATCTGCAGCAGTTCTTACATGTACACCCGCAACCCACCGACGAACCGGGCAAATATACGCTGGATGTGGTCTTTCCGACTGACGGCGTGTACTGGCTGTACGTCGAGTTTATGCGCACCAACGGACAGACGGTGCTGCAACGCGATGAACTGGTCGTCGGTACGCCAACTGATGACGCACCGGCATTAACGGTTGATCTGGCCCCCAGAACCATTGGTGATCTGCGGGTGACGCTGAGTGGGGCCGAGGACGTGGGAGTAGAAAAGCCCGCGCATATGCTGCTACGGGTTGAGGATGCGCAGACCGGGGAGGGGATTACCGAGCTACAGCCTTACCTGGGTGCGCCCGCACATATTGCCATCGTGAGCGCAGATGGTACGACCTTCGCCCACATCCACGGCACAATTGATAACGACCCTGAGCATGATTCAGCCGAACACGACCCGGCAGATGGCGAGCATTCTACAGATGTACACGGTACCACCGGTGATCGGTTTGGCCCGGAGATTGTCATCCATCATCCGTTTGATGCACCAGGGATGTACAAGATCTGGGTGCAGTTCCGCGACCAGCGTGGCGAAGTCGTCACCGTGGATTTCGTGACCGAAGTGCGGTGAGGCGGGAGGCGCGGATGCCAGCAGTCTCACGCCTCCGCGCCTCTGGTTTTAACGCAAAGACGCAAAGGAAATGCGCAGAAGAAGAGAGTTGTCCGTTGCCTGGCCTCACACTCCGCGTCTCGTCGCCACCGCCAGTTAACCGCAGAGGACGCAGAGGAAAGCAGAGTGTGCCGCCTTCTCTATTCTCGGCACTCCTCTGCGCCTTTGCGCCTTTGCGTTAAAAATGTGTGACACGCCTCGCGTCTCGCCTCCGCGCCTCCGCGCCTCGCACCTCCCCCTTCCATCCTCTACGCTCCTCTGCAATAAAAACGCCTCTGCGCCTTTGCGTTAAAAATGTGTGACACCCCTCGCGCCTCGCGCCTCCGCGCCTCCGCGCCTCCGCGCATCACTGTGCGTCCAGCACCGCCTCAATCGCCTCGCCAACGATAGTGACGATGCGGTCGAGTTGTTCGGTAGGCGTGATCAATGGCGGGGCCAGGCAGATCACGTCGCCGCGCACGCGGGTATACAATCCACGCTTGAGCATCTCTTTGGCGAGGCGCGGGCCAACTTGAGCGGAAGCAGGGAATTCCTGGCGTGCCGCCTTATCCGCAACGATCTCGACCGCTGCCAGCATGCCCTTTCCACGCACCTCACCCACCACCGGCAGGCTCTCCAGCGTGCGCAGTCGCTCCAGCAGGTAGCCGCCCATCTCTGCCGCCCGCGCCACCAGACCTTCTTGCTCAACCAGCTTGAGGTTCGCCAGCGCCACCGCGCAACTGGTCGGATGGCCGGAATAGGTGAAGGCGTGCATCCAGCGCTGCTCCGGTGGCACGCTGTGGATCACCTGGCGGATCTTGTCCGACACCCCGATGCCGCCCAGCGGAACATAGCCGCTGGTAATTCCCTTGGCAAATTGCATAATATCCGGCTCGATGCCCCAGTGTTCCAGGCCAAACCATGTACCGCTACGCCCGAAGCCGGTAATCACCTCGTCGCTCAACAGCAACACATCGTACTGGTCACAAATGGCACGGATGCGCGGGAAATAATCTTCCTGGGGAATGATCACACCCCCTGCGCCCTGGATCGGCTCGGCAATAAAGGCGGCCACCGTGTCCGACCCCTCACGCAGGATCGCCTCTTCCAGCAGATTCGCCGCCGCCACGCCGGGGCTAGTGTGCGCATCGCCGCCTTTGAAGTAGTAGGGATAGGGCGACTCGATGTGCAAAAAGTTAGGCACTCGCGGCTCAAACATCGGCCAGTAGTTTGACATGCCAGTTGCGCTCATCGCCGCCAGCGTCACACCGTGGTAGGCCAGCTTGCGCGAGATCACCTTGACCTTGTCGGGCTTGCCCTGCGCCTTCCAATAAAAGCGCGCCGTCTTGATCGCGCTCTCGTTCGACTCCGCGCCGCCGCTGGTGAAGAAGAAGGTGTTGATTGAAGGATAGGTCAGCTCACTGAGGCGCTCGGCCAGTTCGATCGCGGGCAAATTGGAAAAGCCGGTATAGGAGGAGCTGAAAGCCAGCGTACACATCTGCTGCATCGCAGCCTCGGCCAACTCGCGCCGCCCATGGCCCACATTCACGTTCCACAGCCCGCTCAACCCATCAATGACTTCATTGCCCTCAATGTCGATCAGCAGCGCCCCACGACCCTCGACCCAGATGCGCGGTGCCTGGTGGTCGTCGGGATGGTACAGCGGGTGCAGCAGGTGCGCGAGGTCGGCCTGGGTACGCTCGGTTCTATCATACATGGTTATTACTTATCCTTTCTTTGGTCTTTATTCGGTACAGGTTCTACAGAGAATCGACAAGACGTGAGGTGTCTCGCATCCGCGCCTCTTTTTTTAATGCAAAGACGCCAAGGAGCAAAGGCGCAGAGGAAGATCGTTGACTGTTTCCTGGCATTGTGTGTATCAGTGACAGGTACGACTATGATAACAGATGTTGCACCCGTTTCGCCTTCCCCGTCGTGGGGTAGGGAGACGTTGTATGCCACATCCCCCCCGCCGAAATCCTCTTTCTGGTACGGGGGCCTGCAATCCCACACCTCCACCGCGACGCAGGCTCATTGGAGGACGCATGGCAAGACCATGCGGAAGGGCGTCACGGCGAAACGGTATGACACCGCACCACCTGTCACCTTTCCTTCATCCCTCCTGGTAAAAGTCCAGTTGCAATTACGTCTATAATACAGACGCAACGTTCACCTGGAGCGGCTGAGCCAGACGCTATCTCGCTCAGCATAACCGGCATGCATCGTCTAGAATCCGCACCCAGGTCGCTGACTCACTGCTCACGAAGGAGGGTCTTTTGATGCTGCGATCAATGTCAGGGTACCTGCGTTACTGGTGGGTATTACCGCTCGCGCCTCTTGGTTTAGTGCTGTTATGGCTGGTCTGGCCCGCGTTTGACCCGCGTTTGCCCACCAACCCGGATAGTGCGTTGCAAAATCCTGTTCACTTCTGGCTAATTACGGCTGCCGGTCTGCTGTGTCTTGGGATTAGTACACAAATGGGCAGTGCTGCGAGCCGCCGCAATGATGCTCGTGTCTTTTTGATCGCCCTGTCCGTCCTGAACTCGTCCGCCGCGCTGCTGTTGCACGCCCTGGCCACGCCTACCATGCTCATTCCCGAACGCAACGTCGGTTTTATCCTGGCGGCACCCGTGGGTATGCTCCTATCTGCGGTCTTTGCCGCAGCCAGCGCCACCCGCCTGGTTGAAGAGCAGGCATCTACTATCATGGCTTACCAGGGCATATTGCGCTCCGGGGTGATCGTGTTCTGGGTGATCTTTGGTGGGGCCGCCCTCCTGCAACTACCCCCCTTCGCGTTCTTGCCCAGCCCCGATGTCGTCCAAACACCGCTCATGTTTTGCATCATCGGGCAGACGCCGCTGCCCACACTACAGTTCCCGGTCACCGCGATGCTGCTGGTGGGCACCGCATTGTCTGGTTGGACAACCTATCGCTACCTGCAACTCTATCGTCAGCGCCGAACTGTAGTGCTGCTAGGGCTGGTTACCACTTTCGCGCTCCTGACGCTGGTTATCTTGAGCGTGGGCCTGTCGCGCACCTGGCATGCCTCCTGGTGGCTGTGGCATGCGCTGATCGTGGTGGCCTATGGCTTGTTAGCCTACAGCATCTATCACCAGTTCAGGCAAGAGGGCAGCACCAGGATTATCTTTGATAGCTTATACCTGGAAGAGACGATCAAGACCATCCGCCAGGAATATACCAGCGCCCTGGAAACGCTGGTGGCTGCCTTTCAGCAACGCGCCCAGGCGCTGCCTGATGGCACAGACGAACCGGTGGCTGCCCAGGTTGCCGAGCGCTTCGGATTGAGCAGCGGCCAGACGCAGGTGCTGGAACAGGCGGCAGCGGCCCTGGCCGGCGAACGGGAGCAGATTTCGCGGCTGGGAGCGCTGGTGGCCATAGGCCAGGAGTCCAGCGTTATTCTGGACGAAGCGCAGTTGTTGCAGCGAGCGCTCATCCTGACCAATCAGGCCTTTCAGCACGATCAGATCAACGTGGCGCTGGTGCAGGAAGGACACCTCCAGTTTATGCCACAAGACTCGCAGCCAGAAGCGGCACCGCTTGCGCCGCTCGACGCGGAACGATGCCAGACGTTACGCGACCAGGCGCTCCAGACTGCCCAACCGGTGGAAGATGGCAGGCTATTGATCATTCCGTTACTGGTCAAAGGCCATGGTGCGGGCGTGCTGGAGGTGCAGCGCCGATCGGGTTCGTTTGCCGAACGGGATCGCTGGCTGCTGCGCTCACTGGCGACCCAACTCTCGATTGCGCTCGAAAACACGCGCCTGTATCGCCAGATAGATGCCCTCTTTCGGCAATATATGCCCGCCAGCGTTGCCACAACCCTGCTGGCCGACCCGTCACAGGCTGCATTGGGCGGCGCAGTGCGCGAAATCAGCGTCCTCTTTGCCGACCTGCGCGGCTTCACCACCGTTTCCGAGCGTATGTCGCCACCACAGCTTGTGGCGTTGTTGAACCGCTACTATGGCGTGGCATCACAGGTGGTGCTGGAGCAGGGTGGCACGATTGACAAGTTTATGGGCGATGCAATGATGGCACTGTTTAACGCACCGGTCTATCAGCCCGATCATGCGCTACGAGCGGCACGGGCAGCGCTGGCGATGCAGCGCGTGATTGCGCCGATTACCGCCGAATCCAGAGATATGCCACAGTTTGGCATCGGCATCAACACCGGGGAGGCGCTGGTGGGCAACATCGGCAGCGAGAGCATTCGCAACTTTACCGCCATTGGCGACACGGTCAACCTGGCGTCGCGTCTGCAAACCCGCGCCGACGGGGGCAAAGTGCTGATCAGCAGCAGCACCTATGCGCAGATCAAGGACGTGGCCGAGGTGCAGTCGCTGGGAATGATTCAGGTCAAGGGCAAGCAAGAGCCGCTTGAGGCCTATGTGCTGATTGGTTTGCGCGAGTAGTGTTAGCTTCAGGTGACGGTCATCTTCCAGCGACCGTCAGGTGACGGTCATCTTCTAGATGACTGTCACCTACGCGACACTCACCTGCGACCGTCACCTTACGACCGTCAGGTGACAGTCATCTTCCAGATGACTGTCACCTACGCGACACTCACCTGCGACCGTCACCTTACGACCGTCAGGTGACAGTCATCTTCTAGATGACCGTCACCTACGTGACACTCACCTGCGACCGTCAGGTGACGGTCATCTTCCAGCGACCGTCAGGTGACAGTCATCTTCCAGATGACTGTCACCTACGCGACACTCACCTGCGACCGTCACCTTACGACCGTCAGGTGACGGTCATCTTCTAGATGACTGTCACCTACGTGACACTCACCTGCGACCGTCACCTTACGACCGTCAGGTGACAGTCATCTTCCAGGTGACCGTCACCTACGCGACACTCACCTGCGACCGTCAGGTGACGGTCATCTTCCTGCGACCGTCACCTGCGCTGGACAAACGCGGCGCTGTGGCGCGTAGGCGGCTCTATGGCCCTGGTCGGGCAAACCGAACCGCAGACCACATATGAAAGCACTTGCTTTTTTATTGTTCTTCGTGTATCATTTCTATCGGAGTAAATTGCCAACTATATTATCCCATCTTTTTTTACCATTTTATTTCACATTCATTACAATAAAATAATTTGAAGATACATACCAACGAAAGGACACTTTACCATACTTCAACGCAACAGTGTATGCAAAGCGCTTTGTGCGCGAGCGAACGTTTGCATGGATTGACCCGTTTCGACGCTGACGTGTTCGATATGAACAAAAGAGTATGTATGTTCGTGGATTCCATCTCATTGCGTATACACGTATCAATCCGCGTCATCTTGTGGCAAAAATCTAACTGAGTTCTATAAAATTGTGGGATTCGATTACCTGGTATTGGAGGTCTCCAATGACAACCGCAATTTTCCGTACATGTATCAGCAGGCTCATCACTGTCCTCGTGTTGTTCGCTATTGCGTTTGCCTTCCCGATGGCAACGAGTCATTCGCAACCAACGACTGGAACCACCTGGGGGAAATTGTTCCGCGGCCCGTTTGATGGTTGGTGGACAGGGGCGGGTGTCGCCGACATAATCACAACGAACGATGGAGGGTATGTTGCGATTCTTCAGTTAAGCAAGTATGAAGGCGGAAGTGAGTTTTCGGGTATTCTGAAGCTTGACCGCAATGGCAATCTCCTCTGGAGCCACCTGTTTGGTCGTGATCAAGAATCAATCGATGATGGCACCCGGCTGCGCCACGTCATTCAAAACCGCGATGGGGGCTATACTGCCATTGGGGACGTTCTGGAGAAACCCTTAGGAGAAAGCGCGAGTGTCTATGTCACGGTTATCAGGCTGAATGCGGACGGCAGCGTGCGTTGGCAGAAACTGTACGAGCGCGTACGCGACAGCGTGGTAGCGGATGCAGCGAACTTACTATACGGTCAGCGCGTATACGAACGCTCTGATGGCGATCTGATTGTGACTGGAAGACTGGAAGTAGGACAGGCTTCGCCTTGTCACCCTGGTCATTTCGCGAATGGTCTCGCGCTTCACCTCGATCCGAACGGAGAACTGCTCAACCACTACCTCTTCGATGGTACATCCTTATTTCTCGGTAAGGAGCGCACCTACTATACGAACAGTGGCGAATATCTGTTGATAACGAGTGCCTGGACAGGCACTGAATACACCACAAATCTACAAAAGTACACAGCAAACGGCGAATTGATCTGGAGCCACTTTTTTGGTTCAAACATAGAACCCCATTCAGTCGCTGAAGTGTCAGATGGGTATCTTCTCATTGGCGCGCATAATAGAGACGCCGTGTTGTTTAAGGTCAATCCGGCCGGAAACGTTGTCTGGCAACACGCGTTTCGGGTCTACGGCGATACAGCCACGAGTAGTCCCGTGTTCCTGGAGGTTGACCGCGATGGCGGCGCACTCGCTTTGTTCTCAAATGGATACTCAACGCGCGAGCGAACGCTGGTGAAAACTACCGCCGATGGACGGTTAAGCTGGACGAAGAATTACAAGCATGCTAATGTGCTGGTTATACGCCCTGTGCCTGCCGGCGGTTATATCGCCGGAGTAGCCGGTTACGAGACCCTGCTTGCCCGTCTCGATGAGGGGGGGATGCTCGAGCATGCGTGTATCCATTTACCGCAGGAGGCGGCTGATGTCCAGGAGGTCAGCCTCGATCCGCTGTCGGTCAGGGAAGGGCCACAACGCCATGCGTGCAGTGATGTCCTTGCTGGTGGTGAATGGCGCGCCAGGGATGGCGACATACGTGCCGATGGTAGCTTCCGGCAGAGCAATGTCTGTGCCCCGATGATTGATTTCCGGCCAGCCTTGCTCGACTTCGGGAATGGATCGATTGGCCAGGATTCGGCACCACGAACGGTTCAAGTTTCGAACTACAATGGACGCACGGCCCTGACGATTGAGCAGGTCACGCTCTCTGATCCGTTGAACTTCCGCCTGAGCCGTGATAATTGTACGGGCCAGACAATTTATCCCGCTAACCGCGGGCCATCCTCTTGTGAGATCGAGGTCGTCTTCCAGCCGCGGCGACTGGGCAAGCTGCGCGCAACGGTTCAGTTGAGCGGTCTGCAGGGTAGTGCAGAATTGCCGCTGCAGGGTACACTCACGAGCAACCTGGAGGTCGCCGGCCCGACTTTCGTGAGTCCCGGCCAGGTCGCTACTTATGGCATCCGCTTCTTTAACCCAACCGATTCTCCCATCCCCGACGCGGTGCTGGTGGTGCAACTCCCCTATGCCGCCGAGTATGTTGACAGCACCGACAACGGGATCTATTGGCCCGAACGCCACCAGGTCTTCTGGAAGCTTGATACCCTCGCAACAACGACCATTGGCTCAGTCGGTGTACAGGTGAAGTATCGGTGGGGACTGGACGAAGGGAGTGAAACTCCGGTCTTAGCCTTCCTGAATGGTACCGACACGGGTGTCCTCGACGTAACTCCTTACCTGAACTACACACCGATTGAGGTAACGGCCAGCACCGAATTGAGCGCAACCGAATGGCAGGCGGTTTTAGCGGGACAGGCTGAGTTGCGTCGGCGGTACGAGGCCGCGCTGCAAGAGGGGTTTCAACCGGGCACCCCCGTCCGTTTCACCTTGAACAGCGGCGATCCGACGGTGAGTGTGACCCTCGTCAAACCGGATCAGAAGCATGCGATCATGCTCAGCCTGCAAGGAACCACAGTGCAGGAACAGCGTTTTGCACCAGACCGCTATGCGGTGGGCAACGATAGTGGTGGCTTTACGCTGACCCTCTCGACGGGGGCGATCGAACTCTGGGACACGCCCACCGGTCAGGCGATGCCGGCTGCGATCAGTTACAACCACTGCATGGTTAATTGCGCCTTGAAGACGATCGCGCTCTTTGTTCCAGGAGCGGTCATTGAGACCGTTGGGAATGTGATGGATGGGGTGGACTGTGTTGCGTGCGCACGCGGCGATGCCGCTGCATGCGCAAAGTGTGCCAATGCCGCCCTGAGTACGGTAAAGAAAGTCGGCAAGCGCGTTACCGTGCCGATCGGATTGTCGCTTGATGGCATCAACTGTCATCGTGATTGTAGCGACTCGCGCAAACGTGATACCTATGTCTGCACAACGGATCTCAAGACCTGCGCCGGCACAATCGAATCGTGGTTATCAGGAAAAAGAGATGTTGTCCGCACATGGCGCTGCGGCCCGAACGGCATGTGGGTGGCCGTCCCAGAATTTACCTACTGCGATCGATGGGAGGCGTGCGTGCAGGGTGCCCAGGGAGCCGAATGCCGAGAATGCACGTTAGATCGCATCGATCGCCTCGCATCGGTTGACCTCCCGCCAGCATTGGAGAGGGAAACCGTTACGGCGTTCCCCATGTCTCTCACAAGCCCATCTGCTACAGCCGGATCGTCAGCATTACCGGAGGCAAGGTTGACGACCGATCAGGCTGCCGCGACCGATCTCTGTGCAGCGCAAACTGCAAGTGGCGGCTTCTGCGGCATACGTCGCACCACAGTGCGCGTGGCGCGTGACCCGAATGCCAAGATCGGTCTGCAAGGGGCCGTGCTGCCGGGTCAAGCGCTCACCTATACCATCAGCTACGAGAACGAGGGTGCTGGTGAGGCCTACGGTGTTTATATTCTCGATGAACTGAGTGAACTGCTCGATGAGACAACGCTCGATCCTGGTGACCAGGGACGCTACATTACCGCTACACGCACCCTTCTCTGGGACATCGGGAGGCTGGCGCCTAAAGGTGAAGCTGGATCAGCCGGCGAGATCAGCTTCAGCGTGCGTGTGCGCGCAGATGCGCCGATTGGTGCTGAAATCGTCAATCAGGCCACCGTGTACTTTCCGAGTGTGCCCGAGGTGACCCCCACCAACGCGGTGATCAACCGCGTGCAGGCAGTGGCGGCAGTGCCCCAGCAGGTGTCCACCAATGCAAATACACCGCTGTCGATCACGCTTCAGGGACGACCGGCATCGGACACGGGATTGCGCTTCACGATTGTGGAAGACCCTGTCTTTGGCACGCTCAACGGCACGGCACCGAATCTGACCTATACGCCGATGAACGGGTACAATGGGATGGACTCGTTTGCCTTTAGCGTGAGTTCCGGTGATAACACCAGTGAACCGGCGACGGTCATAGTGCAGGTCGGATCATTCCGAACGCATAATCTGGTATATCTACCGCTCATCCAGCGTTAGGCGCTAAAGCGGGAGCGATGGCAATAGCCAGGTGCCAAAGGCACCTGGCTTGATGCGTGTAAACAGCAATCGGAAACCATACTGGAGGCACGGCACGGGCGGGCGGTTCGGTAGCGCCTCCCGTGCCCACGCCCGCTTTTGCACGCTCCCCCGCTCCCCCGCGTTTAGGTGACTGTCATCTGTAAGATGACCGGCACCTGCGCTGGACAGATGACTGGCACCTGCACTGGACAGATGACCGTCACCTGCGTGCGGGTCGCCTCGTCATGGCCGCAGGTATCCGTCTGCTCAAGCCGTTGGCGCTGCGATCTGTTTAGGTGACTGTCATCTTACAGATGACAGTCACCTGGGCTGGACAGTGGGGCTTTCGCTGCATCCGGCTGTGGGAGCAGGACGCGATGAACGACAGTCGTTCCTACATGATGTCGCCGCCGCTCGAATGCTCAGACTGCTCCCCCACTCCAACGCTCAGCCGGCTCGAACGCTTGAACGCTTCGTCTTAATACGAACCATGCCACTCGCGCAACGCCGCCAGCGCGGGCGCGTCGAACGGATCAGTGCCGGCTTCCAGCGCCGCCAGCCACACCCGGTATTGCTCGATCATAGCGGTCGCATCGGCGCGGTGTTCCTCCAGCCAGGCCAGGTAACGGGCCAGATCTTCAGCCGCGCCGCTCGTGTCGCCCGCCCGCGCCCGGGCGACGCCGCGCCACCCGGCGTATGTCGCATTATTTGCGTCCAGGGCAAGGGCCTGATCGCAGGCGGCCATGATCGCGCCTGCGGGATCGACCGGGCCAGCAATGGCCGCATAGAGACACAGTTGCGCCTGATACGCAGCGCGATCGGGCCGTAGCTCGGCGGCCTTGTGCGCATCACGCACGGCCAGGTCGTCGTTGCCGAGCCGGAAGTACGTTGTGGCGCGATAGTCGTAGAAAACGTCATTCGCGGCATCAAGCGCAAGCGCCGCGTCATAGTCGGCCAGCGCCGACGGGTAGTCTTTCAGTTGCAGGTAGTTATAGGCGCGATGACCATACACCACCGCCAGATCCGTGCCGGTATAGTGGTTCAGCGCAATAGCCTGGCTGAAATCGTCAATCGCTGCCTGATAGTTACCGGATTGACCGTAGGCAAAAGCCCGACCATAGTAGAAGGTAGCGTTAGTGGGTTCGAGGGCGATGGCGGCGGTATAGTCGGCCAGCGCGGACGTGTAGTCTTCCAATTGTTGGTAGGCAAGGGCCCGCGCACGATAAAAGGTAGCGTTAGCGGGTTCGAGGGCGATGGCGGCGGTATAGTCAGGCAGTGCCAATTCATACGATCCCTGGTTGTAGTAACAAGCAGCTCGATAGCGGTATGCCAGGGCATGGTTCGGGTCAAGCTCCAGCACGCGGGTATACTCCGCAATCGC
>CALANA010000136.1 GCA_937925925.1 uncultured Chloroflexales bacterium | reverse complement strand
GAAGCCGCGCCGCACCAGAAAAGGAACACGCGCGGGGGCCGCAGGCCCCCGCACCCCCGGCGCGACGCAGTCTCATTGGAGGACGAATGGCACGAACATGCCGAAGGGTCACGTCGAAACGGTATCAATACACCAGACGGCCCTCAGCCCGCCCAAAGAACCTGCATACATAAGAACGCCTGGTTCCCACATACGGCGGGAACCAGGCCAGCATCGTGTTTCGGGTCATCATGGTACGCTGCGTTTAAACTTTCAACTGTGTACCTCCTGTTCTATTCCAGGATTTACGCAGGTGCCGTCGTAACCGTTCAGGGGAACGTTCGCCAACGGGGTTTGCGGGGGCCTGCGGCCCCCGCGAAACCCTTAGAACCTTCTGGAGGGGCACTGCTCCGCCAAACTAACCCACCTGAACGGTTACGGTGCCGTCATCTGCCGTGACGCATCCGTATCATTCCTGATTACCCAAAAAAATGTTACACTGCAACCGGATAATCTGATAACCAAGATGGACAATAGGCGTGGACATTCTCATTATTGACAGTAATACACTTGTTCGGCAAGTTGTACATGATTGTCTGGCACATATGCACTATGAAGTAGCTGAGGCCGCTGATGGACAGACAGGCTGGGAACTCTTGCGGCAAACCGAGATCCCGCTGGTAATTACCGCCTGGCCAGTGCCAGGGATTAACAGCAAGAAAATGCTTTCTGATATTCGCACTAGAAATCGTATGTTCTATACATATATTATTCTTTTAGGCAAACCAACTGATCAAGCAGCACTCATAGAGGGCTTACAAGCAGGCGCCGACGACTATCTTATTAAACCTTTGCATCTCAAAGAACTGCGGCGGCGAGTCATGCTTGGGCGTCGCATTCACAAACTGGAAAGCCGTCAGCGGCAACTCCAACATGACTACGAGCATGCGATCATCCTCGATCCGCTTACCCGCGTCTTTAACCGCCAGATGATCTACGAGCGTCTGGAAACCGAGTTGATCAACCTGAAGCACGAAGGACACGCATGTAGCCTGATGTTGTTAGAGCTGGATCAGCTCGCAATCTTAAATGAACGGTATGGCTATCATAGTGGTGATCGAGCCTTGCAACTGGTAGCATCAACGTTGGAACGCATTATTCGCCACCATGATGCGGTTGGGCGCTGGGGTGGGTCAAAGTTTCTGCTGATTATCACACAGACCGCTAGCCATGCCGCACGTGCGATAGGAGAACGTATTCAGCGGCAGATTGCTGCAATTGAACTGCCGCTCCCCGATGGGCATATGTACGCCCTGAGCGCCAGCCTTGGCATAATCGTCATTGCTCGGCAAGAGGCACTTACACGGCCCGAACTGGTTCTGACCGTCGAGAAAGCGCTGGCGCAGGCGAAACAGGAGAGTGGGATCACGGTACTCCAGGTGCCATAAGCAGAACGAGGCCATCAGGCGGGCCGGCCTAACCACAGTTGTTCGGAATGCCGGCGTGGCCTGATGTGTGTCAACCTGTCTATCCTGGATTTACAGTTCAGATTGGAGGCGCTGTACCATCTGACGGACGGCAAAGCGGGCTCGTCCGAGATTCCCATTGGAGCTAATGCCAAGCACCGCAAAATATCCGGACGTAATGAGTGAGGCGATATAGGTGAGATCATCGGCCTCAATAATAATATCGCGTACATTCCCGGCACCCAGGCGGTTCGCAGTCATGGCTGCGGTTGCGGCTAATCCAGCCAGTTCAATCTCAGCAGTCTCACGATCGTGGGGCAGATTATCATCTTCGAAAACCATTTCCACGCCGAGACCGTCGCTCCCAATCACGCCAGCGAGTCTGGCACCCTTCACGCGTTCTACGGCCTCTTGTAAAATATCCGTCAAGCTCATGTATAACGGCTCCTTCTTTAACGGCACGACACACCCGGCCTACAACTCCCGTCGTCCTTCCAATGCCGAGCCGAGCGTTTCCGCATCGGCCCATTCCAGATCGCCGCCTGTCGGTAAGCCACGTGCCAGGCGGGTAATCCGTACTCCCAGCGGCGTCAATTCGCGGTGGATCAAAAACGCAGTTGCTTCGCCTTCGGTATTGGGATTGGTTGCCAGAATAACTTCGGTGACTGGCTCACTGCGTACCCGATCCAGCAAGGCATCGATCTTCAGGTGTTCACGATAGATCCCATCCAGGGGTGCCAGATGGCCATGCAACACGTGATACAACCCTCGATACACCCCACTCCGTTCGATCGCCAGCACATCCAGGGGATCTTCAACCACACAGATCTTGCTTTGATCACGCGTCGGATCGACACAGATAGGACATAAATCCCCAACAGTAATATTAAAGCAGCGCGTACAAAGCGTCACGTGCGTTTTCATCGCCGTGATCGCCTCTGCTAACGCCTGCGCCTGTTCTGCATCGGCACGCAATAAAAAAAAGGTAAGCCGCGAAGCTGTTTTGGGGCCAATGCCGGGCAGACGACTAAACTCTTCGATCAAACGCGCTACCGGCTCAACCATAAAGTCATATTCGCGGCTGCGTGAAGACATATGCTGTTACTCACTTTAAAACAGGCCAGGCATGCCCTTCATACCGCCCATCAGTGGCCCCATCCGATCTTCTGCCAGCGCCTGAGCTTTCTTGGTAGCATCACTCACTGCCGCCAGGATCAGATCCTGCAACATCTCCACATCCTCCGGATCAACCACATCGGGCGCGATCGTCAACGCTAAAATCTCGCGATGCCCATTCATGGTTACAGTAATTGCGCCCCCGCCCGAACTTCCCTCCACCGAGGTATTGCCGAGTTCTTCCTGTATTTGTTGCATCTGGCGCTGCATTTGCTGCGCCATCTGTTGCAGTTGACGTGGATTCATATTCTGGCACTCCTTTACGTATCGTCACTGTTCAATATCAATAATATCAGCATCAAAAACATTGATTGCTGCCCGTACCCAGGCATCTTTGCGGCTGGCTCGCATTTGACTGCGTATATCCTGGGTCTCGGACGGGGTTTCTATCGTGCAACGGATGCTAAACGTCGTGCCCATATGTTTGCTCAAAACCTCCTCCACAATCTGACGGTGGTGCGGTTTTTCGATATTTTCCTTATGAAACTGTGATGTCGCCAGCAGAATAACCGTCCGATCCTCTACATCGAGGGGGCGTATGCTCTGTAATAACGCCTGCACCATCTTATCCCGTGGACGTACATCACGCACCACGTCCGACCATATGGCCTCCACCTGTTCAAGAATCGACAACTCGGTGTTGGCCGCGTGTACGATCTCAGGTGCGACGGTTGTCGCTGACGGTACCGACAGCGACGCAGCGACGGGTGGCAAGAGATCATCGTCCGCTGTATTATCATGCTCAGTTGGGTCAACCGACACTGGCGGTGCCGTATGTGGTACACCTGATGTGCGTTGATCGGTCGCAGGCGGTGCCACAACCGGCTGATCTGCTGCCGGTGCTGATACTGGCGACGGACGGGCCGTCGCACGACTCCGTCCCGCTGCTGCGGTAGCCGATGGCGGTGATGCGGAACGTGGACGGCTAGCCGGCCGGGTTGCCGCTGGTAATGGCAATGTTGTCGTTGGTGTGGGTGCCATAAGTGCCTCCACCACTGCCAGTTCCAATGGTAAATGCCCATAGGGACTGCTACGTAACTGATAGTCCAGGCCGCTAAAGATCTTGATCCAGGCTACTAATCGACCCGCATCAGCATAGCTGGCCCATGTGTTAAACACCGTCAACTCATCTTCACCAACATCAAGCAATGCTGGATCGTGCGTCACCACCAGGAGCAGGAGCGCCCGTAAACGCTCAACCAGGTCGCGGGTAAATTGACGCAGATCCGCGCCCTGATCGGCCACACCATTAACAGCCCGCAAGCCAGCGGACACATCGCCCGCCATTAATGCCTCAATCAACGCATCGACTTCAACTGCGGCGGTCATGCCCAGCAGACTATGAACCTGTGCCAGCGTAATCGTGCCATCACTGAACGACCCTGATTGCTCAAGAATACCCAGTGCATCGCGCATGCTGCCAGTGGCCGCTCGGGCAATGGCTTCCGCAACCCCTGGCTCGAGTTGCAGGCCCTCCTCGGCAGCGATCCGCCGCAGATGATCCGCCATCTCGGCAATTCCCAGGCGAGTGAAGGTAAAGCGCTGACAGCGTGATAGAATGGTGGCCGGAACTTTATGAACCTCGGTTGTCGCTAAAATAAAGATCGCATGCTCTGGCGGCTCTTCCAGGGTTTTGAGTAAAGCATTAAACGCCGCAGTCGAGAGCATATGCACTTCATCAATCACATAGACCTTATAGCGGCCTGTGGTTGGCCGAAATTGTACCCGCTCAATAATCTCACGCGCATCGTCCACACTGGTATGGGAAGCCGCGTCCATTTCAATAACATCGACCGCGTGCCCATTGGCAATGGCCTGGCATGAATCACAGATACCACAAGGACGCTGGTTTGCTGGCGCGGTGCAGTTTACCGCCTTCGCCAGCAAGCGCGCCATCGTTGTTTTCCCAACCCCACGCGGGCCGGTAAACAGGTAGGCGTGCGCTACGCGCCCTTCGCTAATCGCGTTGCGCAGCGTTCGCACTACATGCTCTTGACCAATCAACTGGCCGAAGGTTTGTGACCGCCACTTACGGTAGAGCGCTTGTGAAGCCATGGATGCCTCTATCATGCAATAACTTGCTCATTATACCGTACAGCCCCATGCATCGCAAGATGGGTGCCCGGTACCTGTTCACCTTCGCGGGAACGCGCACGCCTGGGAGCGCGGGCGGGACGCCCGCCAGCGCGCATGCGCGGGCAAGCTCCCCCTTGTCATTTCGAGCGAAGCGAGAAATCCCCCGCCAGCGCGCATGCGCGGGCAAGCTGCCCACACTCCCAGGCGAACAGGGAATGCCTACATCGCTGGATAGGTGTAGCCGTTACGCGGCGTGTGGTGGGCACTGGCTCTCTCACATACCAGCCAGCTTATGTCATAAGAAGCCTGTGTCTCGCTGTGTGGGCGTCCTGGATGACAAAGTTTCAATCTTGCCCCAGAACCATTTGCAGCAACGAATACGAGTATGGTATAGTCTGATCAGATAATCAGTAGAAGCCTGTGGCCTTAACCATAAGGAGCAACCATGTCACAACAAAGCCTGATCTGGCCGCTAACCATTATTGTGCTAGCACTGGCTATTATTCTATCAATTATTGCCAATCCCGACGCACCGCGTGCTGCGCCGTCACAACAGTCCGATTGTGTGCAGGGCAACCCTGCCTATCCGGCCTGCTTGCAGCAAAATAATACACAGAACAATCCGAATTATCCGAACCCGACCAATACGCGCACCCCAACCCTGACCTATACGCCGGAGCCGGACTCCAACGACGATGATAGAACCGCAACTGCAACCGCAACCCATACGCCTACGGTCGATCCTTCAGAAAAGGATGATGATGATCTGATAACCCCGACCGCAACACGCACCGCGACTGCAACCTTCACCCCGGTTGTGAATGACGATCAACCACCAGTAGTTGCCTCACCGACACCTACCAGCACGGTGCCAGCGGCTGGCGATGTCCTGAACTGTGTGCCCGAGTTGCTGGTGCTAATTGAGGGACAAGGCCCACCACTGACGCCGCTCATGCTCTTTTTTAATGGGCGACCTGTGGGCGGAGCTACCAGTGATCCGCAGGGATTTTATAAATTGCAGTTGGTCACAGGAAGAGAACGGCCCGGCGACTATCCGGTCGAGGTGCAGGTGCGTCACACGCGTGAGGTGATCGATGAGCGTATCTGTCGGGTACCAGGCAGTATGTCGCCCACACCTACCGAGGTCTTTCTCAATTAACAGATGTTACGCGGTCGTTTAAACCAGACGGCTTTGGTGCCTGCGGTCGCGGGGAAGCGCGCCCGGCCCGTCAACGGGCGGGCAACCGGTGAGCGCAGCCGTCTACGCAGGCTACAGATCAGCCCGCATAGGCGGGCCTGGCGTGGGTAGCCCGACGCTTCAGCGTCCGGGTACACTGCGTACCTCCTGTTATTGATAGGACGTACACGGTGCGCGCCCGGCCCGTCAACGGGCGGGCGACCGGTGAGCGCAGCCGCCTACGCGGGCTACAGATCAGCCCGCGTAGGCGGGCGTTGCGTGGGTAGCCCGACGCTTCAGCGTCCGGGCACACTGCGTACCTCCTGTTATTGATAGGACGTACGCGGTGTGGGCAAAGCCCGTCAACAGGCGGGCAACCGGTGAGCGCAGCCGTCTACGCAGGCTACAGATCAGCCCGCATAGGCGAGCCTGGCGTGGGTAGCCCGACGCTTCAGCGTCCGGGTACACTCTGCGGACTATGCCAGGTATGACATGATCATATCATACCTGGCAGATGCCCGTGTCTGTCTCTGCCAGTTTTCGTTCAAGTAAATACATGAAGTAACGAGGTTCTTTTGTGATAGATAGTAATGGCAAACCACCATATCTAGTCGCCCTTGAGCAGCGGGTGCTGATTTTTGACGGAGCGATGGGAACCAGTATTGACACCTTTGCCCTGACAGCCGCTGATTACGGCGGGCCAGACACCGAAGGTTGTCGTGATTACCTGGTTATAACCCGTCCTGATGTGATCGAGCAGATCCATACATCGTTTATGGAAGCTGGTTGTGATGTGCTGGAAACCTGTACGTTCCAGTCAACGCGCCTGCGCCTGGCGGAGTGGGGCCTGGCCGACCAGACCTATACCATTAATGCCCGTGCTGCTGCTCTGGCGCGCACAGTGGCCGACCGCTTTGCCGCGCAGGATGGTCGCCCGCGCTTCGTTGCTGGCTCAATGGGGCCAACTGGCAAGCTACCTTCGTCTGATAATCCTGACCTCAGCGATATTACCTTTGATGAACTGGTAGCCCTGTTTGCCGAGCAGAGCCAGGCGCTGATTGATGGCGGGGCCGATGTGCTGCTGATCGAAACCAGCCAGGACATCCTTGAAGTTAAGGCCGCTATCCTGGGTAGTAAACAGGCAATCACTGCCGCCGGTCGTCCAGTCGCGTTGCAAGCGCAAGTAACGCTGGATACCAGTGGGCGCATGCTGCTGGGCACCGATATTGCCAGCGCACTGGCGACGATTGAGGCGCTCGGTGTGGATGTGGTGGGGCTGAACTGCTCGACTGGCCCGGAGCATATGCGTGAGCCGGTGCGCTACTTAACAACGCATACGATCTTGCCGGTGAGCTGTATTCCGAACGCTGGTCTGCCAATCAACGTCGAGGGCAATGCGGTTTACCCCCTGGAGCCCGAGCCAATGGCACAGTCGTTGGGCGAGTTTGTGCGGGATCTAGGCGTGCGCGTGGTAGGTGGCTGTTGTGGTACTACGCCATCGCATATTCGTTGCCTGGCCGAAACGGTGCGTACCATCAAGTCGCCAGCACTCAACCGTGTGATCGTGCCCACCGTCTCGTCGGGCATTCGCGCCGCGCCGCTGCACCAGGATCCACGCCCGCTGATCATTGGTGAGCGCGTGAATAGCCTGGGCAGCCGTAAGGTCAAGAAGTTGCTACTGGCCGAAGACTACGACAGCATCTTGCAGATTGCGCGGGAACAGGTGGATGGTGGTGCGCACATTCTTGATGTGTGTGTGGCCATGACCGAGCGGGCGGATGAGGCGGAGCAAATGGTCAAGCTGGTGAAAACCCTGGCGATGGGCGTTGAAGCTCCACTGATGTTCGACAGCACCGAAGCACAGGTGCTGGAAGCAGCGCTACAGGTCTACCCTGGGCGACCGATTTTGAACAGCACCAGCCTGGAGGGAGGACGCGGCAAGAAGATTGATGAGACGCTGCCGCTGGCGGTGCGTTATGGCGCGGCGGTAATCTGTATGGCAATTGATGAGGAGGGCATGGCGCACACGCCCGAAGATAAGTTGCGTATCTGCCGCCGCATCTACGAGATCGCCACTCAGGAATATGGCCTGCCGCCCGATGCGCTGATCTTTGATGTCAATACCTTTCCGATTACGACCGGGCAGGAAGAACTCAAAGACGAGGGCTGGTGGACGATCGAGGGTGTGCGACTGGTTAAGCAGCACCTGCCGGGTGCCCTGACCAGCCTGGGGGTGAGTAATCTGTCGTTTGGCGTGGCACCGTATGCACGGGCGGCGCTGAACAGCGTGTTCCTGTATCACGCAGTGCAGGCTGGCCTGGATATGGCGATGGTCAATCCGCAGCATATCACGCCCTATGCTGAAGTCTCGCCCGAAGAGCGCACGATTTGCGAGGATTTGATCTTCAACCGCCGTGAGGATGCACTGGCGGCCTTTATTGAGTACTACGAAAAAACCGGTTCGACCCGTGCCAGTGCCCAGGCAGACAAAGCCGATCCGACCGAGGGCATGAGCGTTGATCAGAAAATTCACTATCAGGTGCTGCACCGTAAGCGTGAGGGAATTGATCGCTTGATTGACCTGTCGCTGGAGCAGCGGGTGGGTTTTGATCCGCTGGCAGAACTCAGAGCTAAGGGCAAAACTACCTCGGTGCTAAGTGTTGCCGCCGTGGATATTCTCAATAACGTGTTGCTGCCAGCGATGAAAGACGTAGGCGACCGCTTTGGCGCGGGTGAGTTAATTCTGCCGTTCGTGCTACAGAGCGCGGAGGTGATGAAGAAGGCCGTCGCGCACCTGGAGCAGTTCCTGGAGAAGCAGGAGGGCGTCAGCAAGGGCAAGGTGGTGCTGGCAACAGTGTATGGCGATGTACATGACATCGGTAAGAGCCTGGTGAACACCATTCTCTCGAACAATGGTTACACAGTGTACGATCTGGGCAAACAGGTGCCGATCAACACGATTATCGAGAAGGCGGTTGAGGTTCAGGCCGATGCGATTGGCCTCTCGGCGCTGCTGGTCAGCACCAGCAAGCAGATGCCGTTATGTGTGCAAGAGCTTGACCGGCGCGGCTTGCAGTTCCCGGTGCTGGTGGGCGGCGCGGCGATCAACAAGCAATATGGGCAGCGTATTCTGTTTGTAGAGGAGACGCGGCCCTATGCGGCCGGGGTGTACTACTGCAAGGATGCGTTTGAGGGACTGCAAACGATGGATCATCTGAGTGACCCGGCGCTACGGGACGAGTTTGTGTCCCAGGTGCAGCAAGATGCAATGCAGGCGCTGAACAAGCCGCAGCGCGGGCGTATGGTGATGGCCGATGTTGGGCGCACGCAGGGAGCCGGAGCGCAAGAGTCGGCGATAGCGCGGGATGTGCCTATTCCCACTCCGCCCTTCTGGGGAGCGCAGGTTATGCGCCGCATTCACCTTGATGAGGTGTTCGACTGCCTGGATCGCAATGCGCTGTACCGCTTGCAGTGGGGCGCGAAGAATGCGAAGGGGGCGCAGTGGGAGCAACTGCGGGCCGAGTTTGATCAGCGTGTGCGCGATCTGCGCCGCGAGGCCGAGCGCGATGGCTGGCTGCAGCCGGTGATTGCCTATGGCTACTTTCCGGCGCAGAGCGCGGGCAACGACCTGATTGTCTACGATCCGCTGGCCTTCGCTACCAAAACCGATGGTGTAGCGACGCTGCGTGAAGTTACCCGCTTTCGCTTTCCCCGCCAGCCACACGGCGAGCATCTGTGCCTGTCCGATTATTTTGCAAGTGTTGACAGCGGGCGCGTCGATGTTGCGGCGTTTCAACTGGTGACAGTGGGCGACCGTGTAACCGAGTTGTGTGACCGCTTGCAGCGCGAGGGCGACTACAGCAAGGGCTACTTTATCCACGGTCTGGGCGTATCGCTGGCCGAGGCGCTGGCCGAATATATCAACCGCATCATCCAGCGCGGCCTGGGGTTGAGCAAAGGTCAGGGCAAACGCTACTCGTGGGGCTATCCGGCCTGCCCGGATCTGGAGGATCACACGAAGCTGTTTATGCTGCTGCCGACCGAGCAGATCGGCGTGTCGTTGACCAGCGCCTTCCAGCTTGTGCCGGAGCAGAGTACGGCCGCGATTGTGATCCATCACCCGGAGGCAAAGTACTTCAGCATTGGCAGCACGCTGGAGCGCGCCGAGGAGGACGTGGCCGGGAGTGTGTGATGGGTGGGGATGCGGGGCACGGCGCTAGATTGAACGCAAAGGCATCTGCGTTGGCACGTTGGCACGTTGGCACGTTGGCACGTTGGCACATTCGCACGTTGCGGAGGCAATGCCACGCATTGAGCATCAATGCCATCGTTGAGTTGCACCGTGTGCGATGCCCCGCCAGGATCCGCAGTGCCACACAACGCCCCCATCGCCACACAACGCCCCCATTGCCATACAACGCCAATCCCAATGATCGTAGGGCCACCTCTTGTGGGTGCCCGCAGCGCCCCGCAGCGAAGGCCATGCCCGCAATGCCTGCCATGCCGCGCCATGCCCCGCATTGCCCCGCAACGCCGCATTGTCGCGCCATACCCCGCCCTGCCCGCATTGCCATTACAACGTCCGCATCAATGCCAGACGATGCTTGCTATGCCCCACAATGCGGGACATTTAAACCTGGCCTCTAATGCTGCATCTCCAGTGCCCAGAAGTATGGATCTAGGACGCGGCGCGGTGCAAGCCTGGACAACAGCAGGCCATCGCTACCAACATCATCGCCTGTGGCCGAAATCAGACTAAAGCGCAACGTAATGTTGTGCGCATAGGCAATCCGCAGAAATGTCTTGCCGCTATCATCGCGGGCCACCCACGCGCCCAGTTGATCGCTGATACGTCGCATCTTATTAACATACTGACTCATAGCGTGGGCATCCATCTGCTGCACCGATTCGGGCATATTGACCGCATTCCACAGCGGATCATCCTCAAGATACTGTCGCAGGTTTGCCGGCAGATGCATAATCCGGTCGCCCTTGGTTAGCACCACGACCAGCCGCCGTCCAGCACGATTAAAGTCAACCCCATGGTTGAGCAGCGTGTTGATATAGTTGTTGAGCAGCATATCCATCGAGCGCCCGCCCGCATTGGAGGGATCGCCCTCTGGCCCGATCAGCATAAAGGTCGTCGGTGCCTTCAACAGATAAGGCGCTTCCTCCAATGGTACATGCATGCTGTCAAATATCTCGCCGGCACAATCACGTGCCACCAGCGTGCGACTGCCCCAGCGCTCCATATTTTTCAGCAGCATAATGTACACATCCTGGACACCGCGCGGCGTTGGGCCGGGCATCTGACCTTGCGCCAGGTATTGCCGAATTTCGCGGATACGGCACTGTGAGAAATCGGTCAGGGCGGCCCAGGAGTATTGCGGCCAGATGTTGGACATTTTGATCAACATCAGCGTTAAGGCCTGCAGAAAGACCGTCTTGCCTACCTGCGACCAGCCAAAAACCTGGGTGAAGAACGGCGGATGCTGCGCATAATCATACACGTACTGTGGTGGTATTTCGCCGCCACATACCCGACAGGAAGTGAGCGATTTACGTATGCGAATTTCAGCCAGACAGTGAGGACAGGTGATCTTCGGGGCAAACAGAAACATGTAGTCGCTCCTGATTAGCGGCGCTTCAAAAGACCGAAAAGAAAACTGAGTAACCAGGCCCACACACTCGCTTTATTGCGGCGGGAGACCAGCGCAGGATTGGGACGCGAGCGACGCTGTACGCCCCGCGCTCTGGGGCGGCCCGACATCACTGTGCGACCAGAGGAACGGCGCGGACGAACCCTTGCGCTGCGTACTGATGCATCGTCCGGGCTGCGCGGCGCTAGTACCACTTCTGGCTCCGGTTGTAACTCACGCTCAGGTTCGCCCGGGCTGCGCTGGGTCAGCTCTGCCTCCGGTTGCGGCTCACGCTCAGGTTCGTCCGTGCTGCTCTGGGTCAGCACCGCATCTGGTTGCAACCCGCGCTCACCCTCGTCCATGCTGCGCTGCACCCGTACCGCCTCTGGCTCCGGTTGCGACTCGCGCTCACCCTCGTCCGGGCTGCGCTGCACCCGTACCGCCTCCGGTTCCGGTTGCGGCTCGCGCTCACCCTCGTCCGGGCTGCGCTGCGCCAGTACCGCCTCTGGCTCCGGTTGCAACTCACGCTCACCCTCGTCCGGGCTGCGCTGCGCCAGCATCCCTTTCACCTCAGCGTTGCGCCCCGATGCAAACACACCATGCGGCTCACGCAACTCGATGTACAGATAGTTGCCACTATATGGGCGCGTGCTGGCCCCAACCATCCAGTACAGGCCTGGCCGCGATGCACAACGGTCAATGCAGGTATCAAAGCTACAGGCACTACGTTGCTGGCGTGGCATCAGCGCAAAAGCAGTGCGCAAAACGTCTGTAATCGCCTCAGCGCTTCCCACCAGCAAGAGCGACTGCCCCTTCCGGGTAACATCGTGCGCCTGGCGAGCCAGCGCTACCAATTCTTGCGCGGTGGCGCTCGCATTGTTGGCGATCACGGTTGGTAGCGAATGCGGTGTGACCTGCGTATGGTGACCATCTTCGGCCGTCTGGGCGATATGCTCAAGCATAGACTGCGGGTCGTACTGGAACGGATACGCGGTCAAGATGGCCCATGGATTATAATCAATGGTCGCAAACTGCTCAGGTGTCAATACCAGGCCATGCACCAGGAACGCACCGCTACGCCCGGTAGCGTCAGTAATGGTCGTATCTGGTCTGGTCAACAGGCACGTATGTGTCAGGACAAACGCCCCGCTGTCCAGCCGAAAAAACTGCCAGCGCACAATGTCGGCCTGCTGCTGGAAGCACTGCACTCGCTGCTCAATTGCCTGGACAGCGCTGGCAGTGAGTGACGTACTATGGCAGACGGTCTGGAAGCCGCTTTTGCGCTGAGGCGAAAAGGCGGCTTCCACACGGGTATAGATCAGTTGACCAACACGCAGGGACAGCGACATCTACGCTCTCCTGATCAACCGCAGACCATAGTAACTGGCCCGATCCGTCTCGGGATCGAGCAATTCATGCGGCTGGCCGTGATCGGGACTGAACAAACCACCCCGGAAGCGTTTGGCCGGTTTGCCCATCCCCCCCCAACGTACCCGACTGTTGGGGCAATCGACCCACTCCATCACTCCCAGGCGCATCAACAACTGATCGGCACGAGTGCGGGTCAACCCCTCGTGGGCCGCAACGTTGCGACTGGCGGCATCGACCCGCTCCAGCAACGTGCGTGTGCGCTCACTGAGATCACCCATGCTGGCAAAGGCGTCGCTGAGTTCCGGTTGTTGTTTCAAGGCACGATAAGCTGTCAGCCACTCATCGAGGGTAGGAATGCTGCACTGCGCCCACTGCGCCAGTTGCTGCGCCTCGTGCGGCAACACTCCGGTCAGGAAAGCATTCCAATAGTTGTTGTCACTGATCTCGGTCGGCGTCACCCGTGCATTAAGGTAGAGCAGATCATCGTACCACTTCTCATCAAACTGGCTGTCGGTGGTTGAACACAGAAAATATTCCGCCTGGATTTTCGTCAACGGATACCAGTGGATATAAGCCCCGATCGCCTCGACCCGCAACATAGGAAACCCGGCGCGATCAAGGATAAAGGTTGGCGCAGTCATTATGGCTCCTCCTCCAACTACAAACGTAGCAACGTATTCACAAGCGGCGTCGGATCGTCACCGGCACGATAGGTCACCGTATGCGGCCAGGCGTCCGGTTGGCCCGGTTCGGTCTGCACCAGCACAAGCCGGTCGCGCCAGGAAGTGCTGGCAAAATCGGCCAGATCGGCAATTGGGCCCGTGGCAAACACCAGCACACGTGCGTCGGGCGGTGTATGTTCCAGAATAGGGCCGATCAGTCGCTTGCGCGGCGGATCGGGCGGCGCGGTGGGTGGCTTCTGGCCGGGCTGACTTTTGGCCTGACTGTCACCCAGTTGATAGGTGGTTACTTCGCCATAATCGGCCAGGCGTTCCCAGACAGCCGGTAGCGCCTGGTATGCTGAACCGGACGTACTCGACCCGTCCACAATAATGCGGAGCGTGCGTGTGGTCTCGGTAGCCTGCAACGTCAGGGCCCACAGGAAGGGATCGAGGACACGATAGCGTCGAGCGCGCTCACGCAGGCGACTGGACGAAACATCGGGACTCTGCCCCAGCGCCGAAACAACACTGAAATACAGGTTCATGCCCTCGGCCTTGACCATATTGATAAAAGCACGACCCTTCTTGACGCGCTGGCGGGTGTATTCTTCCAGCAAGTTAGAAACCTGCTCCATGCCCTGCCGATACTCCTGTAACGAAAAATCTTCCGATGGCGGAAGCGTCGCATCGGGCAGCGTCAAGGCCTGATACGGATCAAGCATCAGGTACTCTTCGATCTCTGGCGTAAAGGCCACCTGATCGGCCTTGGTATAGACCACAATTAAGTTGCGGCCCTGCAAATCGGCCTGCAGGCTGCGCATACCTTTGCGATACACGCTAAACAGATCCGTAAGTGAGCGTCCTTCCTGATCATTTTCCAGGTCTTGTAAGCTCACCAGGAACCAGGTTGTGCCCACAAACTTGAGCGCGGGCAGATAGGCCTGCACCTCGTTGATCGAGTCAAAAATCTCACCCGCCACATCGTACATCACCAGGCTGCGCGAACCTACTTCGGGCAACCCATACAGCCCGATCAACAGCGGGCGGGGCGTTGTCACATCGGTTTTTTGGACAATCTCGCCTTGCATGGCTTCGCGCCACATCTGACGAATAGCGGTCATGGTCGCCTGATCATAGGCATTGTCGTACATCCCCTCCCATACATTGCTCATATTTTCCAGTACCAGCGTCAGCGCTGCCAGATAGGTCGTCTTCCCGTGGCGCGAGAAGCCGATGGTCAACAACCACAGCGGCGGAACGCGATCATATTCGGCAATATATTCATCGGGAACCGGATTATCCGCACAGATCTCACAGGTGCGTGCGAGCGCAAAGTCATGCGGTTTCAGGCAGAATGGACAAATGACCTGAGCCATAGCAAAAACTCCTCTCCTGGACTGCCTTGTCGTTTCCAAATTACAAACACTCTACCGTTGTTCTATCAGGAATGCAAGCTGATCGGCGATATAGGTAACTGCTTCGGCCACTGTTTCCTGGCGGGTAATCACCGGCACGGATAGCTGCCAGGGTCGCCAGGGTTGATCACGATACACGCGGGCACGATCATACCAGGGCGACACCAGCCAGTCCTGTGCATCTAGCCAGCAATCGTTGGTCAGCACCAGCCAGAAACTCACGTGCTGCACTGCGTGTCGTTCGAGAATCGGGCCTATCAGACGCGGTCGGCGCACACCGTTGGGCGCGAACAACAGCTCTGGCCGAAACTTGATGCCAGGCAGGGCGACCGGATCGCTGCGGCCCAACTGGTAGACCAGCAGCCAGATCCGTTCATTACTGGTGTCATACAACCGTTGCACCAGCCGGGTGGCAATCGTCACCAGTCGGTTGGACGCAGGTATGTCACGAATCTGGCTCTCCACTATTATAATACCGTAACGGATATCAGGGGGCGGATCGGGGATCTGGAATTGGGTGCGCACCCGAATGTGAAACTCCAGCCGGGTCGCCAGATGTGGCACCACGCCTGGCACATCTGCGATGGCGGCATCCCTCGGCGGCTGGTGCCACGCGGCCAGCGTGGCCAACAACCGTGAACGTTGCGCGGGTAGCAAGAAATCTACCAGATCGCCGAGCGAGAACGTGCCCGATGGCTCTCCATCAACCCGAAGACCGAGGGATGCGGCCCACGCCGGATCAGCCGCCCGGCACCGGATTGCATACAGCACTGCTGCGGCCCCACTCCAATCTGCATCAGCCAGCGGCAACGCCAGATCGAGCAGCAACGTGTCAGGTTCCGCCAACGAGTCAGCGGTGGTGGTGGGCAGGGAACGTTCGGCATAGAACAGAAAGAGCGCCCGACCAGCGGCCAGTCCCATCCGGCGCATCTGCGGGTCGTTGCTCTGCAGCCACGAACGCACCAGCTTGACGGCCCGTGGCAGTTCACGCACAGCCAGTGCCAGAATAACGCAGATGATCGACCGTGCATAATCACGGGACGGTTGCACCGAACGGAGATCATCCAGTTGCTTCAGCCATGTCGATAGTTTTGTCCCCAGCGCCTTGCCATTATGCGCAGACACCTTGACGCTCTTTTGCAACTCGGCCCACCACTGCCGGGCACTGAGAGTCGCCAACTGGCGGGTATAGCGGGTACGGGCCATAGTCTCGATCACACGCAAATCGGCGCTGGGCAACAGCGGGTCAACCGTAACCGTTAGCAGCGCTGGCATATAGTCCGCTGCGTGTGCAACCGGAACGATGATCAGCCGCTCGCGCCACAGGCTATGCCAGACATCAGCCAGGTCAGGCAGCGGCCCCCAGGTCAACACCAGCACAAAGGTACAGGCGGCTGGATTCATTCGCTCCAGGAGTGGATAGAGCAGCCGTGGCCGAGCATGGGTCTCCTGTACAGCCAGCGTCGGGCGGCGAGGTTGCGCCAGCCACTCGTTGTGGCCCAACATGCCCACATACAGATCGCACGTAGCCCCTAATCGAGCATAGAGCTGCTGCCCAGCACGCATGCTGATTTGACAGCGGCGAGCAGCATCGGAGCCATCGAGGACGAGGATGCCATAACGCTGGTGCGGCACATCCAGTGGTAGACCATCCAGGGCATAGGAACGAGCAATGAGCGTATGGACGACCTGCTGCACCTTGTCCGCGTGATGCCTAACCTCGTGTGTCACGAACCAGTCCCGCAACCGGCAGCGCTCGATCGTCCCCATCCGATTCAGGACGCGCAACAGAGTCGTATGGATGGGTGCTGTCCACTCTGCTTGCTCGATCCAGACCAGGAGCGCCGCCAATACCGTGTGCCGGGTTGCCGCGTCCGCCGCCAGCAGGTAACCACACAGATCGAGCAGGGGCATATAACGCGGGTTGAGTGGCTGATAGTGTGCATCAGCCAGTTCAGCATACAGTAACCGCCCGGCAGCCTGGGCACACACACGGCGACCGCTCTGGGCAGTCATCCATGCCCGCAACTGGTGCGTGGCATCGACCGGATCGTGCAGCGCCAGCGCCCGCAGCGTATGCAGCAGAGCGCAGGCATGATCCAGCGTCGTAGATGCTCCATCGCCAGACTGCCAGGGCAGCCGATCAGCCAGGGACGCCAGCCCGTCCCACAGCAGATTGCGCGGCACATGCGCATCAGACGCACACAGCACCTGGTAGAGCGGCCAGCTTGTGTGCAGAGCGACCCTGATCAGATCAGGATCTTCCGCCTCAAGCCAGCCGCGCAGCAGAGCCACCAGCGAAGGATAGACCAGCGGGTCGCGTTGGCACACCACCGCCAGCGCATAACCTGCGACCATCACTCCACCCGTACCCGGCTGTTGGGCCAGTGTTGTGAGCAGCACCGCCAGCCGTGGCAGATGATTGCCGCCGACCTGCCCCCAGGCATGCCCCAGTGCCCGCCACAGCAACTCGTTCCCTGCTCCCTGGTAAGCACCCACCAGATCGATACTGACCGCACTCAGGCCCGACCAGAGCAGATGCTGATGGTTAGCGAGCTGATCCTGGACTTCCTCGGCCAGGGCCGGTGCATAAAAGCGAACCTGGCACTCATCGGCCGCGGCGTGAACCAGCGCCAGCAGATCAACCATGCCTGTGGTGCGCGGGTCACACAGGTCGTGCCAGCCGTCGCTGCGCAGAGCTTGCGCCATGCGGATGTAGATGTCGTGGAGATCGGGCAATCGAAGGTGCGGGAACAGGCCGATCAGCAGGGCGTAGAGGCGCACATGGGACGGCAAAGCGGCAAACCAGCGACGGATGCTGTGTGCGTCGGTCGGGCTGATCTGTTCTGCCAGGGCATATAAATCGTCCACGCTGGCGGTGACTGGCAGCGTATACAAGCGAGCGCAGAAATGGTTCATCTGCGCCGGGCTATGCAGATAATCGCGCAACAGGCGCTTTTGCTCCTGACGCAGTAAGTCGCTCTGTGCGGCAGTGATCAATTGTCGTTGCACGTAAAATTGCTCGTGCTGGTGCCAGATGCGCAGCATCCACGCCTCCCGCTCTTGTGCCAGGGGACAGGCGGTGCTGATCAGCGGCACATTGCCGGTGCGCAAAGACTCTTCCGGCAGATGCGTCGTCAAGATCAGGCGCAATGGTTGGGTGGCGATCAGACGCTGCAACGCCGGAAGCAGCGTGTGCAGATCATCCGATGTGGTAAACGCCTGCTCAATAATGCACACTGTGGGCGCTACTGCAACCGCGTTTGCAAGCTGGTCGATCAGGATCTGGGCGTCAAATGCTGGCCGCCGGCCAATCAGGATCGGGCATGCGCTGTCTGGCTGCATCTGTAGTGCCAGATGCATGGCCGCCGCCGAAGTGCCACTCTGCGCCGGGCCGTGAACAATCCAGAGCGGTGCCTGATCGAGGTCGGTCGGATGTTGATCAGCATATGCTGGGGAGGGAACGAATACGGCGGCAAGACGCTCACGGGTCAGCATAGACAGCGGAGCAAAGAGTGGCAGCGTACCCGCAGGTATGATCGTGGACGATTGCGAGCCAGGTGTGTGGACGCCCACTGACGGCCCCAATATGGCAGCATAGGCCTGAGCCAGCAGCGTCGGAATTCCATCGAACGGATCGTTCGATGCGATCATAGCTGCTTCGTCGGCGGCAGTGATGACATCCGCGGCTCTCACAGCAGACACGGCCAGCAGAATACCCTCAGCCATGCCAGGGTCGACAGGCGATACAGCGGGAAGATCCGGCGACCGGGGCGCAACAGGCAAAACAGCCAGGGTGGGCGGAGTATCTTGAGCAACGTTGCTACCAATGCTTTCGGCCATCCCAGGTCATCACTCCTGCTGATCCAAACACAACCTGGCGCTGCCACGGTGGGCAGTACACCCTGTTGCTACCGGGCCAGAACGCACATCTTCCTCCGCTTGCACCGGGACAGGCCTGGTAAAAATGGACAAGCTCATGCTCTATTTGCGCAAATAACAACGGAACATACGTATAATACACCAAAGACCAGCCGTTGTCCAGATGTGCGAGTCTAGATCAGCGTTATGTTTTATACGAATCCGTGTTATAATGCAGCCAGTCAAACCGCTATCCAAACATTAAAGGAACCCTGCAATGGCCGAAACGGATCACCCGCTCAAACGCCTGATTGCATTGGCGACAACCGATTTCGCGGCCTGGTTGCTCGGTCAGCCGGTGCGAAGTGTGACGACTCGACCCAATGAGTTGACCGCGTCCCCTGATCCGCTTGATACGGATCAGGTACTGTTTATCACCCTGGACGACGGGCGCGAGATCGTCCTGCACATTGAGTTTCAGGGGCCAGGCAGCCACAAGCCCATGCCGTTGCGGTTGCTAGAGTACGACACGCGCCTGATCCTGGCCTATCGCCAGATGGTGATCCACAGTATTGTCCTCTATCTGGGGGGCGCGGGTGCCCAGGATACCGGGCAGCATGTGCGCTATGACATGCATGGACAGGTGCGGCTCTCCTGGCGCTATGATGTGCTGCATCTCTGGCAACTCGATGGCGAGGAGTTCCTTAAACTGGAGCGCCCGGCGCTGCTGGCGCTGATCGGACAGACCCGTATCCGCCAGCCGGAGCAGACCATTCCGCAGGCAGTGGGACGGATCATCCACGAAACTAGCGGCGAACAGCGCGAGCAACTGCTGGCCGAATTACTCTTGTTATGTTCCGATGAGGAGATAGCTACCATGGCCGAACAGATTATCACCTGCGATTATGGCTTGCCCGAAACGCCAATCATGCGCAAATTACGCGAAGAGGGACGGAGAGAAGGGTATCAAGAGGGACGCGAAGAGGGACGCGAAGAGGGACAACTGGAACTGGTACTGCGTCAGCTTGTCCGCCGCTGCGGCTCCCTCACGGACGAACGGATCGCTCGTGTGCAGCAACTGGATGCACCCCGGCTCCTGCAACTGGCCGAGGCGCTGCTGGATTTCACCAGCGCGGATGATCTGGATCACTGGCTCACACCTCCCGCCGCACCGGTGAACTCGGCGTAGCCGCGTCATACCTTTATACCAGATCCGGACAGGATGCCTGGGCGGAATACACGCGCAGTGCGTCGCTGAAGCGCGGCCCTCGCGTATCTGAGAGGCTGGACTGCGTCCGGGCAGCGCAGCCCCTCCATCAAGGCGTTCACCAGCTCCTACCCGCACCGTACCCTACGTCGCGCAGATACGCTATCCTCACTGACGTGATACCATGAGCCAATGTTCAGGGAACCTTCCCATCTCACTGCAATCAATAAAGGACACCAATGACCGTCTACTCTTTTATCCAGGAAGCGCCAACTCCATCATCCCCACCATCCACGACCGGGCCAACGACGGCTATCGCGGAGGTGTATCGGCAACGGGTAGCTGATTTTGGAGCGCAGGCGGTAGCCTATGACCGCCGCTGGAATCAGGTGGCAAACCTGCGCTTGCTGCTGAGTGTGGCCGCCTTCGCTGCGCTAGGTGTGGCAATCTGGCGTGGCCCGCTCTGGCTATTCTGGCTGGCGGGGGCGCTGGCGCTAAGCTTTGTGGTCGCCATCGTCTATCATGAGCGCCTGAAGTGGCGGCGCGAGCGCTACACCACCCTGCAAGCGCTCAACGCCGAGGGATTACAACGCCTGCAACGCGACTGGAACGCTTTGCCGCTGCGCCAGCCGCCCACGACCGCCGCTACACCAGCTATAGCCACTGATCTTGATCTGCTGGGGTATGGCTCGCTGCTACACCTGCTGAACAGCACCGGCGAGGCGGGCGGTCAGCGTACCTTGCAGGACTGGCTGCTACATCCCGCCGCGCCCGCCACCATTCAGCAGCGTCAGACGGCTGTGGCTGAATTGGCTCCACTGATTGATTTCCGCGATCAACTGGCGCTGGCCGGGCGGCGGATCGACACCGAACACACGCACTATGAGCAACTGCTGGCATGGGCCGAAAGCCCGCTCTGGCTACGGACGCAGCCGCGCTTGCTCTGGCTGACGCGGCTGCTGACGCTGATCACCGTTGGCACCGGGGTGGCGCAGTTGGCCTTGCAAACCACCTCGGCGCTGTGGCTGCTGCTGCTGGCAATCAATGGCCTGCTCACCCTGGCCTGCCGCCGCCAGTTGAGCAGCGTGTTCGATCTGCTCATGGCGCGGCAGCAGGCGGTGCGGGCCTATGGCGACCTGTTTAACCTGGTGGCCGAACAACCGATAATAGCGCCGCTGTTGCAACAGATCCAGCAGTCACTCGCGGCCAGCGAGCGGCGAGCGGGTGACTGGCTCTATCGTCTGAGCGTGCTGATAGCATTCACCGACCTGCGCAAATCGGTGTTGTATCTGCCAATTCAGATTATCACGCTCGGCGGCTTTCATCTGATCTGGCTGCTGGAAGGCTGGCAAGCGCAGGTCGGCACACGCTTGCGGACGTGGTTGCAGGCGTTGAGCGAATATGAGGCACTGGCGGCGCTGGCAACCCTGCATTATGACCATCCCGACTGGATTTTTCCGTCTTTCAGTACACTGGATGCACCGCTGCGGGCGCAGGGCATCGGGCATCCGCTGCTGCCAGACGACACCCGTGTCCCGAACGATGTCACGGTTGGCCCGGTGGGGCAATTTGTACTCGTAACTGGCTCGAATATGTCGGGCAAGAGTACGCTGCTACGTGCGGTGGGCGTGAATGTGGTGCTGGCCCAGGCGGGTGCGCCGGTCTGTGCCACACACATGCGCCTGCCACCGCTGATGCTGGCCACCAGCATCCGGGTGCAGGACTCGCTGTTGCAGGGCGTGTCCTATTTTATGGCCGAGATTATGCGCCTGAAGCAAGTCATCGACCTGGCGCAGGCAACCCGATCCAGCGGCGAGCGAGTAACACTCTTCCTGCTCGATGAAATCTTGCACGGCACCAATACCACCGAGCGCCAGATCGCCGCCCGGCAGATCATTCGGCATCTGCTGCAACAGGAGGCGCTGGGCATGGTCTCGACCCACGACCTGACGCTGGCGAACAGTCCCGACCTCGAAGCACATAGCCACAAGGTCTACTTTACCGAAACCGTGACGGAGCGCGACGGGCAGCCAGTCATGTCGTTTGACTACCGGCTACGACCCGGCATCGCGCCCTCGACCAATGCGCTTATGCTGATGAAACTGATGGGCTTACCAACGCCAGAGGATGGACTCAGCGCTGAAGGGCAAGGATAATCTCCTGAGTGCCAATTTTGTGACTTGACTACCCCATCTGTCTCAGGACGTACGCGGTGGTCTGGTCACCTCGCCTTTTCGCCGGAGTGTACCCCTTCGACGACGCTCAGAGCTTGCCCTGAGCGCAGTCGAACGGGGCAAGCTCTGAGCGTCGTCGAAGGAACGTGGTGTTCACGTGACAACGCAACTTCCCCTGGAAAGAGATTGCGAGAGGCGTAGAGGCGTTGCATGCAACGCCCCTACACCGAAATCCCCTTTCTGGTGCGGCGCGGCTTC
>CALANA010000135.1 GCA_937925925.1 uncultured Chloroflexales bacterium | reverse complement strand
ACACGCATACTGTCAGGTCATCGGGAAGCAATTGTCCTTCCCACATAGATAGTGCCTGAACCAGCGTGAATGTGACATAGCGACACATAATACCGTTTCGCCTTGAACCTTCCGCATGTGCTTGCCGTTCGTCCTCCCACGAGCCTGCGTCGCGGTGGGGATGCGGGGGCCGCAGGCCCCCGCCCAATGTCGGCATAGAGGCGTTGCATGCAACGCCTCTACGTTCCAGGGGCAGTCTCGTTGTTGTATGCGCAAGCGGAAGACGGACGAACGGATGCGGAAGGTCGAAGTCAAATTGGTGTAAAAACGTAACTGTTCAAGGAACCGTTGCCTGGCAGGGGCGGGGCCTGTGGTCGCAAATCACTCTTTTCAGCCCGTTTTGGTGCCTGTGCCGCCAAAACGGGCCGAAAAAGAAACTCCTGGAGGGGCATTGCCCCTCCAAATCATCCCACCTGAACGGTTACATAATGAAGACTATCAACAACCCGTAGACCAGGCTAAACCGTTCGTTCCGACGCAATTCGTCCAGACCAGGTGATACAAAACATCCAGACCAGATAGGTCATGCGACCACGCTGGAGCAACAAAACCAGCCTGCTCTGGACACACATGCTACAGTCTGTACGAATCCTTGCAAGATAGGCATACCTATGTCATTTCAAGTTGAAGCGCCGTACCAACCCACTGGCGATCAACCCGAAGCCATTGCCCGGCTCGTCGCCGGTATCAACCAGCAGTATAAACATCAAACCCTCCTGGGTGCGACCGGTACAGGCAAGACAGCCGTTATGGCCTGGATCGTTGCCCAGGTGCAACGGCCAACGCTCGTACTGGCGCATAATAAGACTCTTGTCTCGCAACTCTGGGCCGAGTTTCGCGAATTTTTACCCGCTGCCGCAGTGGAGATGTTTATCTCCTACTATGATGAGTATACGCCCGAAGCCTATGTCCCTGGCAAGGATCTGTATATTGAAAAGCAGGCCAGTATCAACGAAGAGATCGACCGCCTGCGCCACGCCGCAACCCAGGCCCTCTTTACCCGGCGGGATGTCTTGATTGTTGCCTCGGTCTCGGCGATTTATGGCCTCGGCTCGCCACAAGATTATGGCCAGATGGTGGTTTCGCTTCGTGCTGGCGAATCGCGCAAGCGCGACAAACTGTTACGCCAACTCATTGATATGCAGTTCGAGCGTAATGATATTGATTTCCAGCGTGGAACGTTTCGGGTGCGCGGCGACACGCTGGATCTCATGCCCGCCAATAGCGCGATCGCACTACGCATTGAATTCTGGGGGGATCATATTGAACGCATCCTGGAGATCGATCCATTGACCGGCGAAGTACTTTCCCACCGTTCCAATGTCACTATTTACCCGAACAAGCACTTTGTCACCACCCGTGAGAAACTCAGTCTCGCCATTCAGGATATTCAGGACGAACTTGGCATCCGCCTGACTGAACTCGAGGCCCAGGGCAAAACGCTTGAAGCTGCCCGCCTGAAGCAACGCACCCTGTATGACCTGGAAATGCTGGGCGAATCAGGCTATTGCAGCGGCATTGAAAATTATTCACGGCATATGGATCGCCGTGCAGCCGGGCAAACACCCTGGACATTGCTAGACTATTTCCCTGATGATTTCTTGCTGTTTATTGATGAGAGCCATATGACCTTGCCTCAGTTGCGCGGTATGTATCTGGGTGATCGTTCGCGCAAAGAGACCCTGGTGGAATACGGGTTCCGCCTGCCCTCGGCCCTCGATAACCGGCCCTTGCGCTTTGACGAATTTGAGCAGCATATCCATCAGGTCATCTATGTCTCGGCCACACCCGGCCCATACGAACGCGAACACAGCCAGCAGATCGTCGAACAAATCATTCGTCCCACCGGTCTGATTGACCCGCTGATTAGCGTGCGCCCTACCGCTGGCCAGGTTGATGATCTCGTGGCCGAAATTCGGCAGCGGGTGGCAAAAGGACAACGCACCCTGGTAACGACCCTGACGAAACGTATGGCCGAAGATCTGGCGGACTATCTCAAAGAGCTGGGCCTGCGTACCCACTATGTGCATGCCGATATCGACACGATTGAGCGGGTGGAAATTTTACGCGATCTACGGTTGGGAGTGTATGATATTGTCGTTGGCATCAATCTCTTGCGCGAGGGGCTGGATCTCCCAGAAGTGTCACTGGTTGCGATTCTTGATGCCGACAAAGAGGGCTACCTGCGCTCCGAGACTTCGCTCATCCAGATTATCGGGCGTGCGGCGCGGCATATTGAAGGTACGGTGATCATGTATGCCGATACCGTAACGCGCTCCATGCATGCCGCAATCCAGGAAACACAACGCCGACGCGACATTCAGCATGCCTATAACCAGCGCCATAACATCACCCCGGTCGGTATTATCAAGGAAGTCCGTGATCTCACCAGTCGACTGCATCGTGTCTCCGAGGAACGTGTGGCGTATGAAGTACATACGACCGGAAGTGGCGTTGGTACAATGCCTCTGCCGCGTGACGAACTGCTGCGCTTGATCAAAGATCTCGAAAAACAGATGAAGCAGGCTGCACGGGATCTCGCGTTTGAAAAGGCCGCCGCCCTGCGCGATCAGCTCATCGAGTTGCGCAAAACGCTGGCATTGGACGAGACGGCCTGACGAGTTACACGGTGGAGGCAGATATGGCTGTTCAAGTATGGATTGGTGAGAAACCCGAAAATCCCAACGAACGACGCGCTATTGTCGCTCTTTCTAACGGGCTGGAGCGACTCGATGGCCTCTATCTCATCCTGGCGAACTTTAATGTCGGTGGGCGCACGATTGACCTGGTCATTATCAAACAGGATGCGATCTTTATCATCGAATTGAAACACTGTGACGGAAAAATTTTTGGCGGCGTGAATGGGCACTGGTATATTGAAAACCCTGATGGTTCGCGCAAGCGCTTGAATCCCGGTCGTAAAAATCCGTACAACCAGGTTGTTTCGTATTACTACAGCTTTATTAATTTTCTGAATGAGCATCGCGCTGATTTTCTCTCGGCCCACAAAGCTGATACAATGAATTTCCGTGCATGTAAACGGGTGATCGTCATTGTTCCCACGCTTGAACCAGGATCTGATGTCGAACTGGATTGGAAAGTTGATATCAAGGGCTTTGATGAGTTACCAACCTTTCTGGTTACCGAATGTTCAACAGATATTGAATTGACTGACGAGGAGATGCTCAAAATTCCCAGCATACTCCGCTGCACCCGCTGGCAAGAGATCAACGATCTACTACAGGGGGTACTGCCAAACTGGAACAGTATTCCAGAAACCGTGCCACCGCCGCCAGCTCTGCCACCACCAGTTCCAGCCGAACCATCAACAGCAGTAGACACCCGCCTATCGCCGCTGACGCGGTTTGGTGCCGCATTGCGCACACCTGCTCCATGGCTCATGCTCGGCACAGCGCTGCTGGCAGTGCTACTGGTTATCATGCTTATTCGTTGGCCTCAAGTCGAAGGAATTGCGTTCATCGATCAACCGCTCCTCCTGTCCCAGCCGCCAATCAATGTCACCAGTTCGGCAGCAGGAGGCATACTGGGTGGTGGCATAGCGCCTGGCAACGGGTGTGTCTGGTCGGGATTTCAATCGGTGGGCAAGCGCTGGGATGCACCGTCCCAACGCTGGATCAGCGTGGGGGTCGATGGGGTCATCGCCGGCATGGAGCCAGAAGTGGTCGTAACCCTTGAACAGGTCGTCTATTGTCAGAACCAGATTACGCTGCTCTGGAGTGTGCGGAACAACAGCGATGCGCCTGTCACACTGCCCTTACAGAGCGATAACATTACTATTCGTGACCCGTTTGGCAACGAATATAGCATTGCCGACAACAAATCACAACCTGCTGAAGTGCGCGTCGAGCCAGCAAGCACTGGACAGGGGCAGGCCATCGTGCCCCGTGGTGTCAGCCAGAATGCCCCTTCATTGCTGGTACGCCTCAAAGAGCAACCCTTTGGTGAGGCGAGCTGGCTGGTCTCGCTCGACGGGAATTAAGCCTGTTCAGCTCACGCACCATACGCCAGATAGGTGACAGGTAACAGGAAGCACCGGACTGGTCGCCTCGTCGCCTCGTCGCCTCGTCCCCTCCTCCCCGCCTCGCCTCGCCGCCTCGTCACCTCGCCACCTCGTCGCCTCGTTGCCTCGTCGCCTCCTCCCATCCTCGCCTCCTCGCATCCTCTGGTATAATGCCAAAATCATACGAGCTGGCAAAGCATGAAATAGAACAGGTATCGTCACTGGTATCAAGTCTTGACGGGCACAACCAGCTTACATCCACGATACTATGCGTTGGTCGCTGATACCGTGGCAAAAATACTGAGGAGTCAGAGTGAATGCTATGACACAACCAAACGGGACTATTTTTATTATGGATGATGACCTCGCCTTACAGAAGGTGATCGAGTTTGCCCTACGCGATGCGGGCTATGATGTGGTGCTGGCCAACGATGGCCGCGATGGGTTGCGGCAACTAGAACATCTAACCCCCCGGCTGGTCTTGTGCGATATTATGATGCCCAATATGGATGGCGTGGAGGTTTTTCAGCATATCAAAGGTCGGCTTCAGGATGATGGTATTCCGATCATTATTATGACCGCGCTCAATCGCAAGCCCTGGTTCGCCGACCTTGAAGCTGAAGGGGCGGTTATTATTCATAAGCCATTTGAGGTTGATTATCTCGTCAGATTGATTGAGACTGCGTTAAGCTAAAGCCAGACATTATTCAACGCCAGCTTCCACACCAGCGCTCCATTGCAGAAATCGCGGATGCAACCGGGCATACGTCTGACTCAACTCCTCTGGCACCAGCTTAACTCCGCCAATCAGGGGCATAAAATTGGTATCACCGTTCCAACGCGGTACAACATGCATATGCAGGTGCGCATCAATACCAGCACCAGCGGCGCGCCCAATATTCATGCCCACATTCACCCCATGCGGCTGATATTCAGCATGTAACAGCGCTACACAGACCCGCGTCAGACGAAAAAGTTCCTGGGCCGTTGCTTCTGGCAGTCCTGGAAGATCTGCCGTATGCGCGTATGGCACGACCATCAAGTGGCCGGTATTATAGGGATAGAGATTCTGCACCACATAACATAACCGGCCACGATACAGTAACAGGTTCTCGGCATCGTGCGCCGGATCCGCCTGGTGGATGGAACACAGCACACACCCCGCCTCCGGCGGGGTGTCGCTCTTTTTGATATATGCCAGGCGCCAGGGGGTAAATTTGACTTCCATGACCTCATATTTCTATGTTTCGTCACTCATACTCCAGCGCAGATACGCCTCAATAAAAGGATCAATATCGCCATCCAGTACCGCCTGCACATTGCTGGTTTCGACATCGGTACGATGATCTTTGACGAGTGTCGAGGGATGCAGGTAGTAGGTGCGCATCTGACTTCCAAAATCGGCCTTGCGATACTCACCACGCAACCGTAACCGCTCTTCACGCTGGCGCTGCAACTCCTGCTCCAATAACCGTCCACGCAGCACCCGCATTGCGGTCTCTCGATTCTGCAACTGTGAGCGTTCATTCTGACAACTCACGATAATACCGGTTGGCAGATGCGTTAGACGCACGGCTGAGTCAGTGGTGTTTACGCCCTGGCCGCCATGACCACCACTGCGATAGACATCAATCCGCAAGTCATCGGGATTGATGACCACCTCTGGCGCATCATCCACTTCGGGCATCACCTCGACCCGCGCAAACGATGTCTGGCGTGTGTGGGCCGAGTTAAACGGCGACAGGCGAATCAAGCGATGCACCCCGGCCTCCGCTTTGGCATACCCGTAGGCGTATGGCCCGCGTAGTTCCAGCGTGGCACTCTTAATACCAGCTTCATCACCAGCACTTTCATCCACCACGTTGACCTGATAACCCCGTGTCTCTGCCCAACGGACATACATCCGCAACAGCATTTCGGCCCAATCCTGGGCATCCGTCCCGCCCATCCCGGCCTGCACCGAGAGAAACGCATCACGATCATCATAGTTGCCATTGAGCAAGAGCGCCAGTTCCCCCTGTTCTAACTCGTTCCCGGCGATATGGATCTCAGCCCGCAAGTCATCATAGAGTGACGGATCATCTTCCAGCGCTGCCAGTTCCAGCAATTCGGTCAGGTTGGCAAGCTGTACGCCCAATCTTTGCCAGCGCTCAACCTCCTGTTTCAGCCGCGTCAGGCGTTGCATTGCGCCCTGGGCCTCGCGTTGATCACTCCAGAACGCGGGATCAGCGGCGCGCTGTTCCAGGCGCTCGATCTCTTGCTGTTTGCCCGGCAAGTCAAAGATGCCTCCGAATAGCGTCAAATCGGCTACGCAGCAGTTCTAAATCGCTCTGTAAGTCTTGCATAAAGTATCACCCTCTTTACTATTCACGTATGATCAGGACTGACATGGTACCATATCTCATCAGGGGATGCCAGTGAGCGCTGGTGAGTACGTGTTCACCCTTCTCCTGGGAGCGAGGGCATCTTGCCCTCGCGTGCCCGATGGAGTGCGTCCCACTTTCGCACCCAGGGGTGCGTGGTACCCCAAGTGTGAACAGGTACGCCGGGGATAACGTTTGGTTGATACAGGGTTATGCTTCCCGTCGCCCCATATCGACGTGCATCGTCCGCATCGCCGCAGCGTCCCATTGCTGGGCAACGACAATCATGGGGATCATCGCACTCGTTGCGGGGCAATGCGCATGCCATGATTGTAGGGGCACCTCTTGTGGGTGCCCGCAGCGCTCCACAATGCCGCCATTGCCCGCCATTGCCCGCAATGCCCATCCATTGAACCGCATTGCCTGCAATGTCCACATCGCCTGCATCGCCCGCAATGCGCCGCAAAGCCGCGCTTTGTGTGCTTCCGAAACGCCTTACGCTGAATAGGGGACAGAAAGCTGCACCACCTGAATTGGTTCCTACAGACACCTTACGCGGCTTTGCATTTTCTGCATGTCGGCGCTATAATAAGCAATAATCTCCTCAAACGCCCTCGAAACGGATGCAAGGAGCGCAAAGAATGAAAAACCTGTTCCTCCACCGATCGATACGGATTGGAACTCTCTGCCTGCTGCCCGGGCTACTGCTTATGTTGGGCATACTGGCCCACCCCCTACACGCCAATGAACAGACCCACTGGTTTGCGGCTACCGGCCACACTGTTGATGACACGTATGGCTTCCTGTCTTACTGGCGTGACCACGACGGCGAATACCTGCTCGGCCTGCCCGTGACTGAGGTACTGGACGAAGCTGGTATTCCCGTTCAGTACTTTGAACGGGGACGCCTCGAATACCACCCTGAGCTTCATGATGGCACTATTTTGCGCGGCCGGATTGGGGCCGACTATGCCGAGGCACTCTGGCGCACGTTCGATCCAGCAGATCCTGACCCTATTATTGATGATGCAACCGAGCGTCTGTTGATGGCTACCGGCTACACCTTGAGCGCCCCCTTCCTGGCATTCTGGGAAGATCATGATGGACTGACGGCGTTTGGCTATCCGATCAGTGCGCCGCTCTGGGAATACATCGGTCATCAGGTGCTGCTGGTACAATACTTTGAGCGTGGACGCCTGGAGTATGATCCATCTGCCAGCACACCATCTGCTGATGTGCGCATCAGCAACCTGGGCCGCGACCTGGCGCTCCTGCGCGGGTATGATACGGCGACGATTCCAGCACCGGCTGAACCGGTACTCCTGGTGAATACCCCCACACCGCTACCTACGCCGGTACCAACCGCCGTACCTGCACCACCACCCACAGCACCTGCTGGCCTCCCTACCCCAGCGCAACAGCCTGTTGACCCTATGGCGCAACCCATGGTGGTTGCACCCGCACCTGCCTCTGGTGGTGGACGTAAGTCAATTGTGGTCAATATCAGCCAGCAGTGGTTGTATGCCTATGAAGGCACTACCATCGTTTTTGATGCCCCGGTCACGACGGGCAGAGATGGCTTTAACACCCCGGCTGGCAACTTTGCAATTTATGCGAAGGTACCCTCACAGACGATGAGCGGCAACCTGGGCGGCGAGTCCTACCGTGTGCCGAATGTGCCGCATGCAATGTATATCCATGGCGATGTTGCCATGCATGGTACCTACTGGCACAATGCCTTCGGCTCCGGCGTGCGTCTTAGTCACGGCTGTATCAACCTGCCGCTGTGGGCCGCTGCCTGGGTCTACAACTGGGCACCGGTTGGTACCCCCGTGCAGGTGCGCTACTAGTACACGATGACGGAAATAGCTCCAGGGTTTGGTCATGCTGAGCGCAGCGCCGCATCGTGCGGAGCGCAGCATCGTGCGCAGCGCGTTGTCATGCTGAGCGCAGCGAAGCATCTTGCGCAGCGAAGCATCTTGCGGAGCGCAGCATCGTGCGCAGCGCGTTGTCATGCTGAGCGCAGCGCAGCATCGTGCGGAGCGCAGCATCGTGCGGAGCGCAGCATCGTGCGGAGCGAAGCATCGTGC
>CALANA010000134.1 GCA_937925925.1 uncultured Chloroflexales bacterium | reverse complement strand
GCCTGGACAGAGCGTTACCCAGGCTCAAGCCGGGACTCCGGTGCTTCACAACTGATGGAGGATTGCTTATAACGAGACTTTTTTGCCATAGCAGACGCAGAGGGCACAGAAACACTGAAACCGTCATCCCAGGGCGTCCGTTGTGGTATATTGCCGTTTGTGAGCTTCGTAGTCGTGCAAATCGAGAGCGACCGTGATACAGAAGAAGAGAGGAGACAACGATGACACAGCCGGATACTGCGTTAGCCTTTCCGACTTTGCGTGGGCATCAATACGCGAATCTTACGACCTTTCGCAAAACGGGCAAAGCCGTTGTTACGCCCATCTGGTTTGCCGAAGAGAACGGCAAGCTGTATGTTATGACCGAGCGCAACTCGGGCAAGATCAAACGTATTCGTAACAACCCACAGATACTGCTTGCACCCTGCACAGCGCGAGGAAAACCATTGGGGCCAGAGGTGCCCGCCGTGGCGCGTATTCTGTCCGATGCTGAAGGCGAGGTGGCTAATCAGGCACTGGATCGCAAATATGGCTGGATCAAAAAGGGCTTTGAGTTTTTTTTGAAGCTACGGCGTGTGGTAACGGAACGGGTTTATCTAGAGATCACACCACTCGACGCAGTATAGAAGCAATGGGGCGTTGAGCGATTACTGGTACTGATGCGGAACAGCGGCACCAGGAATGGTAACCTGGTGCCAACGGCACCAGGGGCCACAACTGGATACACAGAGAACCTGTTGCCGGGCTGAAAAAGGGGACTACCTGCCACGTAGCTTGCGTGTGGTAGGCGCACATGTCCCCTTTTCAGCCAGGTTCTTATGCCCGCAACGCCTCCAGATCTTCCAGCACCGGGGCGGCACCTTCTTCTAGCTCTACTGTCACGTCTTGCCAGACGCGCTCAATGTCCTCACGGTTGATCACAATTCGCTCCAGACCGCGGCCAATAATCTGGTCGCCGTTGGGAATAAATACCCGCGCTGCATCCTGTGCCCGCGTTTTTGGCAACTGCTCGACCGCTGTGCGGAAATTAGGTCTCTCTTCAAAAAATGTCTGCATTTTCGGATCGTTTACCGCACTAACGCGCACTGGCATATAGCCCGTACTCTGTGACCAGGTAATCGTACCATCGGTACTGGTGGCAAAGGCAATAAATGCCATCGCCGCTTGCTGCTTTTCTGCCGAGGCACCCGCTGGAATGGCCAGGCCAGCACCGCCAGTGGGACAACCAAAGGCGCGTTCTTCGGGCAAGAAACCCACCCCGACCTCAAACGGCGCATTGCGCTCAATACCAGCCAGCGCACCGGTAGAAGCCATCATACTCGCGGCCTGCCCACCGATAAATTCGCGGTTAATGTCGGTCGAGTGCATTGCCCAACGATATTCGTTCACCGTATCGCTAAAGAACTGTGCCGCCCGGATGCTATCCGGTTCATTGAGCGTAATTTCAAACTCTGGTGTTGAGTACCGGCCACCAAACTGCCAGATCACCCCCTGGAATAGCCAGGCAATATAACTGGCTGCACCCGGATGTACATATGCCGCGCGGGTCATGGTGTCACCATTACGCTGCACCAGTTGGGGCGCCCACTCGCCAAACTCGTCCCAGGTCTGGGGTGCCCGCTCCGGCAACCCTACCTCGGCCCAGATCTCCTTGTTATAGTAGAACAGGGGTGTGCTACGCGCAAACGGTATCCAATAATGGACGCCATCGCGCATGCCTTCGTTGAGCAACACGGGCTGATAGTCGCTAAAATCGACGCCAGCCTGCGCCGCCAGCTCATCTAGCGGTGCGATCGCCTGCGCCAGATAGAACTTGAACCACCATACATCGGATAGCAAGATCACGTCTGGGATAGCCTGTGCCTGGAGCGCCGCGGTAAACTTCTGCGCCGTGTCTTCATAACTGCCCTGATACTGGTATTCCACGACCACGTCTTGCTGCGATGTATTGAATGACTCGACCATTGCCCGCTCGGCCTCGCCCAGCACGTCGCTAAATGAACCCCAATAGGTGATATTGACCGTTGATCCAGTCCCCCCCACCTGCGCGGGAGCCGTCGTCGCACCATCAGCAGGCACGGGCGTGTTGGTATCCTGCGCAGCCGGAGTATCGCCACCACCACAGGCTGCCAGTAACGCCACGCCACTCCCCGCTGCCACTCCCCGCAAGAATTCACGTCGGGTGATCTGTCTATCCATAGCAGTTTCGTTTCCTTTCTGTACTCTCTACTATACATATCATGCAACATATCATGCAGAACTTACGCGGTTACTTGAATTTCATATCTTTTTCACCTGCGACAGCTTTTTGCTCCAACTTTTCGCCGTAGGCGAAAAGTTGGAGCAAAAAATAGGAAAAGTACCACGCTGCCCCATTCGGCTCCGCTCAGGGTAAACTCCGGCGAGACCCATGGGGTGATGGACAACGGCGTAAGTCCTATCATGGCTATCCTTTCACCGCCCCACTTGCAATGCCTTCGACGATATAGCGTTGGGCCCATAGGAAAACCAGCAGCATCGGCAGCATCACAAACAATGTACCGGCCATCACCACACCCCAGTTGATCACCCCTTCCTGATCTAACAACCAGAAAATCCCGATCGGCAATACGCGCATATCTGCGGTATTGGTGATAATCAGCGGCCATAAGAAATCATTCCACTTATCCACCAGCGCCAGAAGGGTCATTGTCACCACGGCCGGTTGCGACATAGGCAACACGACACTCCAGAGGATGCGTAAATGACCAGCACCATCAACCCGCGCTGCTTCCAGTACCTCCCGTGGGAGCGTGCGAAAATATTGCCGCAGCAAGAAGGTACCATAGGCGACGGCTGCGCCAGGGATAACGATACCCTGATAGGTATTAATCCACCCCAGGCTACCAACAGTTATATAGTTGGGAATAATAGTGATCTCACGTGGTACCATCAGGGCTGCCAGCAAGAACAGAAAAACCAGATCCTTGCGCGGGAAGCGCAGAAAAACCAGCGCATAGGCCGAGAAAACAGCAAAGACCACCTTGATGGCCGTTGAGCCAATGGTGGTAATCAAGCTGTTGATGTAGTAGCGTCCGAAGGGGGCCGCGTTCCATGCACGCACATAGTTTGCCAGAGTTGGCGCTTCGGGCCACCAGGTGGGTGGAATTGTATAAATCTCACGCGACTCCTTGAACGAGGCGACGACCGTCCAGTAGACCGGCATCCCAATGACCAGCACCACGATCGCCATGGCGAGATACCCGGCTACCTGCCACAGCAACGAACGCCTGCGCCAGCTTGCCGTGGTAGTCTGGGGCTGGGCAATCACAACATCATCGGTCAAAGCCATCGTGTCTCCTCGTTCCGCATGCATAATACCAATGTGACGTCGACTTTCCGCATCCTCTGGTCAGTCTTACGCTTGCTCATACGACAACGAGACTTCCCCTGGAAAGAGCTGTCGCGGGGTGTAGAGGCGTTGTATGCAACGCCCCTACGCCAAAATCCCCTTTCGGGTGCGGGGGCCTGCGGCCCCCGCACACCCGCCGCGACGTAGTCCCGTTGGAGGACGAATGGCAAGCACATGCGGAAGATTCAAGTCGAAACGGTATAAGCTACTTCAAGCTGCCCAACAACTATTCGTAATGCACCCGTCCTTCCAGGAAGCGAATCTGAATAACGGTCAGGATCAACATCAACAAAAATAACACGACCGCCACCACCCCGGCCCGGCCAGCATTAAAGGCCACAAACCCCAGTTCGTACAGGTGGAAAATCAAGGTGTTGGTGGCATTGACCGGCCCGCCGTTGGTCATGACCTTGATAATGTCGAATGCCTGAAAACAGGCCAGAATACTTGTTACCGACAGGAAAAACAAAACCGGTGAGAGACCCGGCAACGTCACATGCCAGAAACGCGCCCAGACACTGGCCCCATCGACGCGTGCCGCTTCATACAATTCACGTGGAATACCCTGTAGTCCTGCCAAAAAAATCACTACCGAATAGCCCAGGTTTTTCCATACATAGACGATAATCAGAGCTGACATGGCCCAGGCCGGATCGAGTAACCAGTTGGGCGAACGTATACCAATAAAGCCCAGAATTTCACTGAGTAGTCCATAGCGTGGATCGAAAATATACACCCACACCACACCAATCGCTGCCCCGGAGAGAATGACCGGTGAGAAAACAATCGCTCGCACCCCATTCCGCCCGTGCAACGGCTGATTGATCAGCAGCGCCAACCCCAATCCGATCAATAATGTCAGACCCACCGAGGCAACGGTAAAGACTACCGTATTCATAAAGATCAGGTGAAACTGCGCATCGCCCAGAACACGCGTATAATTCGCCAATCCGACCCAGCGCTTCTCCGGGCGGATAAAGTTCCAACTGACAAAACTGAGATAGACGTTATACACAAGCGGCCAGTAGGTAAAAATGGCGAAGAGCAATACGTTGGGGCCGAGGAAAGCGAGAAACAATAAACGTTCACGCCATTCGTCGCGTGAAACCGGTTTTGTGCGTAGTGTTACCTGGACTGCCATAATTCTCCATGGGTAAACAGGTATAACAGAACGTACGCGTTCGCGGGAACACCAGGCTCTGAGCGCAGTCGAACGGGGTAAACTCCGGCGAAAAGGCGAGCTGACCATACCACGGCGTAAGTCCTGCATAATACAGACTACCCTACGGTATTAGTAGAGTAGGACGTAAAACCAATCAAGCGTAGCACGAACATGCCACGCCCGGTTGAGCATTCTCTCTAGCTTTGTGTGCTGATTGTTTTCTAGAACCAGGATACACTGTAGGTGATCTGGATTAACAAATCGTCAAGCGTTTTTTAAGAAATCGTTAACATAACGTAAAGTCACGATATACGCGGCAGGTACCCAGGTTGTGGTTTCAACGATTTGACAACCAGTTCCCACCGTGGTAAGCTCTGCGGGCACACACAAAGGTAACTCGTTAACGTGTACTATCCCGGTTGATAGTTCATTGGGGATGGGTGTCCTCTTTCGCGCCCCGGTTGGCGTTGAAAGCTCTATTGTCATTAATAATAGAAGTTATGCGAATTTGCCCTGAATGCGGCAACCAATGGGCAGATGGTACCTGGAACGAAGCGCAGCGCTCGGAAGAGTCTCAGGCTCTGAGGTGGGAGATTCTTCGCTCCACTGCGTTCCGCTCAGAATGACATGGGCAGGGTACACGTTGCCCCTTTGAATCCAGACTGGTATTACGCGGTGGGTCATCCACTCTGCCGAAGGCGAAAAAGCTTGTCCCGTTCGACTGCGCTCAGAGCTTGCCCTGAGCGCAGTCGAATGGGGCAAGCTCTGAGCGTAGTCGAAGGAACGTTTTGTTTGAGCGACTGCGTAACTCCTGTCAATAAAAACCAATAAGGAGGTCCTTGTATGACCTTGCGCCCTGTTTTGCGCCGTCCATTGATCGTGCTGGCTCTGGTCGTTATCTGGAATGTCATTCTGGTACTGTCTGTCTTTGGCCCGCCGCCCACACCCGTCCTGGCTCGCGCTCCGCAACTCTGGCTGCCTACCCCGATAGGAGAACGCTGGCAAATCACCCAGGGCTTCCAATGCGGCTCGCATGTTGGTACCCAGGCCCGCTCACTCGATCTGGTAAATCTCGATGGCTCCACGACTGGTGCCCCGATCCGTGCTGCCGCCGATGGAACCACCTTTGTCTGGCAAGGCAGCACCGGCACGTTGATCATTGCCCACGGCCATGGCTATTACACCATGTACACCCACTTGCAACAGGTGATTACCACCCGGCGTGGTCTGGCTGTGCGCCAGGGTGAGGTGATCGGGCGTGCGGGGAGTGTGGGCACCAGTATGCCCCATCTGCACTTTACCTTCTTCTATGCTCCCGATCCAGGTGCCTACAATCGCACCTCGCTGGAATTGGATTTTGCCGACGGCTATAGCCTGCGCGATAAGACCGGCTGCAATCAGCATCGTGGTACGGTTCTGGTCGCCCGCGCCGAGCCGGATACGATCCCGCCCGAAGTGCATTTCCAGAGCGATGCTGAACCGGGTACCTGGTATTGTGAAGACCAGCGGATTGACTTCACGATCACCGATAACCGGCGCGTCCGGGGCTTTAGTCAGACGTTTAACCGCGATCCAGGCGGCGATGATCCCAAATTTGAAGGCGACACTGGCTATGTGCAGTTGAGCTGGGAGGGTGATGGTATGCATACCCTGTATGTCCGTGCCTGGGATCACAACAACGTGCAGACCCTGGCAACATTTGGGCCAGTGGGCCTGGACACCACGCCACCCACGTTTGCCGCACCGTCCGTAACACCCACCAGAACGTATCCAGCCGGCACGCCGCTGAACCTGTCCTGGAACCCGGCCGATGATGGTGAGGGGTCAGGAATTGCAGGCTATAAGATCTATCTGGGAACAGAGCGTGAGGGCACGTCGGACTGGTTCAGCGAAAAACCAGCCGTCAAGGTGCCGGGCATGGCACCGGGGCACTATGTGCTACGGGCGCAGGCAGTCGATAATGCCTGTCATGCCAGTGAGTGGATCACGCTGCAAGAGGTGATCGTGACCGCTGAGGAGAGTGCAAGCACACCCGCTCTGCCAACGAGTACACCGCTGGCACCGACTGACACGCCACTCACACCAACCATCACGCCCCTGCCACCGACCGACACGCCGCTGGCATCTCCATCACCAACGGCAGAAGCCGAAGCGCGTGGATCAACTAAAGGCGGTACAACGCAAACAGAGCAGCCTTGATAGAGCAAGCCTCAATTATCACCGTGGAGTCCCGGCTTTCGCCGGGATCAGCCTCAATTATCATCGTGGAGTCCCGGCTGAAGCCGGGATCAGCCTCAACTATCATCGTGGAGTCCCGGCTGAAGCCGGGATCAACCTCTGGCAATAGTCCGCGTGAAGTCCCGGCTGCAGCCGGGATCAGTCGCGTGGAGTCCCGGCTGCAGCCGGGATCAGCCGCGTGGGGTCTGCGTGGAGTCCCGGCTGAAGCCGGGACGGAGCGATACCCAGGCGACAGCCGGGACTCCGGGTCTTCACAACTGATGTAGCCGTTCCATATGCGCTCCAGCGTCGGGAGACCGCCTACCGAACGAACCCGTCCCGACAGGTTGCGCTCCCTGGAGGTCACGGCTCTGGTGGTCTTATGCCTGCCTCTGTCGCGTCCCAATGCACCAGACGACCCGGCGAAGCACCTACGAGGAGTACCCCTCCACGCCGCATTCCAACGCGATGCGCCAAAGAAACCTGCACGTGAGAGCGATGACCTGGTAGGTCTACCGGTATGTTATGCCGACAACAAGAGCGTTTGCAATAGCGACTCACGCGCTGGCTGTGGGGCATCTTTCAGGCGTTCTTCGAGCAACCACAACTCCTCGATGTTGCCCAGTGCCTGGAGCTGCTGCTGTTCGCTGGGAGTTAAAGAACGAGCAAGGTGTTGCTGTAGACGCAGTGTCAGTTCCTGCAGCGCCAGCTTGAAGCGCCCATCCATCGACAGAGCGGCCAGTTTTGCCGACAACTCTTCGGCATCCTGGGCATAAAAAACGATCATCCCTAACTCTTCCAGCATCGTCAGCGTGCCACAGTTGCGGAACAAATTGCGTTCACGGGCGGTGAGCGCACGGCCCAGCCGACTCTCGGCTTCAATTTCGAGTGCCTCGCGTGCGTGGCGGTACAGTATCGCATATTGACCGGCCATAAACACCTCGTTTATCTGGTCTGATTTA
>CALANA010000133.1 GCA_937925925.1 uncultured Chloroflexales bacterium | reverse complement strand
CGGGAATGGCGTAGCCAACGTGACCATTTCCGATGGCACGTACACTGCCACGACCGATCCCAATGGCAACTATACCCTGAGTAACCTACCCGCTGGCAGCTACACGTTCACACCTACGGCAGCCGGTTGCACCTTCAGCCCAGCATCCCGATCTGTGACCGTGCCACCGAATGCAACCATGCCGAACTTCACCGCCAGTTGTACCACCCCACCCCCACCGCCGACCTACAGCGTCAGTGGACAGGTGACCGACAACGACGGGAATGGCGTAGCCAACGTGACCATTTCCGATGGCACGCACACTGCCACGACCGATCCCAATGGCAACTATACCCTGAGTAACCTACCCGCCGGCAGCTACACGTTCACACCTACGCGCAGTGGCTATAGCTTCAACCCGCCTGTCCGCACGATCAGCGTGAATGCGAACGTCACGGGGCAAGATTTCACAGCCACGCCTGATGCCGTATCAGGTCGCGCGGTCTACCTGCCACTGATTGTGCGCTGAACGAGCTACACGGTCTCGTACCGATGCAGCAACGACTGCTGCCCCTTGTACCGACGCTCTGCGTCGATACAAGGGCAACTTTGCATGAACGTGAGTGCGAGGGGTAAGAATAGCACATGTCAGATTAGATGAATGATGACCACTATAACAATCCTGAATCAGTTGTGAAGCACCGGAGTCCAGGCTTTAGCCTGGACGGAGCCAGACCCAGGCTTTAGCCTGGACGGAGCGAGACCCAGGCTTTAGCCTGGACGGAGCCAGACCCAGGCTCAAGCCTGGACTCCAGGTTTACAATTCCCATAGTATTGCTATACCACCACGAAATGCGCTTGACGAAAAGCTGGAGGGCACGCAGGGGCAGATCCTGATTGCGCCCCTGCGTGGCGGTGAATCATTGCCGAGCAGTCCCGTTGCAGTACGACAGCGAGCGTTCCCCAATCACTTCCACTTGACGGTGCAGCCCACAGGCGGGGTCTCCGAGATGAGTACCGACTTGCCGTTTAGCACGGCATTCAACGCATCACGCAGATAGTGCTGTTTCACTGCCGTCGGGTTGTCGTAGTTGTCATCAATGGCCCCGTGGTAGCACAGTATGCGCTGCTGATCGAACAGAAAGACCTCCGGCGTGCGTTCGGCACCGTAGGCCCGGGCGATAGCCTGGGTCTCATCCTGCAGATAGGGGAAGTTGAAGCCTTTTTCCTGCGCTCGTTCGATCATCGCCTCCATGCGGTCAGCCGGGTACTTGACGGTGTCGTTGGCGTTGATCGCCACCAGTTGTGCCCCCCGGTCAGCATAATCGGCCTGGATCTGCACCATGCGATCCTCCCACGCGCGTACATACGGACAGTGGTTGCAGCTAAAGATGATCACCAGTGCCTGCCGGTCGGCATACTCTTCTAACGTATGCTGCTTACCATCCACACCGGGCAGCGCAAAGGGAAGTGCCCGGTCGCCGATCTTCAAGTTACTCATACTCTTCCTTTCTCCATTCAGGTTGTAGACGTTTCACTTCGGGTCTACCGCTAACTTTCACTTATACGACTTACGTGGTTGGGTCGCCCGGCCCGCGAACGGGCGGGCAACCGGTGTGCGACGCCCGCCTGCGCGGGCTGACGCGCTGAACCCACCGACGGCCTGCCGCCGTCGCCCGATCCGTCGTGCGGTCGCCCGGCCTGTGAACGGGCGGGCGACCGGTGTGCGACGCCCGCCTGCGCGGGCTGACGCGCTGAACCCACCGACGGCCTGCCGCCGTCGCCCGATCCGTCAGCGTTTGGGCACACGCGCCTGCGTACCTCATGTATGGTACGTTGCGACCGCAGGCGAAAAGGCGAGCGCGAACCATCCCACCGCGTAAATCCTGTCACTTACGCTTGTTGCGCGGTGTGCAAGGCACGCTGGATCAACTCCAGCGGCGGTAGCGGCGTTATCCGTCCGTCCGGGTGGCGATAGGCCCGACACGCCAGTGCATAGCGGGTGTCGGGCGAGAGCGGGTCAATATCCTGCCCTGCGATCCGGATCGTTGGCGAACCAGGAAACTGATACCGCTCGGCGTCGGCATCTGACTCGACCTTGATCACGGTGATGTCTGCCGCACATCCCTCTGCTGCGACCGCCTGGTGCAGTCGCGCCAGCGCCTCGGCATGTGAGGGACAATCTTCAAAATACAAAAAGGCAATCTCCACTATCGGGTTCCTCGTCACCATAACTGCTCCAGCATAACGTTGCCTGCTCTCTATTCTATTGTACACGGTTCCTGGCATATCGACATTCGCTTTGGGCTTCCGAAGTGCCTTGTGCCGAGGGGATTGCCACATTCGGCGGATCGCTGCTCCAGCATGTCATGCTGAGCGCAGCCAGGAATCGCGCATGCCACCGCCGAGACGCGGCACGCCATGCAGGGAAACACAGAGAATGGGTCTCCCCGGATCTGGTATAAGGCCTGTTATTAAAGGAATGCGAAAGCGGGTTCCTTCTGCGCCGCACCGCAATAAAGAAGGTGCAATCACTCTGGACACGATAGCCGATAGCCGGGTGCGGCGTACCGTTCTGCACGCTCCCTGCCGGCCCGCCGGGGGCCTGAAGGCCCCGGCTTGTGTTCCCAGGGCCGCCTGCGCGGCCTGGTGGAGCCAGCGCAGGCTGGCTTCGCCGACGGAAGCCAGCGGCTTGAGCCGCCCGGCGCGGGGGCGCGTGCAGAACGTTACGTCACATCCCCGATAGCCGTTGTCCTTGACAGCCGGTATGACTATTGTTATCCTGGACAGATGAAAACAGCCATTTCCATTCTAGACTCGCTGTTCCAGGCAGCGGAGCAGTTTGCCACGGAGCAGGGATTGTCCCGCTCCGCGCTGTACGCACCGGCAATTCAACTCTATCTCCAAATCCATCGCTATCACGGGATTACGGATGCCCTCAATCAGGTGTACGCTACGGAAGCAAGCCAGCTTGATCCTGCCTTCGCAGCGGCTCAGGCCCGGAGCTTACCGGAAGATGATTGGTGATGCAACGTGGCGAGATCTGGTGGGCCGATCTACCAGCACCGACCGGGGCAATCCTCGGCTATCGTCGGCCAGTACTCCTGATTCAGGCCGATGCCTTCACAACAAGCCGGATTGCCACGGTAGTGGCGGTCGTCATCACCAGTAATCTCTGCCTCGCCGCAGCCCCTGGTAATGTGCTACTACGAGCAACTGAGTCAGGCTTACCGAAAGACTCCGTGATTAATGTCTCAAAAATTGTCACCCTGGATAAACTGATGCTTGATGAGCTTGTCGGGCACGTAAGCGGCTGGACTCTGGCACAGGTAGAGGATGCTCTGCGCCTGGTGCTTGACCTGTAGTGCGTATCACCGGTGGCTCATGTGAAAAGCAACCTCCATTGCTGTGGTTGATAAAATGCCTGGCACATTGCATTCGACAATCCAGCCTGCGCCCCTTGATCATGCAAGAAGGTAGATCCGGCCAAAAAGTTTACACGTGATACCAAATTCGTCTTATTGGTACCCCGCAGGTCACCTGGAATGCCGAGATTCTTCACTCCGCTCCGCTCCGTTCAGAATGACAAACAGGCAGTCATCACGCGGATTCCGTATGATAAGGTTGCTACCGGATGGTGCTGGCCGAGATTCTTCCCTCCGCTCCGTTCAGAATGACAAACAGGCAGTCATCACGCGGATTTCGTATGATAAGGTTGCTACCGGATGGTGCTGGCCGAGATTCTTCCCTCCGCTCCGCTCCGTTCAGAATGACAAACAGACAGTCGTCACGCGGATTTCGTATGATAAGGTTGCTACCGGATGGTGCTGCAGGCCGCACGCCTGATCGCGGTTGAGGACAAGATGCCCGCGTTCCCAGGGGTATGCACCTCGCGTCTCCCCATCGCAGGTCTCCTCGCTTCGTCGCCCCACACTATAACCTGATCTGGCTCCACAAATGTGTTATTATGGACAGCTAGATAAAGATAAACGTTGAAAATGTAATCCAGATACGTAACCGACCGCAGTTCCGGCTTCTGCCGGGTCTGCGTTGCCCCGGCACACCGCAGGCGGTCGCATTCCCTATCCAGACTATTTTTTTCAACGTTCATCAGGTGACACTCGGTGGAGGGTACGAATGATACCGTTTTGACTCGAACATTCCGCATGTTCTTGCCATTCCTACTCCACCGAGACTACGTCTCGGCGGGGGGGCGGGGGCCTGCAGCCCCCGCCCATGTTCTTTTTCTGGTGCGGCGCGGCGAAGCCGCGC
>CALANA010000132.1 GCA_937925925.1 uncultured Chloroflexales bacterium | reverse complement strand
GCGGGGGCCTGCGGCCCCCGCCCCCCCACCACGACACAGTCTCGTTGGAGGACGCATGGCAAAAACATGCGGAATGTTCACATCGAAACGGTATTACATGGTCGCTCGAACACAACGTTCCTTCGACTACGCTCAGAGCTTGCCCTGAGCGCAGTCGAACGGGACAAGCTTTTTTCGTCTTCGGCAGAGCAAGGGCCGGCACAAGACACTGCCCCTACATTTGTTTTTCCCCCCCACATTTTCGTCTTAGGCGAAAATGCGGGGGGAAGAAAGTGTTTTTTCCACGCTGCCGCAGGCGAAAAGGCGAGTTGGACACATGGTTCCAGATGCCAGATTTCGATGTGACAAATGGAGTGACGACTTCAGTTATACCAGTTTGCCTTCGACCTCCCGCATCCGTTGTTCCGTCTTACACTTGCTCATACGACAACGAGTCTTCCCCTAGAAAGAGATGTCGAGCGGGCGTAGCAGCGTTGCATGCAACGCCGCTACGCCGAAATCCCCGTTCTGGTGCGGCGAAGCCGCGCCGCACCAGAAAAGGAACATGGACGGGGGCCGCAGGCCCCCGCACCCCCGCCGCGACGCTGGCGTGTGGGAGGATGCATGGCAAGACCATGCGAAATGTTCACGTCGAAACGGCATTATACACCTTTACAAACGACGAACGTCGTTACGACGTCCTACCCAACCGTAAAGTAGCGACGAACCTTGTCTAAGACGAAAATATGGGATGAAAAACGTATTCTTTCCACACTTCCGCAGGCGAAAAAAAGTGTATGCGGTTGTGAAAGACCGTTTGTTTACGTCACCGCGTATGTCCTGTTTGTGACAGAACATACGCGGTCGTCATGATGCATTGTGTTCGTGATGAACATGTTGATACGTAGGATTGCTGTGTGGTTTGGGATCGTAATGTTGATGAGATGTATGACCCTGTCGATCGTGGCGCGAGGGAATGACAATAATGCTCTCTTTCCGTAGCGCCAGCTTTACTGCCGCGCCTGGTGGTAGCGGAAGGTTGGTATAGGTTCTCGTCGGATGGTCGATTTCGACTACATGACGGTCGGACAATGCGACCCGCAACCGATGCATATGCCGTCCGGGGCGGCGCTCCACGATGGTACCATCCAGGTAATTGTGCTGAACGACGTGGCTGACCGGGCGATCAGGATAGAGTACCCGAATGTCTTCAGGACGAATGCAGGCTGTTACCTCGCTGCCTGGGGGACAATCAAGCGGCATTGACTCCAGCATCAACCCATCCCAGTCGAGCAATAGCCGGGCAGTGCTGGACTCGATCACCCGTGTGTGAATGATATTGGGAATGCCGAGAATGTCAAGCACGCGACGATTGGCGGGATGCACGAAGACATCATCGAGTGTGGCAACCTGTTCCACGTGCCCGTTGCGGATGATAGCCAGCCGATGACCGATTGCGAAGGCATCATCAAGGTTGTGGGTGACATACAGGACGATCAGTTGCTCCTCTGCCTGGAGTGTGCGAATATCTGCGTGCAACTGATCGCGAATGGCACGATCCAGCGCCGAGAACGACTCATCAAATAAGAGGACACGCGGATTGGTTGCCAGGGCGCGTGCAATAGCCACGCGCTGTTGTTGCCCCCCGGAAAGCTGGTGTGGCATACGGTGTGCCAGGTGCGGTAGGCGTATGCGTTCGAGGAGCGTGAGCGCACGCTGGTGGGCATCCCGTTGACCAGCCATGGGATAGGCGACATTCTCGAGAACTGTTAGATGCGGGAACAGGGCATACTGCTGAAAGACGTAGCCAATACACCGCTTGCGCGCTGGTACATTGATCAACGGTAAGGCTGGTCTGCGCTGAAAAAACAGCGTATCATTCAAGGCAATGGTTCCGCTATCCGGGGTCATTAAGCCCGCAATCGCCTGCAGGGTCTGCGTTTTGCCAGACCCGGAAGGGCCAAAGAGTACCAGGATCTCCGGTCTGACTGACAGCTCTATCTGGAGCGAAAAGGTGCCGAGCCGTTTTACAATATCAATGTGAAGCTGTGGCTTCGTCATAAACCTCCTCCGTTCTCGTTGTGGCAGCCCGATACTGTTGGGGCGGTGGCTCAAGCCGGCGTACCCAGAACAGGCCCACAAAGGCTAGACTGGTCATCACCAGCACCATCAGATGGGCATCTGCATAGCGCTGAGACTGAACCGCATCATAGATCGCCACGGGCAGCGTCTGGGTGCGACCAGGAATGTTTCCCGTAACCATCAGGGTTGCACCAAACTCACCCAGGGCGCGAGCGCCCCCCAGAATAAGGCCCGCCAGAATACCCCGGCGTGCAAGCGGAATGGTGATCCGCCATAGAATTTCTATTTCACTGGAACCGAGTGTGCGCGCTGCGTTTTCCAGGACTGGATCAACGGCAGACAGTGCAGCGCGGGTACTCTGTACCATCAAGGGCAATCCGGTAATGGTTGCCGCAATGACCGCCGCAGGCACGGTGAACAGCAATCGAACATTGAACCACTCCACCAGCGGGCTGCCCCGCCCAAGCAGGAGTAACAGGTAATATCCCAGGACACTGGGCGGGAGTACCAGTGGGAGCAAAATGATGGTTTCGATCAGGATCAACCCCGGCAGACGCACACGTGTCAGCAGCAGTGCGGCAGCCAGACCAAAAATCAGGATGGCAATCGTGGCAATAGCAGTCACCTGCAACGAGAGCCAGAATGCGGGCCAGTTCATGGTGTAATAATCTCCCCCGGTAAAATGAAACCATATTTCTTCATAATTTCATGTCCAGTCGTGCCATTGACAAAGTCGATAAACGCACGTGCCTCGGCTTCGCGGCGAGTTCCGGTGATGGCGGCTGCCATCTGAATCAGCGGATTTTCCGGATGCAGTTCCGCCGGAATGAGTGCCCAATTGCCTGTTCCCTGCACACTCAGCGAAAGAGCGACAATGGCAACATCAACATTGCCTGTATCGGCAATGGTCAACGTCTGGGCAATATTTTCGCCAAAGACGAGTCGCGGTTCTACCGTCTCCCAGATTCCAGCCTTTTCCAGCGCCTCTTTTGCTGCCTGACCATATGGTGCATGTTCAGGATTGGCAATGGCAATGCGGGCATATTGTGGTTGTGCCAGATCTTCGATCTGCTGCGGGCGTAACGGACTGTCGGCACGTGTCCAGAGAGTGATGCGTCCCTGGGCATATACCTCCATCGTGTCGGGAATAACCAGTCCCTGCGCATCAAGATCTTCAATAAAGGACTGGTTGGCAGCGTAGAAGAGATCAAAAGGTGCGCCACGTTCGATCTGTTGGGCGAGTTGGCCCGTTGATCCCATGTTAAAATCGACCTTGATACCGGTTTGTTCCTCAAATAGCCGACCGATCTCAATAAAGGCTGGGGTAAGATCAGCGGCAGCAGCGATCGTCAATGCGGTCGATTCTGAACTCGTTGGGGGTAGGACTTCAGCGGTAGACTGCATGCCACAGGCGGTAGACAAGCCGATCAGAAGCATAGCATAGATCCAGCGACTACATACGTTCATCGGAACATCCTCCTCAATCAACTATATTGTATCAGAACCAGATCAACAAACTTGTTGAGCGCATAGATGTTCAACGGTGAACGATTGCTGCGGTGCAGAGGTAACGCGATTGTAGAGGTCTGATTATAACATGACTAGAAGTTTTTTGAATATAAATGATGATGAGTAGTTTGTCAAATCATCGGTTGCCAAAGTTGTGCTGAAGATGGTATGATTGTCAATGAATGACACAAGTTATGCTCTCGCTCGTTTCTCACGTCTTTTTCGCTTTCGGCAGCGTGGTACCTGGTCTCCTCCACGCTGCTGCAGGCGAAAAGCATTTGGGATTCAAGCCACCCCGTAAGTCCGGTTAATGACTGTCAGTATGCAGTGGCGGGAGCGCTATTGCATGCAGCACAGGTGACGCGTCTACCAGGGGCACAGGTGATACTAAGTGGCATCAGTCCCGAAATGACGCAGACACCGGTGCATATCGGGGCCGATCTGAGCATGATCACCAGGAGCAACCTGCACCGGGCCTTTATCTATGCGCCAGGATGGGCAAAGGAGCGGTGATAAACAATCACCCGGTACTGCTCCGACAGGATTTTATATCGTATGGCAAAAAAGAAGCATTTTTACGTTGTCTGGAAAGGTCGTGAAACCGGCATTTTCGAGAGTTGGGACGCATGCAAGGCGCAAGTCGAGGGCTATGCTGGCGCACAGTATAAAGGATTTGAGCATCGACACGAGGCAGAATGTGCCTTACGTGGTGATTACCGTGAGTATGTTACCGGCAACCCGTTCAATCAACCTGCTACGGCAACATTACAGCCGATGAGTAGGCCGATCCCTGACAGCTATGCTGTTGATGCTGCCTGTAGCCGCAATCCGGGGGTGCTTGAGTATCGTGGTGTACATACCGATACCGGCGAGGAACTTTTTAGACAGGGGCCGTATCCCAATGGTACCAGCAATATCGGTGAGTTTCTGGCAATCGTGCATGCGCTGGCGCTACTCAAGCGGCAACAGAGTACGATACCGATCTACTCCGACTCGGAAATTGCACTGGACTGGGTGGCAATCGGGCGATGTCGCACCAGTCTAAAGCCGGCCGAAGACAATGCCGAGTTGTTTGACTTGATTGCTCGCGCTGAAACGTGGCTCCAGGAAAACACCTATACAAATCAGATCCTCAAATGGCAAACCGACATCTGGGGTGAGATACCAGCGGATTTTGGGCGGAAATAGCGAGGGAGCGTTCGAGCGGTCTGAGCGTTGGAGCGATCTGAGCGTTCAAGCGTTCGAGCGAGGGAGCGTTCGAGCGAGGGAGCGTTCAAGCGTTCGAGCGATTTGAGCGTTCAAGCGTTTGGAGCGTTCAAGCGTTTGGAGCGGGGGAGCGTTCGAGCGAGGGAGCGTTCGAGCGGTCTGAGCGTTGGAGCGATCTGAGCGTTCAAGCGTTCAAGCGTTTGGAGCGGGGGAGCGTTGGAGCGTTCGAGCGTTGGAGCGGTCGAGCGTTCGAGCGTTCAAGCGTTTGGAGCGTTCGAGCGTTCAAGCGTTCGAGCGGGCTGCGCGTCCGAGCGTTGGAGCGTTCGAGCGGGCTGCGCGTCCGAGCGTTTAAGCGTTCGAGCGTTCGAGCGGTCTGAGCGTTGGAGCGATTTGAGCGTTCAAGCGTTCAAGCGTTTGGAGTGTTCGAGCGTTCGAGCGGTCTGAGCGTTGGAGCGTTCGAGCGTTCAAGCGTTCGAGCGTTGGAGCGATCTGAGCGGGGGAGTGTTCCGCTCGGACGCTTTGCGCTTTGCGCTCGGACGCTTTGCGCTTTGCGCTCGAATGCTCCGCCGCTGGAACGCTTTAGCGACGCGGCGGGCGACCCCGCTCTTGACCCCGTCCACGCCCTCCAGCCCATGGCGGTGGCCCGGTGAAGCTACAGTCACGAATCTCGATGGTGCCTTCTGGCCCTTCGATACGGCAGGCGTCCAGGTCAATGCCGCGCCGGTTGCCTGGTGGCCCCATATGATCGATCTCGCCGGTCACGGTGACAGTGGCACCTCGTGGAACATTAATCTGGGCATACCAGGGCGGCCCGGCATCAACCACAATCTGGCCGGTGCCATCATCAAGCAAGAACTCGTTCAAGTCCAGCACGATAGCAACCGTGCCACGCAGGGTGACAATCCGATCGATATATATATTAGGGTTCGCCTGGATCTGGCCGATAGTTGGGTTGTTGGGTTGTGCCCCAGTATACGGTGTGTTGACCATGGATACGAGTATACCGGTTAGAATTAACCCCACGCCACTCCAGAAGAGCAACTGACGGTGCAGCGTTGTGTTATAGCGCCATTCGGCCATTGTGATTCTCCTTTTTCCCTACAAGATTTACGTATGATTCCTGGTTTTAGAGCGCACCGTAGACGATACATCCTACGGTATGCTGTATATACACCATACCATCATCTTGTTGAATATGTCAAGGAATTCATGATTAAAAGATCATTAGTTTGGGCTAAAACCTGGGAGTGTTCCATCCAGACGAAAGCCTGGAATCCACAGTTACAACTGCCATAGGCTTGCTATAGACATGCGCTGCATTATAGACTTTGAACTACGTCTTAAATGCACGTATCTATGCCCTCTATACTAGATTCGATAGCGCACTAGTGCTGGTGCGCCGTTGCTGCTGCCTGATCCTTGCAGCACATCTTGCGGAGAGTGGGCGGTGTGAATACCGGTCGTATCCAGGTTCGTCAGGGCAGCGGCAATAGTGGGTGATACACCAGTCAACACAACGCGGCAACCGAGCAAGCGTAGCGCCTGGGCATGCTGGAGCAGGGACTGCATCACCTGGCTCTCAACCGTAGACACCCCGGCGATGTCAATGATAACTATCAGCGCCCGTTGCCGTTGAACTTCAGACAACAGACGTTGCATCAGTGCCTGTATACGCTGGCTGTCGAGCATGCCCACAATCGGTGCCAGCAGTGTACGTTGTGCCACGACCACTGCGGGTGTTTCAAGCGTTGCCACCAGTTCGCGGAGTTGCTGTTGGGTGTGGGTGAGTCGGGCTGTTTGCTGCGTCAGCAAGTTGGCCTGGGCAGCACTCTGTTGCGCAAACTCTTCGGCTTCATCACGCGCAACACGTGCAGCCTGCGCTGACTGTTCGGCGGTATAGAGACTCTGGATGAGGCGTGCCATCAGAGTCAGAATGGTACAAAGTACCATGACATTAACCATTATAAAGGTGATAGTATCGGCAATCAGATAGGTTGATGCCAGACCGCGCTGTTGAAAGATAGCCAGATCCAGATGTCCAGCCATTAAGCCCATCACGGTTACACCAACACTGAGGATACTGATGATAGCAGTGATAATACCACCCCACATGCCAAACAGAAAAGTAGCCAGCAGTACCATCGTCAGCAGCAAAAGCCGTCCCATACCAAACACCCCAAAATTCATCAGGTTGATCAGTGACAGCACATACAACGTGAGCAGCAGACCGCTGCCGCGAATCTGAAACCCTAGTGCCGGGACAAGGGTCATGACGGTAATAACAAAGTAGGCAAAAATATAAAGACCAGCATCCAGTAGCCGTCCTTCGCGAAACGCATTCAAAGCAGCACCAATCGCAGCGGGAAAGGCGGCGATCATGGTGCCCACGAGAATAACGCGCAAAGCCTGTTGACGCCAGCAGAAGAGCGGATGCTCTGGCGATAGCGTGGTGGAGGACATATTCAGCAGTACATTTTTCAGTTTGATCATACGATCATTACCTTCTTGCCCATATTGCCAATGTGATTTCAGATCTGCAACACAAAATACGGTCTCCGAACCCTGAATAACAGGACGTACACGATGGCTCAAACACAACGTCCTTGTCACTTGCGGCAGCGTGGACGCGACTCTCTTTCCCCGCGACATTTTCGCCGAAGGCGAAAATGTCGCGGGGAAAACAGCAAAAGTATCGCTCTGCCCCATTCGGCTTCGCTCAGAGCTTGCCCTGAGCGCAGTCGAATGGGATAAACTCCGGCGAAAAGACTATCTGACCATACCACCGCGTAACTCGTGTGAATAACCGGAGGTGCGCGGTGGCTTATACTCGCGGCAGATATGTCGGAGTACCAACGATACGATTCAGTTAGCACGGCCTATTCATGCCTGCGGGATGCACGTTCGTGGTCGCATGCGTGGCTCTATTCATAGACAGCAGACACGACCGAGAGCAGAGGAACCCTGTGAACCGCGTACCTCCTGTGAATAACTGATTTGAACCATGGGGAATACCAAGGGTGTAAAACATCAAGGTAACCGTTCAGGTGGGGTGGTCAGGAGGGGCGTTGCCTCTCCTGGAGTCTCTTCGGTTGTGCGGGGGCCGCAGGCCTCCGCGCCCCCGCCGGCGCAGGTACCACCTGAACGGTTACACATCAAGCTTGAATATGTAGCAGAAAAAATCAAAAGTTACACTCTCATTCTTGGCAGCGTTTCCGCTTCATAACATTCGTTCGGGATGATCTCCTGCTTGTCGTATAAAACCAGATTGGTATAGAGCAATTCTCCATGATTTGTGAAGCAACGGAGTCTGGGCTTTCGCCTTAGCGCTCCGACCAGACGAAAGTCTGGATTCGCGTTTACAATGGCTGGATAGAGGCTTACTATATATCATATATCGTTTGTATTTATCAGTCATAATCCACCGCTTGCAGGGTGCAATCATAAAAAATCATAAAAAAGGTACCATGATTGTGTCAAAAAATCGTTAAATAATTGTTATATTTTGGTAAAAAATAGTAATTAAGATGAAGAGATACGCCTATCCACCAGCGCTGTTGCTATGTCTGCCTGTGGTATAATCATAGGTACACTATGCCCGTTATCGTATTACAACGAGACTTCCCCTGGAAGGGGATTTCGAGAGGCGAAACTCCTCCGAAATCCCCTTTCTAGTGCGGCGCGGCTTCGCTGCATCGTACCGGAAAGGAACCATGTGCAGGGGCTTGCGGCTCCCGCACCCCGACCAATACGAAGTCTGATTGTAGTGAGAGGCGGTCTTATTTCTTTTAGTGTGGCGATATAGCCTCGAGAGGAAGCATGGCTACTGAAACATCTGGTGGATCACATTCGCCGAAAGGTCTGGATCTGGCGTTGCAAGGTGGTGGATCGCATGGCGCTTTTACCTGGGGTGTGCTGGATCGGTTACTTGCTGATGATCGGATTGAGATCAAAGCGATCAGTGGAACGAGTGCCGGGGCAATGAATGCGGTTGTCCTGGCTGATGGAATGCACGCTGGAGGACGGGAAGGCGCACGGCAGGCGCTGAGTCACTTCTGGAAGGCAGTGAGCGATGCGTCGCGCTTCAGCCCTATTCAACGTACTCCGCTTGACCGGTTGATCGGGCGCTGGTCGTTAGATGCCTCGCCGGGCTACTGGTTCTTCGATATTATGAGTCGTTTCTTTTCGCCCTACGATCTGAATCCTTTCAATATTAACCCGTTACGCACGTTATTGCTCAACACGGTTGATTTTGAGAGTGTTCGTGCCACGACCAGTCCCAAGATTTTTATTGCCGCCACCAATGTGCGCACGGGACAGGCGCATGTGTTCCGTAATGCTGATCTTACCCCCGACGTGATTATGGCCTCTGCGTGTTTGCCTTTTCTCTATCAAGCAGTAGAGATTGATGGCGAGGCTTATTGGGATGGGGGCTATATGGGCAATCCTGTTCTCTACCCCCTGGTGAGCGAGACCGATCCGAATGATATTCTGATTGTGCAGATCAATCCGATCTACCGCGACGAGGTACCTCGTTCAGCTCAGGACATCCTGAATCGGCTCAACGAAATCTCCTTTAATGCCAGCCTGATCAAAGAACTACGTGCCCTGGCGCTGGTGAAAGCGCTGGTTGACGAAGAAGGGCTGAACCTGGTCAAGTATCGTGAAATGTACCTCCACCGTATTCATGGGGACGCAGAGTTACGCACGCTGAGTGTTTCGAGTAAGCTCAATGCCGAATGGAAGTTTCTGGAACACCTGCACGATATTGGCTGGCGCACAACCGAAATCTGGTTGCAGCAGAACTTCGACCACATTGGCAGCCATTCAACATTGAATCTGAACGATTTGAATTCATGATGCGATAAGGAAACCTTTACATGCCTGGTATCCTGGGAATTATTCTGGCGCTGGGGATGCTCATGTACCTGGCGTATCGTGGTTTTAGCGTGCTGATTATTGCACCCGCGTCGGCACTGCTGGCGGTGATACTGGCTGGCGATGTGCCTATTCTGGCTACCTATACCCAGGTTTTTATGCGTTCCGCCGGTAATTTTATCATCCAATATTTTCCACTGTTTCTGCTCGGTGCCCTGTTTGGCAAACTGATGGAAGATAGTGGTTCGGCGCAGGTACTCTCGCGCTGGATCGTCGGGCGGTTAGGTGCGCAACGTGCAGTCCTGGCGGTGGTGCTAGCCTGTGCGGTGTTGACCTATGGCGGCGTATCGCTCTTTGTGGTCGCATTTGCGGTGTTCCCCATTGCCGTTGAGTTATTTCAGCAGGCCCGTATTCCAAAGCGGCTCATTCCAGCCACGATCGCGCTCGGCGCGTTTACGTTTACGATGACCGCGCTTCCTGGGACGCCAGCGATTCAAAACGCCATCCCTATGCCGTTCTTTGGCACCACCCCCTTTGCTGCTCCTGGACTGGGCCTTTTGACCGGGGCGATCATGTTCGGGTTGGGGCAGATCTGGCTCAATCAGCGTGTGGCGCGGGCGCAACAGGCGGGCGAAGGGTATGGTGATCAACCTGTTCAGCCCGTGCAGCGCACCCACGAACTGCGCGAACATGCTCTGGGTGAGGGGTTTGACCTCTTTGAGATAACTGACGTGCTGGCGGTACCAGATACAACCGCTCGTCCACAGCCGTCGGTCATTGTGGCGGCGGCACCGCTGGTGCTGGTCATTGCCCTGAATCTGGTCTTTGTCACTTTTATTATTCCTACCTGGGATACGAACTATCTGACGGAACCACAATTTGGTAGTACCAGCATCCAGGCTGTGCGTGGGCTGTGGGCGATTATTGTGGCGCTCGTTCTCTCCATCCTGGCACTCGTGTTCCTGAACTATCGGCGCTTTGCGAATCTTAAGGAAACGCTCGATAGTGGTGCCGATGCAGCGGTGCTACCGATCTTCAACACCGCCAGCCAGGTCGGGTTTGGAGCCGTGATCGCTGCGTTACCTGCATTTGTCATCATGCGCAATGCCGTGTTAGGACTGGGCGGCGACAACCCGCTGATTTCGCTGGCAGTATCAGTAAGTTTACTGGCCGGTATTACCGGCTCGGCCTCCGGGGGTATGAGTATTGCACTCGACACGCTGGGGGATAGTTTTGTGCAGATGGCGGATCAAGCTGGCATCGCGCTCGATCTCATGCATCGGGTGACTGCGGTAGCTACCGGTGGACTGGATGCGCTACCGCACAGTGGGGCCGTGATCACCCTGCTGGCTATCTGTGGTCTTACCCACCGCGAAGCCTATATCGACATTTTCGTCGTGGCAGTGCTGTTGCCGATCGTGGCACTGATCGCTTTGATTATTCTGGGATCGGTGTTTGGTTCGTTCTAATACCA
>CALANA010000131.1 GCA_937925925.1 uncultured Chloroflexales bacterium | reverse complement strand
GCGCGGGGGCCGCAGGCTCCCGCGCACCCCCGCTGGCGAAAGTCCCCCTGAACGGTTACGGACAGGCCTGTTATTCTGTGGTTGCCTCGCTGACATCCTGTTCACACAGGCACGATCTTCACAGACATAGTTAATCCAGACGTTCATTGCTATCAGCCGTACATTCTGACCGTTTCGCATACATCTGATACCAATGTGACGTCGCCCTTGCGCATCTTTTCGCCCCCCTACCCCTCCCGCTCGGAGGGGGTGGGAGGGCAGGGGGAACCCGTATGTGCATCAACGTAAGCCTACAGTTGGGGGTTTGGGGCCTACGGCCCCCAGAATCTCTTTTTCTAGTAAAAAAGGCCAGCTTTGCTGGCCTTTTTTACTAGAACAGCAACGGGTTGTAAGGGTGGCAACCCGTCACTTGATGCGTATAGGAGGTGGGAGGGTAGAGGGAACCCCTGCCTCATGTCTGGACATGCGTGGTGGGTCATCCACCGACCGTTTTCGCTTGCGGCAGCGGGGAAGAGACTCGCTTCTGGTTCCGCCCTTTCGCCAAAGGCGAAAAGGCGGAACCAGAAAAAGAAACAGTACCGCTTTGACGTGACCCTTTCGCGGTTGGGGGCGGGTTCGGAACCCGCCCTTCCTGGGATCTCGATCACTCAAGGTTCCTGGTCGCTGCTATAGTCCTCCCACGAGCCTGCTCGTTTAGGCGCATTAGTACTTTCATGCATGACAAAAGCCTCTGCTGTTACAGCAGAGGCTTTTGTTATGTACTCAAAAGGGCATCACCACAAAGTTGTCCTGGCGGACTTTACCTGCGGTGATACCCATACGCTCACTATGACTCATGGGCATCACCTCCTTCATGCCTGATCGGCTCTATGGGTTTTGTGATGTGACCATCATACACGAAGGAGGTGCCGTTTGTCAAGGTGCCTGGATTACAACCTGGCTGCATACCCCGTGTAAGGTACCACGAATACAGGCATAGACCCTGCCTCTATCAGCAACTCATCGGGATTGATCCAGTTATACCAATGTGACTTTGACCTTCCGCATCTTTTGATTCGTCTTCGCCTTCCCTATGGCCGGACGTACACGGTGGGCATCCGCCGCCTCGTTTCGTCCGTGGTCATATGGACGGGAATCTCTTTTGGTTCGGCCTTTTCGCCTTCGGCGAAAAGGCCGAACCAAAAGAGCAACAGTACTGCTTTGCCCTCTTCGGCTTCGCTCAGAGCCTGCCCCGTTCGACTGCGCTCAGGGCAAGCTCTGAGCGTCGTCGAAGGGGTAAACTCCAGTGAAAAGATTATCTGACCATCCCAGCGCATAACTCCTGTCATATGCGCATTTAGTTTATTCGGTCTCGACCGTTGACGGTGGTTGTGGAGTGGGAATGAACAACGTCTGCCCTTCCTGCAGATCGTCCGGATTCTGGAGATCATTCGCTGCCATAAGCTCTTCGACGGTAATCTCAAATTCGCGGGCCAGCGTGCTGAGTGTATCGCCTGGCTCCACCGTATACATACCTGCCGGAGTAGGGGTGGCACGTAGCAGACCAGCCAGCACCGTCGCCGTGGCATCAATGTCTAGCGTGGGTGCCGGGGTAATATCCAGCACAGCCGGAGATGTGGGCAAGTTGGTCACTGGTGGTTCCGGTAGTGCGCATGCTAGCATCACACTGGCGCTGAGAATGAGCAATCCCAGACGGACGCTGATGACCCATGCTGAACGAGTTGACGAGTGATTGATTGCAGCCTCGGCATCCGCTGGCATAGCACATTCTCCTTGATAATGTTGCGTACTAACGCCTGCCTGAAACAGGGATAAGCGGCATTACGATACCCCTTAGATGAGAGATAGATTCATTCTTCACGATGAAGGTCAAACGGGCAGGGTTCTATGTGTTATTTTTGACACGGCAGCATACACGCTACTGCTGGTGAACCGTTCCTGGTCATAGCACGATTTCAAGATATTCAGAACGTACACGGTGGTATGGTCAGATCGCCTTTTCGCCTGCAGCAGCACGGTACGTTGTTTCTTTTTCCCTCCTGATTTTCGCCTACAGCGAAAATCAGGAGGGAAAAAAGAGTCGCTTCCAAGCTGCCGCAGGTGCAAAAGCTTGTCCTGAGCGTCGTCGAAGGAACGTGGTGTTCACGCGACCGCGTACGTCCTATATACGGTAAGCGATTCTAGCAGCGTCTGCCTGCGTTGTCAATCAGTCACACAATCGTTGCTTACAGGCGGGTGGTAGCGGTGATATAGCGAAAGAACAGCATCAGGTTGCCCAGCCGCAGTCTGGTTTTGTCGGACAATGCGGTGGGAGTGTGGGGCACAATGGCCGTGTCATTCACATAGGTACCGTTGGTGCTGCCTAGATCGGTAATCGTCCACTGCTGGTGTACCCAGCGCAACAGGGCATGCTTGCGGCTCACACCGAGCGTGCTGCCACCCACACGGTGCAGGTCGATATCGGGCACCTCGCCCCCCGTCGTATCACTCCAGCCAATGGTATAGGTGCCAGCACGCGCATCGAGCGGAATACGCTGGTTGTCGGGCAAAACCAGTTCGCACGCGGGGAGGATCACTGGTTGGGTCACTTCAGCGTAGCTCATCTGAAGTTGGCGTAGTTCGGCCTGGTGGCGTTCGAGCAAAACGATAATCTTCTCCTGTTCGCGCTCGAGCCGGGCAATATCTTGCTCTTTCCGCTCAATCTGATCAAGCAGGGCTAACACTTTTTCATGCTGAGCCAGCACCTCGCGTAATTCCTGGAGCTGTGTTTCGCGTTGCGCCAGATCGGTGCGGGCGCGAGTCAGCCCCTCTTCCGTAATGCGGCGTAGCGTTTCTTGCATACCTGGCAACGTGCGTTCGTTGCTGCTAATCCAATCGCGTAGTTGCTTAACATCTTTTTCAATAGCACTGATCGTTTTCTTTGTATCGTTTATTTCTTTCTCGATTGATGGACGCTCGGACATTATCCCCCTCCATTGTGGCACCACAGGCATTTGCCGGACAGACTATTCCGTGTTGAGTATACGTTGGGATGCGTTTATTAGTTGCGGCTCATGCGCTTCGCAGACCTGATCCCGCTATGCTTGCCCCTGGCATCACTCTGTGCTATGCTTCTGGCTGTCTGGCTGCATCCAGCCGCTGGTCAACGTCGTGACGCACCGGACTCCTGGCCTCAGCCCGGAGCGCAACGTTGCGCTGGACTCCTGGCTTCAGCCCGGAGCGCAACGTCGCGCCGGTGTCCTGGCTTCAGCCCGGAAGCGTTGCGATTACCATTGATCGAGGATTAATGCTGCCGCAGGCGCAAAAGCTTGTCCTGAGCGTAGTCGAAGGAACGTTGTGTTTGCGCGACCGCGTAAGTCCTGTAACCGTTGAATCCTGTCCTGCTGACAAACGATAGAAGCTGATAGATATGATCAAGATGTTGCACCTGGCTGATTTACATATTGGGATTGAGAACTACGGGCGCATCGATCCCAGCACCGGTTTGCACACCCGTCTGCTCGATTACCTGGAGCGACTCGATGAGGCGATTGATGTAGGACTGGATGCTGGCGTGGATCTCGTGTTGATCGCTGGCGATATTTACAAGAACCGCTCGCCCAACCCGACGCACCAGCGCGAATTTGCACGGCGCATTCGCCGTATCGTCGCCGCCAATGTTCCCGTGTTCATCCTGACCGGCAATCATGATGTATCACCGTCGATTGGTCGGGCACACTCGGTGGAAATCTTTGGCACCCTGGCAGTCGAGGGAGTCACGATTGCAGACCGCCCGCGACTCTATCCGTTTACCACTCGTGCTGGCCCGCTCCAGATTATTGCCATCCCCTGGCTAACCCGCCATGGTCTGTTGACTCGTGAGGAACTGCGCCTGGCCTCGTTTGGCGAGATTGAAGCGGAGTTGCGCAAAAGACTCGATACCTTTATTGAGCAAACCCTGACCGAATTAGACCCGGACATTCCAACCGTGTTGACCTTGCATGGCACGATCGACGGGGCGCAATTCGGCGCAGAACGGAGCATGACCCTGGGCCAGGATCTGGTCTTGACACGCGGTATAGTTGCCCAGTCGAGTATTGATTATGTGGCACTGGGACATATTCATAAGCACCAGGTGCTGGGCGAACATCCACCACTGGTCTATCCCGGCAGCATTGAGCGGGTCGATTTTGGTGAACAGGCCGAGGATAAGGGCTGTGTCCTGGTTGAGTTAGGCCGTGGGACAACGCGCTGGCATTTCCATAAACTGGCCGCGCGTCCGTTTATTACCATTAACGTCGATGTTCGCACCAGCAACACTCCGCAGGAACGAATCGCCCATGCGATTGCGCAGCATACGCTTGACAGGGCCGTGGTGCGTTTGCTGGTAAAGGCTACCCCGGAGCAGGCCATGCTCTTGCGCGAAGGGGAGCTACGTGAGGAGTTGAACACGGCCGGGGCGTTTTTCGTGGCGACAGTCGTGATTGATGTCGAACGAGAGGCACGTGGGCGATTTGCTGGCATTGAGGAACAATTGCAGGCCGGATTGACGCCCCGGCGAGCGTTGGAGTTGTATCTTCAGACCAGACAAACCGATCCACAGCGGATCGCCGTGCTACTGGCCGCTGCCGATGAACTGCTGGCCGAGGATGAGCTGTTGAAATCACATCTATCGAGCGAAGGTAATTGACAGAAGTTACGCGGTGGATCATCTGCCGACCGCTTTCGTCTTTTGCCGCATGGAAGACACGCTTTTTTCCGCTCCCTATTTTCGATAAAGACAAAAATGGGGAGTGAAAAACAAAAAAGTACCACGCTGCCGAAGACGAAAACCATGTGATTGATGATGAACGACCGCATACCTCCTGGAATTGAATAGTACTATAAAGGTTATGATGACCACGGAAATACAACTCTTTGGTGCATTCCTGAACGAACATCTCGATGATGGTCTGGATCAACTCGTGGATCACGTTACCCAGATCGGGGAACACTATCAAGCAATGCCCCAGAATGATCTACGGCATGCTCTGCGGCAATCACTGCAACACATCGCTGACAGCCTGGTACACAATGATCGTGCAGCACTGACCGCTTATACCCAGGCGCTGAGTCAAAAACGCGCCGCCGCCAGTTTCACCTTGCTAGAAGCGATTGCTGCTATGGATCTGTTTCGGATATATGTGCTGGATCGACTGGATGTGTTTCGGCAGGATGGCGCATCCTGGTCGCTCGCTGCCCAGCGCCAGCTCGAAGATGTGTTGCGTGTCTTTGGGAATTACTTTGTGTCTGGATTTGACACGGCATTACAACAGGCGCGAGCCGAGCTAAGAATGCAGGCCGAACAACTGGAGGCGCAACACCGTACGATCCGCGATTTGAGTACCCCGATCTTACCGGTGTATGAGGGAATCATTGTGGTACCGCTCGTCGGCCTTATCGATAGCTATCGCGCAACACAGATTATGGAGCATCTGCTCCAGTCAATTACCACTTATCAGTCGGACATTGTTATTGTTGATATTACGGGGGTACCGGTTGTGGATACGAATGTGATGAACTATCTCCTCCAGACCGCACGTGCCGTGCGTCTGGTGGGGGCACAGATTGTTCTGGTGGGTATCAGTGCCGAGGTTGCGCAGACGATTGTACACCTGGGGGCCGACTTGAGCAATATTTCGACGCTGGCAAATTTGCAGGAGAGTCTTCAATATGCCTTGCAGCAGATGCGACAGCGGATGCCCCGACACCTGTATCAGTCAAAAGGTGGTTGACAATCATCCTGTCCAATGCTAGACTGTGTATCCATGTGTTGCCCATATTTAGTTGCTTTCAGGAAAAATCTCCACAAAATGTGGATTATTGTGGATACGTCGAGCGTGCAGGGTAGGGACGACTTACCCCTGCACTACCAGTTCAGCGGCATTCTGGTTGAGCCCCGGGTATAATTGATTCACGTGTGACTGAGTTGATAGTGGAAGATACGATGCTTCCGCCCAACTCAGTTTTTTTGTGAAGCGAAGGAAGGAATATGTATGGATGCGCGTGAAAGAAACGCGACCCATGGAGCATCGAGGAATGCGTTTCTTGATGTTGATCAGGCCGGTATGACGGTGCCGAGTACGATTGTGAAGCGTGATGGGCGGATTGTTCCGTTTGACATCGGGCGCATTGAGAGCGCAATGTCGCGTTGCTTTGCCAGTTTGCGGCGTACCCCACACACGCCGATCGCTGAACTGGCACGACGGGTGGTCAATTTGCTGGTGGCGCGTACGAACGGAGCGTTACCTACAGTAGAAGGGGTACAGGATATTGTCGAAATGGTGCTACAGGCTGCCGGTGAATTTGACGCCGCCAAACACTACATTCTCTATCGCGCCGAGCAGGCCAAGAAACGGGAACGACGGCCTATTCCCGAAGAAGTGCGCCAGGCGTTTGCCGATTCAGATCGCTACTTTCCAACGCCGCTGCAAAAATTCCAGTTTTTCGATAAGTATGCGCGCTTTAATTATGAACTGGGGCGGCGCGAGACCTGGCTGGAAACCGTCAATCGCTCCATCGACTATCTGTATGAACTGGCGGGATCACGTCTACCGCCTGAAACCTACACCCGCCTGCGTCAGGCCATCCTGGAGCTACGGGCCATGCCCTCGATGCGCCTGCTGGCGATGGCCGGGCCAGCCGCTCGCCGCAATAACATCACTATTTACAACTGTAGCTATCAGCCGGTTGAGAGTATCGATTCGTTTGTCGAGGCGTTGATTATCTCTATGAGCGGCTGTGGGGTGGGGTTCTCGGTAGAGAGTCGCTATGTGGAAAATTTCCCGCGCATCAAGCGCCAGACGGGAGCAATGCGCGAGCCATTTGTGGTGGCCGACTCGGCCGAGGGTTGGGCGGAAGCGTTGCATTGCGGGTTAGCCACCTGGTTTGAGGGCGGCGATGTGCGCTTCGATCTGTCGCAATTGCGGCCAGCGGGGGCACCACTACGCACAAAGGGAGGCCGTGCCTCTGGCCCGGAGCCGTTACGCACCATGCTCGATTTTGCCCGCTCGCGCATTTTAGCCCGCCAGGGCACGTTCCTACGCCCAATCGATGCCCATGATATTATGTGTGCCGTGGGCAATGCGGCCGTGAGCGGCGGCGTGCGGCGCTGTCTCCCTGCGGGCACACGGGTGCATACCGAGCGGGGGGCTATTCCGATTGAAGAGGTTCGCACGGGTGATCGAGTCCTGACTGCCGCTGGCTATAAGACCGTCACGGCATGGTTTGACCAGGGCGTTCAGGCGCTCGTTGACATCCTCACCGAGTCCGGCACAATTTTCCGCTGCACACCCCATCATCGGGTTGCGGTGCTGACGGATGTCTGGGGCGGGCACACCTTCAAGTATGCCCGCGATTTGACACCCGAGGATCGCTTGCTGTTCATTGCGCACCCGATTGATGGTGAAGCCCAGGAGTTGCTCCCCTTGCCGGATACGCACCCTGCTGATCAACATGGCTCACTGCTGGTGCAACCCACACTGGACACCGAAATGGCCTGGTTCATGGGGAAGTTTTTTGCCGACGGATTCGTGCAGGTACCAGACCACGCTGAACATGGCCAGGGCGGCAATGTGCACTTTGCAGTGACATGCCATACCAGCGAGATTGATCAGATCGAGCGTGTTTCAGCGTGGATGGAGCGCCATGGTATTCCGGCGCGTATCGTCTACCAGGAAGGATCGAAGATCCAGATCCGCAGCGGCAACCGCCAGATTACCCACTGGATGAGCCAGTACAAGCAGCCGCATAGTCCACCGGTTGTGCCCGAAGCGATCTGGCGTGCTACGGCGGACGTACGTGCGGCTTTTGTGGCCGGCCTGATGGACGGTGCTGGCTGTTATACCGATCGCCCGGTCACAGTGGTCGCAACGGTCTATGAACCGTTTGGCCGCGACATCGTCAAGTTGCTCGCAACACTGGGCATTGTTGCTGAACTTTCCATCCGTTGGCCTGAAACTGAGCAGGGATCGGAAGCTCAATGGGTTGTATCAATTAAAGATGCACATGCGCTTCAGTATGCTGGCGAACTGATTGGCACGCATGCCTGTGGAATCTGGGTCGCTCGGAAGAGCAAGCAACCTGGATACACCGTCCCTGGCTGGATGGTCAAACGTGATCTGCCGCAGCAGCAGTATTACCGGTTCTGGTCGTCAAGCCGTGACGAAAATATGGACAGTGCCACACTGACCACGCTGGTGGAAGCGACCCACTATGTGCCCATTGCCGTTGTGGACGTGCGCCCTGGCGGTGAAGCACATACCTACGACATTGAGGTGCGGGACGGCCACATGTTTGTGGCCGAAGGCTATCTTGTGCATAATACGGCAATGCTCTCGCTGTTCGACTACGATGATGTGGAGATGCGCATGGCGAAGAGTGGCGATTTTGAGCGCGATAATAGCCAGCGCTGGAACGCCAACAACTCGGTGGTCTGGCCGAAAGGCGGCCTGACGCAACGCGAGTTTATTCACCAGTTTATGGAAATGGCCGATTCTGGGCGCGGTGAGCCGGGAATCTTCAACCGTGAGGCGGCAAACCGGCTGAAACCGGCGCACCGGCAGGCGGCTGAGTTTGGCACGAACCCGTGTGGTGGCTAATTTCGCCTCACGTTAATCACGCTGCAAACTGCTGGAAGCCTGGGAAAGCCTACCCCAACAGCATGAGGCGAAAGCCTGAGTGCGAATGGTCAAAAAAGTGTAGGCGTTGGGTCATCAGCAACGAAGCGACTACGGAGGAACCTCTATGTCGAACGCTCACAGACTAGATGCAGCGCACAGTGACTTTTTTGCAGATGTTCGTCAACTTATCGAGAGTCCAGCCGAGGGCAATCACATGCTCGTGCGAGCTATCTGTCAGAAGTACGGGATTGCGCAGGAGACGCTGTACTGGCGTATCCGCAGCTTCTACGGTAAAGGGATTGGCGAACTGCGGCGCGAGTTTTTCACGCCCAGCCGCGAGACATTGCTCTATGCCGTCAAACGCTGCGCAACGACCGACGAGGTCAGGCGGATGCTGAAGATCCCCACGTCCTGCTGGACAGGTATCTACGAGCGCGTTCTGGGTGTTGCCACGTTCCAGCAGGCCAGACGGCTCACGGTTGAAGCAGCACGGCTGAAAGCCTATAACCCCGGTGCCAGGGATAATGTCGCCCTGATCGCAGCCACACGGCTTGGTGCCGGTACCTATGATCAACAGCGCGGGGCACTGCGCATCGAGCATGGGCCAGCGCAAGCTGAATGGCTCCGTACAAAGGTTGCGCTGTTTCGACGCGCCTTGCCCACTATCAAGACTGACATTATCGTCACGGCGCAGGGAACGCATTGCTGGCATAGTGGTCGCATCAAAGGCAAAAGATTCGAGCAGATTCTCACGGCACCCAGGGAGATACTCCCAGAACTGCTTACGCCGATCGGGGTCTGGCTCTTGTTTCTCGATGCTGGCACCTATACATATGCTCATGAGCAGCAGATTGCTTTTGTGATTGAACATGATGCTATTGCCACGGCACTTATGACCCATCTGCACACCTACGGCTTCGATTTTACGATCAGCGGCCAGCGTATCGTGATTGTCGGTGGTCAGATTGCAGCCACGCAGTTTCTCGATACGTTTGGCATGCCGTTCTACAATCTGACGCCTGAGTGTATGCGCTACAAAATAGTCCCACCGTCACTGTGAAGGTATAGTCGATTATGGAAATTGTCCTTCGTCCCTGGGAGTTCTGCAACCTCACGGCCGCCGTTGCCCGCAACGACGACACTTTCGAGAGCCTGCGCGAGAAGGTAGAGGTGGCAACCATTGTTGGTACGATCCAGTCACTGGCGACCCATTTTCCGGGTCTGCGTCCAATGTGGCAGCAAAATTGCGAAGAAGAGCGGCTCCTCGGTGTCGATATTACCGGCCAGATGGATAGCCCCATCGCCCAGGATGCAAGCGTAAAAGCGCAGTTGCGCGAAATAGCGATACAGGTTAACCGTCAGACCGCGGCTGCGCTCGGTATCAACCAGTCGGCGGCGGTTACATGTGTCAAGCCGAGTGGCAATAGCAGTCAGATGCTTGACTGTTCATCGGGCTTGCATGCGCGCTGGGCACCCTACTATATTCGCAATGTGCGTGTAGCCTCGCACTCACCGCTTTTTCATGTTTTGCGTAGCGCGGGAGTACCGATGGATCCAGAAAATGGGCAGACGCCCGAAAATGCCAACACCTGGGTGATCCATTTCCCGGTCAAAGCGCCTGATGGAGCGATTACGCGCCGCGACCGTTCAGCGATTGCCCAGTGTGAGTACTGGTTACAAAACAAGCTGCACTGGACTGATCACAATCCCAGTTGCACGATTGTGTATACGCCAGACGAAGTTCTCGATCTGATGAAGTGGGTCTGGGAACACCGCGATATGATCGGCGGTCTGACCTTCTTGCCCTCGTTTGAGGCGAATTATGCCCAGATGCCCTATGTGGAAATTACCGCCGCCGAGTATCACCGCCTGGTGGCCGAGTTCCCAGAGATCGACTTTGCGAAGATATACCGTTATGAAGAGGAGGATCTGACCACAGCCGCGCAGGAACTGGCGTGTTCAGCCGGGATGTGCGAGATGGAGAGCTAACCGGAGAGGTGTCTTCAAGCATTGAAGCGTTGAAGCGTTGAAGCGTTGAAGCGTTCGAGCGTTCGAGCGTTCGAGCGTTCGAGCGTTCGAGCGTTCGAGCGTTCGAGCATTCGAGCGTTCGAGCGTTCGAGCGTTTGAGCATTGAAGCGTTCGAGCGTTTGAGCATTGAAGCATTCGAGCGTTCGAGCGTTCGAGCGTTCGAGCATTCGAGCGTTCGAGCGTTTGAGCATTCGAGCGTCTGTTCTCTATGCCCCATCCCCGGCACCCGCATCCTTGCATTCTCACGTCCTTGCCTCGCTATGGTATACTTATGCCAGAGCCGCGATACCCACGCATCTATCGTTCACGGGGATATAGCATGAATTTCCGTCACGCGCAAGCTGTCCGGGTCATCATGATCATATTTCTGGTCATAGCAGCATTCACACGTGATGTCACCGCACAGCGCACTGACGGACTGGACATGCCGCTGCTGGCGGCCAATATGTGTGGCGATGGCAATCCCGGCGATACCCATTTTACATTTGCCGCTACTGGTGATACGTTTCCGCACGAAAATATTCAGGCCGTGGGCGAGGCGCAGGGCTATGATTATCTGTTTGATTATGTGCGACCCTTCTTACAAGCGGCCGATATAGCCTATACAAATTTTGATGGCGCGATGCTGGCGGGTAGCCCTTATACAGGTTATCCCGCCTTTAACTTCAACCCGGCACTGGCACCCGCCTTACGCAATGCAGGGATTGGTGTCGTCTCAACCGCCAACAACCACATCCTGGATCGTGGGCCGTATGGCCTTGATGCGACGCTGGCCGTCCTCGATCAGGCGGGTATCCTCCAGCACGGCACGGTCTCAAGCAGCGCCAGCAGCCAGCCACGACCACCCTACCTACCGCTCACTCTGACCCGCGATGGGGTGAGCATTACGATCGGGTTTCTCTCGTTCACCTGGGGCACCAATGGCCTTCCCGATCCGTACAATCAGGTAAATTTATTGTGGAAATCGAATGTGTATGGGCAGCAGGGTGATGTGCGCCCGGAGGTGCTGGCGGCGATTGCCCAGGCCCGCCGCGAGACCGATCTGGTGATTGTGGCCGCGCACTGGGGCTACGAGTATCAGTTTTACCCGGATAGTAGCCAGATCGAGGGGGCCAGACGTATGGCCGAAGCGGGTGCTGATGTGATCCTGGGCGCACAGTCGCATACGCTCCAGCCGGTCGATATTATTGAAACAGATGGCCGCCAGACGCTGGTCATCTATTCGCTGGCGAACTTCCTGGCCTCGCAGGGGGCTTTGCAGGTACCCTACTTTAGCGCCACCTCCGTTATCTTCTATGTCGGTATTATCCGGCACGCCGATGGCAGCGTGCGCGTCAGTGGCTATCGCTATCTGCCGACGATGCACGTGGATTATGATACACGCCCGGCCCCGATCCCGGCGCAAGGCCAGGAGGATGTGTTGCGCCATGTGCGGTTGATTATGCGTGACTTCGACGGTGTAAAACAGGTTGCCCCCCTACCGCCCGCTCCCGGCAAACAGATCGCAGTCTGCCCAACAGTACAATTAGCTGATGGGCAAATTGGTGGCGATTTTGCGCAGTATCTCCTGATGTTAAACAGCGATGCTATCCAGGCGCTCGCCGGCTCTCCGCTTGGGCCAGTCACACCGGATCTTACCGGCGATTGTCAGCATACTACCAGTGTGTTGCTGACCGAACGGCAGCGACTGGAATGGCACTCGGCGCAAGACTGGCCGTATCGCGTGGTGGGCACCCAGATTGGCACCGAGGTCTACCGACAGCGTTACCCCGACCGCCTGATCGAGCGCCGCCTTGACCTGGATGTTGCGATTACCGATGATCGCTTGCGGGCGTTTTACGCCCGGTACGGCGGACTGGCTTTGTTCGGCTATCCTATTAGCGATCTGTTGATCGAACTAGACGATCAGACCGGTCAGGCAAAGACCGTCCAATATTTTGAACGCGCCCGCCTGGAACTGGTGCCAGACGTGCCAGACACAGCACCGCTGCTAGAGCAAGTACAACTGGGACCGCTGGGCCGCGAATATGCAGGCAGTGTAGCTCAATGCGGTACACCCCCGGTGGAACGGGTAGCGCATAACCCGCCGCAATCAGCGCCACACGCGATAGCACCGCCGAATATGCCACCGCCAGAGTTGAACAATACCACCTGGCCCGTTGCCGCTGACCATGGAGCGCTATGGCTCATCTGGTGCGGGATCGCACTGGCAAGCCTGCTGATCTTGATCGAAGCCATAGCCGGCACTCGTTATCGCCGTGACAGGCCGATCAAACTGGTGGCCCTGTCACCGCCTGTTTCGCAGCTTCAGAGGAAAGGGCAGTGATGAAGGCGGCACAACACAGTTGACAGTCAGCGGATGCGGTGCTATACTCAATTCTGATGACGCATTGCGTTATAAGCTTCGCTCAATGGCCCGCGCTCCGGCCAGCGTCTCCGGCTATACTCAATTCTGATGACGCATTGCGTTATAAACGTTCTGGCACACTGAGACACAAGGAATGCGTCGCTATACTCAATTCTGATGACGCATTGCGTTATAAACGTTCTGGCACACTGATCCGGTAAGCATAGATATGTAGAACCATGCTATGATTATGATATAGGAGAGCAATAGAGTCGTACAGCGTTTTCGTATAATCCAGATCAAGGAGTTTCACGTATGACCGAAGAAATTGAAGTGAATGTACGGCAGATCGATGATGACAACAGCAGTGCCTCGATGCCCCTGAATGAGATGTTACGGCGGTTGATGCTGGCAGGCATTGGCGCGGTGGCATTGAGCCGCGATGAGGTTGAAGGCTTTATTAACCGGCTGGTTGAACGAGGTGAACTGGCGCAAAAGGATGGCGAAAAGATTATGCACGAAGTGATGGAACGCTTTCGTCAGCGCCCACAAACCCAGACTGCGCGCTTTGGCGAGCAGATTGAGAACAGCTTTGAACAGTTTCTCAATCGCCTGAATGTGCCTTCCAAGCGTGATATTGATGAACTCAGCGCGAAGATCGCCCAGCTTGCCGCACGGGTCGAAGAGTTGCGCCGGGCACAGGGTGGCGACCAGGCACCACCATCGAGTGCTAACCCGAGTTGAGGAGGCCTTATCTTTTGTTCCCAGGAATGAGGTGACGAGACGTGAGGCACCATCGGCGTGAACGTTCGGTTCCGTACTCATCACAGGCTCTAGGATATGATGGTTCAGGGACGGACGTGAACGCCGATGGGGTGATGCTCTCTCTGCGCATCCGGGCGCACCCGGCTGGCTCATCGAGCGGGAGGTCAGCATACTGTTCAAGTGACCGTTTCTAACCCGCTATTACGGAAGTGCGCAATCAAAAATGCGCGAATCCGGTTTGCTACAACTTTCTGGTATGCGCAGAGGACAATGAGATTACGTTGGCACGCTTGAACGCTCCCACGCTTCAACGCT
>CALANA010000130.1 GCA_937925925.1 uncultured Chloroflexales bacterium | reverse complement strand
TTCGACATACCCTACATACGCAATGTGGCTGACCACCAGTCCATCTCGTCTCTTCTAGAGACAGAAGGGAGTGGATGATGATTGACGGTGAACAAGCTATAGAGAACACGACACCATCACTGCCGGGTGGACGGTTACGGGTGGTTATCCAGGGGGCTGTTCAGGGTGTCGGGTTTCGCCCGTTTGTCTACCGTCTGGCACACGAACATGGTGTGATGGGCTGGATCGTAAACGATACGCAGGGAGTTGTGATCGAGGCCGAAGGCACTATGCCTGTACTGGCCGGGTTTCTCGCGGATCTTTCAGCACACAAGCCCCCGCGTGCAATTATTCACACCTTCAATAGTTCGTGGCTTGATCCGGTTGGGTACGAACAGTTTGAAATCCGGGCCAGCGATGGGCAAGGCAGCAAAACCGCGCTGGTTTTGCCCGATATTGCCACCTGCTCCGATTGCCTGGTGGAACTGTTCAATCCCGCTGATCGCCGCTATCGCTACCCATTTATCAACTGCACGAACTGTGGGCCGCGCTTCAGCATTATTCAGGCGCTACCCTATGATCGTCCGCATACCACGATGCGTCCTTTTCAGCTTTGCCCTGCATGCCAGGCTGAGTATGACGATCCCGTGAACCGTCGCTTTCATGCCCAACCAAATGCCTGTCCAGTCTGTGGGCCACATCTTGCCCTGTGGGAACGAACCAGCGTCAGCGAAGCACACCAGGTGCCACCATCTCCGACGGGCCATCCCGACTGGATGGTGACTGCCGAATACGATCAGGCACTCCAGCGCGCAGTAGACGCCCTCCGTGCCGGTCAGATCGTGGCGATCAAAGGGTTGGGTGGGTTTCACTTGATGGTCGATGCGTATGATGCGAGTGCGATTGCACGCCTGCGCGAACGAAAGCAGCGACCTGACAAGCCCTTCGCACTGATGGTGGGCGATCTTGATCAGGCACGTATGCTGTGCGTGCTGTCGCCTGGAGCTGAAGTCTTGCTCACTGCCCCTGAAGCACCGATTGTGCTGCTCCAGCGCCGACTAGATGCGCCCGTCGCAGCGAATGTAGCTCCCGGTGTGGGCACGCTCGGCCTGATGTTGCCCGCAACGCCGTTGCACCATCTGTTGCTGCACGCGCTGGATCGCCCGCTTGTGGCGACCAGTGGCAATGTGAGCGATGAGCCGCTCTGTATAGATGAGGATGCAGCTCTCCAGCGGTTATCTCACATAGCCGATCTGTTTCTGGTGCATAATCGACCCATTCAACGCCATGTCGATGATAGCATCGCCTGGGTGATCGAGGATATACCCTGCCTGGTACGGCGCGCACGCGGTTATGCCCCATTGCCGGTGGTGCTGGCACGGCCTGTGCCTACCATCCTCGCCGTTGGTGCCCATTTGAAAAATACGGTAGCCTTGAGTGTCGAGCGCCAGGTGTTTATCAGCCAGCATATTGGCGACCTGGAGACCCCCGAGGCCATGTCGGCGTTTGAGCGGGTGATTGCCGATTTTCTGCGGCTGTATGAAGCCACACCGATGGCGATTGCGCACGACCTGCACCCGGATTATCTCTCGACCCGTTGGGCACATCAACCTGCGCATACACGCGAGTGGTCGTTCGCGTTGGATCACCAGCCGACCTTGATCGCGGTGCAACACCATCATGCGCACCTGGCAGCGTGCCTGGCCGAGCATGGCATAGCGGGGCAGGCACTGGGCGTCACCTGGGATGGCACAGGATATGGAACGGATGGGACGGTATGGGGCGGCGAGTTTTTGCTTGGTGATAGCCGGGGGTTCCAGCGGGTGGCCCATCTGCGCCCGTTTCGCTTGCCCGGCGGAGAGGCTGCCATCCGTGAACCACGCCGGGTGGCCCTTGCGTTGCTGTGGGCACTCTATGGTACTGCGGCAGTGGAACAGCATGATCTTCCACCGGTACAAGCCTGGCGTCCGGTGGAGCTACAGGTGTTGAGCCGTATGCTACAGCAAGGCATTAACGCACCGTGGACGACCAGCGCTGGACGGTTGTTTGATGCGCTGGCGGCCTTTATCGGGCTACAGCAGCAGGTGAGCTTTGAAGGTCAGGCAGCAATGGCGCTCGAATCGCTTGCCGACCCAACGGTCAGTGCGGCCTATCCGCTGGAAATCTACGGCGAAACACCACCCCTGATCCTGGATTGGCAGCCACTGGTTGTGGCACTCCTGGCAGACCTCCGCCGGGGCGTAGCACCTGGTCGAATAGCCGCATGCTGTCATAACGGCCTGGTCAAGGGCATCGTAGCGGTGGCGCGTGCAGTGGGCGAGCAACGTGTGGCATTGACCGGTGGCTGTTTTCAGAATCGCCTGTTGTTGGAACGCACCACGCAACAGTTGAGAGATGCCGGCTTCGAGGTACTGTTCCACCGTCAGGTGCCCCCAAACGATGGTGGCATCAGTCTGGGGCAGGTGGCGGTGGCAGCGGCACGGTTGGATGTAGTGCAGGCGACAGGTGACAGGTGACAGGTAACAGGTAACAGGTGACAGGTGACAGGTGACAGGTGATATAGCAACCCTATTTCAATTGTAAATTTTAGGTGAGAACATCATGGAAACTATGAATAAACACGAATATTCCTAATAAGATATAGCAATCCTAGATCAGTTGTGAAGAACTGGAGTCCCGGCTTGAGCCGGGACTCCGATGCACAATTGTCCCGGCTCAAGCCGGGATGCCGATGCACAATTACACTATTGTCCCCGCTTTGGCCGGGGATCTCGCTCCGTCCCGGCTCAAGCCAGGACTCCGATGCACAATTGGTATAGGCTTACTCTATGCGTGGAAATTCGTGGTATGCGTGGTATGCGTGGCTCATCATGTGTTCCGGGGTCTGTACGTTCATGAGAGGAGATTATGATATGTGTCTTGGAGTACCAGGCAAAGTGTTACAGATTGAGAAGAATAGCATTGGTATGCCCATGGGCCGCGTTAGTTTTGGCGGAATTACCAGAGAAGTGTGCCTGGCGTATGTGCCGCATGTGCAAGTTGGCGAGTATGTGCTGGTGCATGTTGGCTTTGCGATCAGCACGATTGACGAGCAAGAGGCCACCTATGTCTTTGAAATGCTGCGCCAGATGGACGAGCTAGGTGAACTGGAGATACCCCAACCCGACGATGAGATCGTAGCACCGGAAGTGGACGGCTGATGTCACCAGATAGACAGTGGTCACATGCGACGCAACTGACGAGGGATCGTCGCGCACAACAGGGGGACAAAGATGCGTTTTGTGGATGAATATCGGAACGAAGCCGATGCACAAAAGCTGGTACATGCCATCCAGCACATGGTTACACGTCCATGGACAATTATGGAGATCTGTGGTGGGCAGACCCATACGCTGATCAAGTCGGGCATTGACCAGTTACTCCCATCAGCAGTAACACTGGTGCATGGCCCGGGCTGCCCCGTGTGTGTCACGCCGCTGGAACTGATTGACCGGGCGATTGCGATTGCGCAACGGCCCGAAGTCCTCTTCACGTCGTTTGGCGATATGCTGCGTGTTCCTGGCAGCAACACCGATCTGCTGAGTGTGAAGGCGCAGGGGGGTGATATACGGATGGTCTACTCTCCGCTGGATGCGGTCAAACTGGCGCAAAAGCACCCGGAACGGCAGGTGGTATTCTTTGCGGTCGGGTTTGAGACAACCGCACCTGCGAATGCGATGGCGGTGTGGCAGGCGGCACAATTGGGCGTCGAGAATTTTTCGATCCTCTGCTCGCATGTCCTGGTACCACCGGCGATGGAAGCGATTTTGAGTGCGCCAGGGAATACAGTCCAGGGGTTTCTGGCTGCTGGTCATGTGTGTGCCGTGATGGGCTACTGGCAATATGAACCGATTGTGGCCCGGTATCACGTGCCGATTGTGGTCACTGGCTTTGAGCCGCTGGATCTGCTGCAGGGCATGTATATGACGCTCAAGGCGCTGGAGGAAGGGCGGGCCAGCCTGGAAAACCAGTACACGCGGGTGGTCAACCGTGCCGGAAACAGAGATGCACAACGGTTGCTCCAACAGGTGTTTACCGTGTGTGATCGCTCCTGGCGGGGCATTGGTGTGATCCCTCACAGCGGCTATTGCCTGCGGCCTGAGTTTGCCAATTTTGATGCGGAACAACGCTTTGCCGTGATGGATGTTACGGCGCAGGAGTCAGATATCTGTATTGCCGGATCGATCTTGCAGGGCTTGCAGCGACCACACGACTGCTCGGCTTTTGGCACCCGTTGTACCCCTGAGCATCCGCTGGGCGCACCCATGGTGTCTTCAGAAGGAGCATGTGCAGCCTATTATCACTATGGGCGATACTAGTACACGATGGCGGAAATAGCTCCAGGGTTTTGTCATGCTGAGCGGAGCGAAGCATCGTACGCAGCGCGTTGTCATGCTGAGCGGAGCGAAGCATCTTGCGGAGCGAAGCATCTTGCGGAGCGAAGCATCTTGCGGAGGAAGCATCTTGCGGAGCGAAGCATCTTCCTTCTGATGGGATATGATCCTTCGCTTTGCTCAGGATGCCATGCGCTCCGCTCAGGATGCGCTCTGCTCAGGATGTCATGCGCTTCGCTCAGGATGCGCTCCGCTCA
>CALANA010000129.1 GCA_937925925.1 uncultured Chloroflexales bacterium | reverse complement strand
GTGCTAGCCTGTCAGCCTCTGAAGAGCGCCGGCCATTGGTTGCGCAAATCTCGTTTACAAAACTGTTGTGCATCTGTTACCGACCTGTTACAGAACGTTTACCTTCCGTTGATGTTGGTATGCTACACTCTGAGTGTTGTTACACTTAAAGGCTGTCCAATATTCTAACGCTCAGATTCGCCTGCCTCGGAAGTATTTCTTACACGGTACCAATTAACGTGGAAAGCCTACTGTCGGCGATTCATCCGTCTCCATGTAAGGCTACCCTTTTCGGGATGCCGTAATCTATTGTGTGTAGCCAGATCTTACTGATCGAATACTGGACAGCATCTAAAAACATTTTACTGGATGAAAGGAACAAGTAATTATATGGAGGCCATGATTTCTCTGACTTCCATGGGAAGGTGTGCATTGATCCTGATACGACGTATGCCCCTGCGAACGGTGTTTGTTAACTATCACAACCTCTTAACTCAAGGAGCTACAGTATAATGAAAAATTTCAACCTTGTTTTATTCACATTGGCGTTCATACTTCTCTTGTTCGGATTCGGAATGATCAACGGATTTGCTGCTCCGATCAGTAACCAGGAACCTTCAATCGAACGTCAAGGGCAACGCGGTAGCTGGCAATATCGTGCGGCAGTCGATCGGACTGAAGGACGAATCGTCGCTGATGTCACGTATTCTCTCGACACAGCAGCACAAGTTGAGGATTTCGCACGAACACAACAAGAACTCGCCAGAGAACTTGTTTCCGCTAATGTACCATCACTCGATGCGACAATTGTGTTTCGTCACCCACTCACTCAGGCGGTGTTTGAAGAGTTTGTTGCAATTCATAACCTGACTGTTTCGAGTTATACGCTCCGCTTTGTTGATGAGCAAAGTCAGCGTATTACTATCATCGGATCGCCAGTCGATAATATCTTAATACCACAGGACTTTTTGAATTTTGCGTTGAACGACATACAGCAACACTCTCCCGGCGACATGCCTGGATGGATTGAGGTTCGCGCAACTATTCCAGCCAGGGCCTATAAACCTGTTGTAGATCATGATAAGGTATATCTCATAGATGTTAGTCGTGCTGTGGTGCAGGCTGCCTTCAACGAAGATGCACGGACACGTGACCTTCCAGTCTATGTGCAGGCACCGCAAATCTATTGGCAACTCGAAGACTTGCACCTTATTTCAAACTGATCTGTTCTTTGCAGCATAGCGAAGATGCGGCACTATCGCATCTTCGCTATGTCTCGTTATTACATATTAGACAGGACTTACGCAGTCGCGTGAACACCACGTTCCTTCGACTACGCTCAGAGCTTGCCCCATTCGACTGCGCTCAGGGCAAGCTCTGAGCGCAGTCGAACGGGACAAGCTTTTGCGCCTGCGGCAGCGTGGATCTCTGCCTTACCGTCCTGGTCTTGCCCTGGACGCTTCGGCCAGAACCAGCGGCGAACGTACGAGAGTGCCAATCGTCATGCCCGCAGTAATGATGCCACTCAGCGCCACCACCAGCGGCACGTTGCCCACCACCTCCGCAATCGCGCCTGCCGCCAGACCGCCCAGAGGACTGAGACCCAACAACAGCAGCGTGAAGACGCTCATCACCCGCCCGCGCAACACATCCGGCACCACCGACTGGATCAGCGTGTTGATCAGCGACATGGTCGTAACGGCCGCCCAGCCGGTCAATGCCAGCAGCAGCATGGCCGACAGCAGCGTCGTCATCATCGTGAAGCCGATCAGAAACACGGGATACAGCAAGGCCGCGATCAGCACCATGCGCATGCGCGGGAGCTGATCGCCAGCTCGCGCCAGCAGCAGCGCCGCCACCAGTGCCCCACCCCCGCCCGCCGCCGCCAGCCAACCCAGACCCTGTGGCCCTGCGTGCAGCACATCGCGGGCAAAGATCGGCAGCAAGGGCGTATAGACAAACCCGAACAGGCTGATAACCCCCGCCAGCAGCAGCAGCGTGCGAATGATCGGTTCCTGAACGATATAGCGCATGCCCTCGTGCAGTTGCTCCATCCGGTTCTGGCGCGGTGGCGGACGAAAGGGCGGCAAGCGCATCATAAGCAAGCTGGCAATCACTGCCAAATAACTCAGGCCATTGAGCAGAAAGGCCGGTGCCTCGCCAATGACCGCTACACCGATCCCCGCCAGCGCCGGGCCAATGGTGCGCGCAGCATTGAAGATCGACGAGTTTAGCGCAATCGCGTTCAGCAGATCGGCATGCCCCACCATCTCCACCGTGAACGCCTGTCGCGCCGGGGCATCGAAGGCGTTCACGATGCCGAGCGATACCGCCAGCACCAGAATATGCCACTCGCGCACGGTGTTGGTGAACGTCAGGAGCGCCAGCACCAGTGCCAGCAGCATGGCGATCACCTGCGTCATAATCAGCAGCCGGTGGCGCGACACTCGATCCACCAGTGCGCCTGCCGGGATCGACAGCAGCAGTACCGGCAGCGAGGCCGCCGCCGCCACCAGACCGAGCAGCAGCGGCGATCCTGTCAGGCGCAACACCAGCCAGCCCTGCGCCACCTGCTGCATCCAGGTGCCACTCAGCGAAATGAGCTGCCCGCAAAAAAACAGGCGATAGTTGCGGTGGCGTAGCGCCCGTACCGTCACCGGCCAGCGCGAAAGCTGCTCCGGAGCCGGTACGTCCGGGATGGCCGGCATGAGCGTCGCGTCGGCCAGCGGCACGGGCCGCGCACGACGATGAAAACGGGTCATAGATCCTTGCCTCATCCGCTGGCACGTTGTTCCATGCGGGCTAACTCCTCCGCCACCACCTGCTCATCCAGCTTCTTGAACAGCGGCTGTGGCTCGCGCAGCGCCTGACCAGCGGGCAGCGAGCCGGGTTGCCAGTGTCCACGCCAGCCACTGTAGTCCCCGGTCAACCCACGATGCACGCTGCCATCGCTCTCCGTGTACTCGCGGAACTCCAGCGGCCCGGCAATGTAGCCCTCGTAGCCCAGCATCTCGTGCAGTTTCTGGCTGGTAAACGGTAGAAACGGCGTCATCATCGTCTTGAGGTTATCAATGCAGCGCAAGGCCACATACAACATCGTACCCGCCCGCTCGCGATCGGTCTTGATCACCTTCCACGGCTCCTGATCGCTCAAATACGAGTTGACCTGCATCGCCAGCCGCATCACTTCCGTCAAAGCGGCCTTAAAGCGGGCATTATCCAGCAGATCGCCCACCGTCCCGAAGCCGTGTTCTATATGCTCAATCAGTCGCAGATCGGTCTGCGTCAGCGCGGACGGCTGCGGCACGGCTTTGAAGTGCCGATACACATTGGTGAGGGCCCGGTTGACCAGGTTGCCCCAGGTTGCCACCAGTTCATCGTTGTTGCGGCGCACAAACTCGGCCCAGGTGAAATCGGTGTCCTGGTTCTCCGGGCCAGCGATGGTCAAGAAATAGCGCAGCGGGTCGGGATCATAGCGCTCCAGGAAGTCATTCACGTAAATCACGATTCCGCGACTACTGCTAAATTTGCGGCCCTCCATCGTCAGAAACTCGCTGCTCACGATATTGAAGGGCAGTTGCAGCGGCACCCGTTCTGACTCGGCAGCGACTGAGCCGCCGCCAATCTCGCCGCCGCTACCATACCCCAGCAGCATACCCGGCCAGATAATCGTATGGAAAACGATGTTATCCTTGCCCATAAAGTAATAGTGCCGCGAGTTCGGATTTTGCCACCACTCGCGCCAGGCATCGGGTGTGCCACAATTGTTGGCCCACTCCACGCTGGCCGAGAGATAGCCAATCACCGCATCAAACCAGACATAGATCTTCTTATCATCACGATCGGCAAATTCGGGCAAGGGAATTGGCACGCCCCAATCCAGGTCACGTGTAATCGCACGCGGCTTCAAATCCTTGAGCAGGTTCAGCGAAAACGTGCGCACGTTGGGCCGCCAATGTTCCTGGGCACCGATCCAGACTGCCAGTTGCTCGGCAAAAGCCGGCAGATCGAGAAAAAAGTGTTCCGTCTCGCGGAAAACGGGCGGGCTGCCGTCAATTTTTGAGCGTGGATTGATCAGATCGACCGGATCGAGCTGACTGCCACAGTTATCGCACTGATCACCCCGTGCCTCGGCATAGCCACAGATCGGACAGGTGCCCTCAATGTACCGATCCGGAAGCGCCCGTCCAGTGGTGCTGGCAAAAGCCCCCAGGGTCGTTTGTTTGAGAATATAACCCTTCTCATAGAGTGTTTTGAACAGATCTTGCACCACACGGTAATGATTACGTGTGGTGGTGCGGGTAAACAGATCATAACTCAGCCCCAGACGATACAGATCATCGCCAATGATGCGATTGTAGCGATCGGCCACCTCTTTGGGTGACACGCCTTCCTTGTCGGCCACAAGCGTGACCGGGGTGCCATGTTCGTCGGTACCACTCACCATCAACACCCTGTGGCCCTTCAGCCGCTGATAGCGCGCAAAAATATCGGCCGGCACCCCAAACCCCGCAACGTGACCCAGGTGGCGCGGGCCGCTGGCATACGGCCAGGCAACCGCCACCAGAATGTAATCTGGCATGATTATTTCTCCTTATACGCATTGTCCGTAACCGTTCAGGGAAACCGTTGACCAGCGGGAGTACACGGGCCACAGGCCTCTGCACTCCCTTACGAACCGCCCGCATTGCCCCTCCAAACTACACCAATTGAACGATGATCATCGTCCTATACCGAAATGTGTAAGTATAGCAACCTTATTGTAATGGTAAACCTGGAGTCCCGAATTCAGCCGAGAAAGAACTAGACCAGATGCAAGCCAGGACTCTGGTGCTTGCTAACTGATGCGGGATTGCTATACCACACAGGCATGGCGGGCACAACGATCGGCAAGTCTCTCTAATGTATTCGTATTCGACCTGACTCAGCTAGCGTCCGGCCTGTGCAGATCAACGCAGGAGCAAATAAATGGCGGCGGGGCCGCCATAAAGCCACGGGCGGTGAGCAGGAGACCCGTCCAATGCCAGGGACAGGCTGGCCGGGTTATGGTCACGGTGCTGGCATATTCTGCGCAACCGAGACAACAGGTGCCTGATTGGAAAGTATCAATTGCAATCATAGTCATTGCAAGCAACCCTGATACCGTGCTGGCGATACGTCGCTACGGAGAGAGCAAGCCTGTCTCAATCATCAACGGGCGTCCCGGCTAACAGCCTGAACGGAGAGCTAGCCAGGCTACATCCAGACTTTCCCTGGAAAGAGATTACGGGAGCCTGCACCCCCGCACCCCTGCTGAGACGCAGGCTCGGTGTGGTACCAGGCTACAGCCGGGACTCTGGTACTGCACAACTATTTCAGGATTGTTAGTAACCGTTCAGGTGGGTTGGTTTGGAGGGGCAGTGCCCCTCCAGGAGGTTTCCGGGGTTTCGCGGGGGCCTGCGGCCCCCGCAACCCCCGCTGGCGAACGTTCCCCTGAACAGTTACGGATTGTTATACAGCAAGTGTAAAGGCTGTAGTACGGCATCTGATAATTTTACAAGATCTCTATCTTTTAAGATTATACCACAGCGCCACTGATTGCAAAACCCGTTACAATCTACAATGCCATAGACACATTTTTCGCTTGCAAAGCATGGCAAATTGTAATATGATGGGCATAGTGCCGGGTCTCTATCGTCTTGACCTATTGAGAGAGAAGGACATCGTCCAACATGGAGGGATTTCTCATACCGATCCTGGTCGGTTTGATTGTTATCGTCGTATTGGCGCTCATCGCAATCCCACTGGTCTTGCGTAGTCGTCGTCAACAAACGGCCATCGACGAAGAACCGCTGGAATTGCTAGGCCCGGGTGTGGATTACACTTCCATGCCGCAGCAAGAGCCAGTCGGCTGGCGCGACCGTTTCAGTAATCTCTCACTGGCCGGCAAACTCTTAATGATTATCATACCATTGCTCATCATTGTCTCACTGGTGGTAGTCATCCTCTTTGTAGGGCCAGAAGGGTTCTTAAACGGTTCCTCGAACGTGACTCCAACACCACAACCGGTCATTACCGTGAACGATGCAACCCTGGCTCGCATCAATCCCCGCCCTGAAATTGAGGTTCGCGCCGACTCAACGCTACCGCTGGGTACCGAAGTCCTGGCTAATCTGCTAGTCAACGACGAGCCAATCGTCTGGGCCAATCCTGCAACACTGACCACAACGGTACAGGCCAACGGTGTTATTCAGATGCGGGTCTCGAAAGGCGAAGATGAGCCACCACTAGGTGAAGGTGAGGTGCTGGTCGTGTTACGATCAACCCTTGCCAACGGGCAGGAGATTGTCTCTAATCCTCAACCGGTCACAATCCCATCAATCTATGAGCAGGTTGCACGCCGGGGAGAAATTATACAGCCCACACCACGCCCAACAGCGATCCCAACGGCGACACCGGAACCGGAACCGGAACCGGAACCGGAACCGGAGCCTGAACCAACTGCAACTCCCAGCCTTCAGTTGTCTGATATTACTGGAACGGTCAGCAATGGCGGTAACTTGCGCCGCCATCCCCTGTTTATCGACAATGTGCTGGATCAGGTGAATGCTGGCGAGCGGGTGGAGGTGATTGGTCGCACACCCAATGCAGAATGGTACTATGTCCGCAACGAACGGAGCAATGTCGGGTGGGTGAGTGTGACGCTGATCGCCCTGGATGCCACGGAAGCGGCTCGCGTTCCAGTACGCCCGATCGTCACCGTCTTTGTGACGGGGAATGTCTATGCTCAACCAGCACCCCAGGGTGCCCCTCTTGATCAGGTCTTTGTGAACGAGACGGTCGACTTGCTGCAAAAGACAAGCAACGAAGAATGGTATCAGGTGCGCACCATTCGCGACATAACCGGGTGGGTTAGTGCCGGTTTGCTCGGTATTCCACCCGAAGTAGCAGCAGACGTGCCAACACAAAATGGGGGAGCGAACACAACTGGTGCAGAAGTGCCCACGCGCATCCCCGCCGATCCCGGCACAGCGCTCGGCGGGATCGAGTCCGATACCGGGTTGACGGCACGTGTGTTTAACAGTGGCAATATACGTGACCAGCCCAGCCAGGATGGTGTGCCTTTAGGCGATGTTGTTGCCGGGCAGAGTGTGGAATTATTGCAGAAAACGCCCAACGCCGCCTGGTATCGCATTCGGAACGCACAAGGCATCGAGGGTTGGGTAACTTCCAGTTTGTTAACCATTGCGCCCGAGGTGGTGGATCTGGTACCGGAAATATAACGGCCAGCACAGCGGTCTTATCGTTATACCAGGGCGATATGCATATTTTAACTCGATCAGGGCAGCCGCTCGCGGCGCTGCCCTTTGCTTTCTTTGATCTTGAGACCACCGGATTGCTCCCGGCTCATGGGCATCGCATCTGCGAAATCGGGCTACTTCGGATCCGCGCCGGTCAGATCGAAGCCGCGTTTGATCAGCTCCTTGATCCCCAGTGTGCCCTGGAGGAGCAGGCGGCGGCAGTTAACGGCCTTTCCTGCGAATTGTTGCAGGGAGCGCCTATCTTTGCAGCAGTGGCGCATACCCTGCTAGAACTGCTCGACGGTGCCGTGCTGGTGGCGCACAATGCTCCGTTTGATGTCATTTTTCTCATCCACGAACTCCAACTGCTCAACCTACCAGCACCGCCCATGCCCGTCCTGGATACACTCGTGCTGGCACGCCGCTTAATCCATCAACCCTCCTATAGCCTGGCAGCCCTGGCCCGCGAGTTGGATTTGCCCACGCCACAACACCGAGCAATGAGCGACGTTGTGACCCTACGCGCACTGTTTGAATATCTCGTCCCCCACCTCGCTGCCCACGGCATCACGACACTTGAGGACACGTTGCGCTTTCAGCGCGGATTACTGCCAGATCAGCCCGATCCGGTGCCGCCGCCACTCATCGATCAGGCGTTGCGCGAGAGGCGACGCTTGCGAATCGTTTATAGTTCGCGTACCACTCAGGGGCCAACCGAGCGGCTGGTGCAACCGTTAGAACTGACACAGGAACCGAAAGGGCTATTTTTGCGCGCCTATTGTTATTTACGCAACGACCTGCGCTCATTTATTGTAAGCCGTATTGAGTCGATGGAGCTGGTATAGGTAACGTACTTCACCCAACATATCGCCGCTCGGATGCCGATGATAAGACGGCAATCAGTGCCTGATCGATATGGTCAACCAGCACAAACTGAAGATCTGCTTTCATCCCTTCCGGTAGTGTGGTCAAATCTGGCATATTTCCCGCAGCTACAATTATCGTTTTGACGCCCGACTGCTGGGCAATAAGTACTCTCTCTCTCAGGTGGCTGACCGGCACCACATGTCCATGCAGTGTGATGCCCCCCACAAGTGCTACCTGGGAAGCAATCGGTCGTTCGGTCAGCAGCGAGACCAGCACCGTCACCAGCGCCAGACCAGCCGCTGCCGGATCATCGGCTCCACCCGGCGGTACATGCACATGCAGATCAACCTGGTTATAAAAATCAAGCGCCAGACCCAGCCGCACCGCCTCAGAGCGCACCCACGACAGCGCTACATCTGCCGTATCCAGCCACTCATCATCACGCTGCCCGGTAAGCCTGAACCCCCGACTGCCCACCATCTGCACCGCTTCAATCGCCACACACTCGCCGCCCAGCGCTGCTGACCAGCGCAACAGTAAGGCTCGACCGGGACGCTGAACCGTTCTGGCGGTCGGAGGCGGCGGAAGCGGTTGCGCTACCGTATCCGACACACGCGACGCAGCAGAGGCAGAATGAATTCGCTCCAGACGCTCCAGATCACTGGCTAAGATTGTGTTGAGTTGTTCCAGCCGCTCATAGACAGTGGGTAGCTCCAGCACCTGCTGGCGTGCCTGAACACTATGTTGCACGAGGGTTGCAGCAGCCACCAGAAAAGACAGGTGCCGTGGATCACGTTCGTTACGGATCTGATTGAGCAGCTCTTCGCTGAAATTGGGAATACGCTCGGCTAGTCGTTGCGCCTGGGCCGCAACCGTATAGGCCAGGTCAGTCAACGGCTGATCGTTCTCGACCACCGGATCAGGCAACATCTGCACCTCTGCCCGGAATGGAGCCTGATCAGACAGGAACGACCGCACCTGAATGCGCTCCAACCCTTGCACCGCAACCCGCAACGTCGCATCGGGCAGACGTAACAGACGATGAATCAGCGCCGCTGTACCGATCAGATAACAATCCTCTGGCTGCGTTGGATCGGAGCGCTGGTGTTCTGCACGCAACGCGACCAGTCCAATCAAGCAGGGGCTACCAGACGGCTTGTCGAGCAGACGTACGGCAGTAGGATGGCTCACCGCCAGCGGCACGACCGTGAGCGGATAGATCACCGTTCCAAAGAGCGGCAAAATATCCAGTTCATTCGGAATGTCTGACACGGATCCCAAAGCTGCTGGCTCGCTCACCTGAAATACCTCATGTATTGCTTCATTCACAGGACATACGCAATGAGTAACCGTTCAGGTGAGGTGGTCAGGAGGGGTGTTGCCCCTCCTGGAGTCTCTTCGATTTTACGGGGGCCGCAGGCCCCCGCGCCCCCGCCGGCGCAGGTACCACCTCAACGGTTACATTCTAATGAAGATGTTAAGGAGGAGTTTATGGAACAACTACATGCAGTTGATGCATTGATGAAGGTGGAACATATGACTCTGCCAATCGTATTGCCCACGGTGATGGTTGTGGTTGTGCCACCTTTCTTTCCACTGCCGATACCAGTCCCAACCGTTGTTTCGCTGCCAATACCGATAGTGCAACTGGGTGCTTCTGATCAATCTATGAAGCTTGATCCGGACAGCGTTACCATTCCGCTTGAGATTGTCACCGAGCAAGTGTAATACCGTTTCGACGTGACCCTTCGGCATGTTTTTGCCATGCGTCCTCCAATGAGACTGCGTCGCGGCGGGGGTGCGGGGGCCTTTGGCTTCCGCACCTGTTCCTTTTCTGGTGCGGTGCGGCTTCGCCGCGCCGCACCAGACCGGGGATTTCGGCGTAGAGGCGTTGCATGCAACGCCTCTACGCCCCACCACAGCTCTTTCCAGGGGCAGTCTCGTTGTCGTATGCGCAAGCGTAAGACTGACCACAGTGTGCGGAAGGTCGAAGTCACAGTGGTATTACTTATAGCAATCCTATTCCAATTGTGAACGATAATCCAGGCTTGACGCTGGACGGAGCGCTCCCAGGCTCAAGCCTGGACTCCGGTCTTCACAACGCATGTAGGAGTGCTATATGGCGATAAATGCAGGCGCAGGCTAGTGGTTGACCACCGTGATTTTGAAGGATACTTCGTTACGACATGCTCTGCATATGCAATGTGGTTGACCACTAGATAAAGAAGACCACAAACGATGCGGATTGGTATCATCATTCATTTTCGTTTACTAATCAGATACAGAATAAATCCAAATACAATAATGCTCCAGAAGTTGATCACACGATCGAGCAAGGTGACGGCGCTACCCAGGTTTTTGTTCACCCCAAAGAAGGTGAGAACCAGCGTCACCGTGCCTTCGACTACCCCCAGACCAGCGGGCGTCAGCGGCATAGCTGTCAGTAACGACGAAGCTAGCGCCACAAAAATAATCGCAGACAGACTCAAGACTAGACCTTCCGAGCCAAGGGCCATAATCACAAAGAACAAACGAAAGCCCTCCAGTAACCACACTCCACCCGTGAGCATAATAAGCTGAGGCATAATCCCCGGACGGAAAGAACGCAGCGCCGCGTGTTCAAAATTGCCATAGACGCGGTGCAGACGCCGGGGCATAAAGCGCCGGATAAAAGGACTCAGCCAGCGCATGCCCACCAGACCGGTCACGATGATCGCAACCAGCAGCGCTCCAAACATGAAGACCATCCGTGCCCCATCGGGCAGGCTGGTACCGAAGGTCAGCCAGCCTGAGATGACCAACAAGGTGAACAATCCTAGCATATCGAGCAAGCGCTCGGCAAAAATGGTACCCATACTCGAAGAGAACGACACCTGGCCGTTATGTTTCAATAAATACCCGCGATAGGCATCACCCAGCTTGGCCGGAACAATACAGTTTGCAAACCAGGACAGATACACATATTCCATGAGGGCTGGAGTAGAAGCCCAGCTACGCCGACCGCTCTGTACCGGCACTTCCGCATTGTATAGCAGTACTCGCCAGCGCCAGGCACGCAGCGGAAAGGTGAGATAGAAAATACTCAGACCTGCCAGCAGTAACCAGGGATTGGAAAAGCGCATGTAGCGCCAGGTCTGTTCCAGATCAATATCTAAGCCGCGAAAGGCAAAGACAATAATAGCAATGGCAATGCCAAAAGAGATAATTGTACGCGGGCTACGTAGTTTTTGCCACAGCGAAAAGCCTTGATGCTCAACCTCGGCCTGTTCCAGTGCTGCTGGCTCCATCGTGTCATCTCCATCGTAAGGGAGACCGTCGGTTGTGTCTTTTCCTACCACGCTGAAATCCTCCATGTCGGCGTAAACGTGAGGCACACATTGCCAGATGCGCCTTGTTATACGGTTGGTAACACCTCTTGCTGATACCATTGCCAGAAATGCATCAATCCATCTTCGATATGTGTGGCTGGCACATAGCCCAGCAACTGCCGTGCCTTGCTGGTATTTGCAAAGGTTATCGACGCATCCGTGGGCGGTAACGGTACCGCATCAATATGGGCAGTATAGCCAGTAATGCTTTCCAGCAGGGCCACAAAGCGTTGCATTAAAACGGGTTCGGCATTTCCCAGGTTGATAATGTCAAACGGCAGTTCGGTATCCAGTGCAGCTATCACTCCGGTGACAATATCATCGATATAGGTATAGTCGCGGTACAGATTTTCACCGCCATTAAATAGGATAAACGATTCTCCTCGCACCATTTTATCAACGAACAGGAACGGTGTCATATCTGGTCGACCACGTGGCCCATATACGGTAAAAAAGCGCACAACGGTGATCGGAATTGCATACAGATGATGAAAGGTATAGGCCAGCACCTCGCCCGCCTTCTTGGTAGCGGCATAGGGTGAGAGAGGATGATCGGTCGGATCGGTCTCGGTAAAGGGTAGCTTTGTGGTTCGACCATAGACCGATGAGGTAGAAGCAAACACAAAGCTGCGTATCTCATAGTGCCGCGCCAGATCTAGCAGGATAACCGTCCCACCGACATTGACGGCTTCGTATAGCACTGGCTGGGCAATCGATGGTCGCGGCCCGGCCATGGCTGCTAGATGCGCAATGTAGCGTGGTCGATAGGTTGCAAACACCTGCTTCATGGCAGTGACATCGTGAATATCAGCCTCGATCAGGGTATAGCGCGGATGTTCAATAGCCTGTGCGATGTTGCGCCGTTTGCGCTGAGGGTCGTAGTACGTATTGAAATTATCAATGCATACCACCTGTTCACCGCGCTTCAGCAACGCATCGGCCAGGTGGCTTCCAATAAAGCCTGCACCACCAGTAATCAGATAGGTCATTCGGCCAACTCCTGGCATTATCTGCCTCATACGTGTTTTATACAGGACGTACGCGGTCGCGTGAACACCCCCGTCCCTTCACCTTCGCTCAGAGCTTGCCCTGAGCGCAGTCGAACGGGACAAGCTTGTGCGCCTGTGGCAGCGTGGAAGCGACTTTATTTTTCCTCCATCTTTTCGCCTACGACGAAAATTTGGAGGAAAAGAACCAAAGGACTGCTCTGCCGAACACGCAAAGGCGAGCTGACCATACCACCACGTGAGTCCTGTCATATTGTTCTATAGCATAACATAATCTAGCAGATTGCTGGAGGGCCATTTAGCGATGCGAGACGTGCGGATGCGAGACGCGAGACATGCGGATGTAATACCAATGTGACTTCGCCCTTCCGCCTCTTTTCGACCCTCTGCCCCCCGCTCGGAGGAATGCGGGAGCAGGGGGGCCTTTCCCTCTGTCAAGCGGGACATGGTGGGGCATCTGCCGCCGCGTTGTGTCCACAGTCGCAGGGACGGGACGCGCTTCGAGTGTCCCCTTTTCGCCTTCGGCGAAAAGGGGGGACACCTAAAAAGAGAAAAGTACCGCTCTGCCGAAGGCGCAATCCATGGGGGATGAACAACCGCAGAACGTGTGTTCAAGACAAGAACATGCGGAATGATCACGTCGAAACGATATAAGATAGTTTTACCACACATCGCCTCGTCGCCTCGTTGCCTCGTCTGAACTGATCGGTGTGTAACGCATATTGTATTCGATGGCAGTCAGCAGACCCCACAGCGCTCCGAGTTGCACGCCCATATTCAGCACATGCAGATTTTCAAACAGGTTGTGCATCGCCACTGCCGCAATCACGCCTGCACCACCGGCTGCGACGCTGTGCCAGAACCATCCCTGCGCGGCTTGCAAGGTCGCATACGCCTGCTTGATGAGCAAGCCTAGCAGCAACAGATACGCCAGCAGACCGGCCAGTCCGACCTCGGCTGCCAGGTTCAGGTAATAATTATGGGTGTGTCCGCGTGATCGATACCAGGGGTGGATGGAAAATGGATGGGTTTGCCATCCGATCTGGCCTTCATAAGCCAGGGTATAATTGCCGGGGCCAACCCCGGTAAGCGGGTGCTGGCGAAACATATCCCAACCGGCCTGGAGATGGGCCATCCGTTCGACAACGGCAAAGTTGTCTGCGGTAATCTTTACGGTGCGGACATCAAACAGGCGCAGGTTACGGGTAATGCTGTCGATGCGCTGTGTCACCGCGCCGGGCAGCATACCACCGCCGCCAAGCGCCAGCAGCAGCACGCCACTGGCCGCCAGTCCGCCCACCCATTGCCAGGCCAGCGTGCGCTGGGAGCCTTGCAGAAAAGAGATCAGCGCCAGCAGCAGCACCCCGCCGCCGGTGAGCGCACCCAGCCAGCCGCCCCGCGAAAAACTGGCACCCACGGCTGCCATAAGCAGAGCTGCCAGCCCACTGAAGAACAGGCTTGTCCTGAGTGTAGCACCAGGCTGAGCAGTGGTGGAAGGTGTCCCGGCTGCACCAATACGTCCGTGTAACCGGGGATACATGCTCACCCAGGCACCGACAGCCAGCGCCAGCGCCAGCGGCCAGGCCATGTTCATGTAGCCCGCAAAGGAATTTGGCTGGCCGATCGTGCCATAGGCCCGCACAAAATTCCCATCGGCAATCGCAAAGCTGGGGGGGCCACTGGCAGTCGCAAATTGCCACAGTCCCAGCGCGGCATTGAACCCCGGTGCGAGTAAGAGACAAATCACCAATCCGCTTGCCCGCCAGCGCCAGCCATGGGCACGATGGGTACGCAGACTGTTGAGTGCCAGCAGATAGGTCAGGGCAACCGTAGCCCAGCGGAGCGTCTCCTTCAAGCCCTCAAGCTGACTGTAGGGCGTGGTCATGGCTGCGAGCAAAAATGTCCAGAGCAACACCGCCAATCCCCACGCCAGGCGACCGAAAACGAGATAGCGCGTAGGATAGGCCAGTATCTGCATGCCCCACGCCCCTGCCGCTAGCACAAACAGGGCCTGAGTGCTGGTCAAACCGCCTGGTAGCAGCACGACCTCCTGGAGCGAAACCGACAAAACCAGCCCATAGAGCGCCCAGATCGGGTCAGTCAGCACCAGCAGGCCCACCACTGGCACCACGACCAGTATGAGCGCCTGGGAAAAGGGCAACACCGCCAGTGCCAGCGCCAATCCAATGACCAGTAATACCAACCACCACGAACCAGCGGCGACGGTGCGCAGAGTTGACGGGAGCTGTCGTGTGCCCCGCAGAATCATAGCTCGCCCCGGCGCTGCAGTTGCTCCTGGAACCAGGGAATCGTCAGCCTGAGACCCTCTTCCAGCGACACCTGCGGTGACCAGTTCAGCACCCGGCGGGCTTTGCTAATATCAGGTTGGCGTACTTGTGGGTCGTCTTTGGTACGCAGATCTTTGTTGATGATGCCAGCTCGATTGCTGGTCAGACGGTTAACGATCTCGGCAAACTCCTTGATCGTAAACTCACCTGGATTGCCAATGTTGACTGGCTCAACCTCGTTGGAGAGCAACAGACGATAGACGCCCTCCACCAGGTCGCTTACATACTGGAAAGAGCGTGTTTGCATTCCATCACCATAGACTGTCAGCGGCTCACCCTTGATCGCCTGAGTAATAAAGTTGGGTACTACGCGCCCATCGCGCAGGCGCATACGCGGGCCATAAGTGTTGAAGATGCGTACAATGCGTGTGTCCACGCCGTGATAGGTATGATAGGCCATAGTCATGGCCTCTGCAAACCGTTTGGCTTCATCGTAAACCCCCCGTGGGCCAATCGGATTCACATGACCGTAGTAGGTTTCGGCTTGAGGATGCACCTGCGGATCGCCATACACTTCGGAAGTTGAGGCCAGCAGGAAGCGCGCCCCCTTATCTTTCGCTAACCCCAGGGCCTTGTGTGTTCCCAGCGCGCCCACCTTGAGCGTCTGGATCGGTAATTCAAGATAATCAATCGGTGATGCAGGCGAGGCGAAATGCAAGATGGCATCAACCGGCCCATCAATAAAAATGTAATTCGTCACATCGTGCTTGATAAAGGTAAAGCGCTCGTGGCCTGCCAGATGCGCGATGTTATCTGTATTGCCAGTGATCAAATTATCCATAGCGATCACCGTATGACCTTCTGCCAGTAACCGATCGGAAAGATGTGAACCAAGAAATCCCGCACCACCCGTAATCAAGACACGCATAGTCAGCAACTCCTTTATAGGGTACAACTGTAGGACTTACACAGCGGGTCATTCACCGACCGTTTTCGCCTTCGGCAGAGCGGTACTTTTTCTGTTTTTGGTTCCCAATTTTCGCCGAAGGCGAAAATTGGGAACCAAAAGAGAGTCTCTTCGACGCTGCCCCATTCAGCTTCGCTCAGAGCTTGCCCCGTTCGACTGCGCTCAGGGCAAGCTCTGAGCGTCGTCGAACGGGTAAACTCCGGCGAAAAGGCGAGGTAACCAGACCACTGTGTAAGTCCTGAGATAATAGGGCTTTTCGTGTCACCAGTACCGATATGATTGTAGCCACATTCGGTGAATGTCTGATGATGAGTCACGGAACCAGAGATGGCAAGTTTGTCATAATGAGCAGCCATCAATAGGCACCCTTGCCCCATACAACAGCCGGAATGGTCATTAAGAGAATACGGAGATCGGTACCGACCGACCAGTTCTCGGCATAATAGATGTCGAGCCGCACCATCTCATCAAAGGTGGTCGTACTCCGCCCCAGTACCTGCCACAAACCGGTCAACCCTGGGGTTACCTCCAGGCGGCGATAATGCCAGGATTCATACCTGCGTACTTCTTCGGGTAAGCCAGGGCGCGGACCAACCAGACTCATTTCGCCGCATAGCACATTCCACAGTTGGGGCAACTCGTCCAGGCTGCTGCGCCGGAGGAAGCGCCCGATGCGCGTCACGCGCGGATCATGGCGAATCTTGAACAGCGGCCCGTCGGCTTCGTTGAGCTGGGACAGCGCCTCTTTCTGCTTGTCGGCATCACGTACCATCGTACGGAACTTATAGCACACAAACGGCAGCCCATCTTTGCCGATGCGAATCTGACGGAACAATGCCGGCCCCGGCGAGTCCAGGCGGATCAGGAGCGCCAGCAGGAGCGCTAATGGCAACGTCACGGGCATACTCAAGACCACCAGGCTTATGTCTAACACACGCTTGAGCGCCAGATTCCAACCTTTCAGCGAGACCTCTTTGAGGCCAATCAGCGGCACCCCGCTAATTTGCTGGACATCGACGCGGTCAAAGCTCAATTCATAGAGATCAGGCACAATCCGATAGTCGACATTCAATGTTCGACAGGCCTGCACCAGTTGGGGTAACTTGCCATGCTCCCAGAATGGTAAGGCGAGAATGACCTGATGAATCCCGTGGGTACGCACCATCGTCTTCAAGCTGTCAATCTGGCCGAGATAGCGATAAATCGTACTCTCGCGGGCAGCATTGCGGACGGGTTGATCGGAAAGGTAGCCGACCAGTCGATAGCCAAGATGCGGCTGGGCAGCAAGACCGTTCATCACCTGATAGCCCAGGCCGTTGCCACCGATCACCAGCACCCGTTCCTGCCCAATACCCTGGCTCCAAAACCAGTGGCGTATCCCTAACAGCAAGAGTCGCCACAGCGTCAGCAACACCATAATGTTAAAGCCAGCAAAAGCGAAGATCAGGCGTGAATAGTAAAAAGGCCGATAGAGAAACACCAGCACAATCAGCAGCGCCACACCCGTCAGGGTGCTGCTTACAATAATCCCGGCATAATCCAGCACACCCGACCCACGCGGCAGCCGGTACAGCCGTTTTGTTTCAAAAAGAACCATCAACACCAGCATGAGCAACAGCGTGACGGGCAGAAAAGCGTGAAACTCGACATAATGATACGTAGGGACTTCGGTTATGATCGGTTTGAGCGCATCCGGCCAGTCAGCGGTATACCGCATCCAGTAGGCCAGCACAAAACTGAGGAAAACGAGTGTCTGATCACCAACGAACAATCCCATATGCACCAGCCAGTGCGGATGATGCCGAAGCGCATATCCTGGCGCTGCCAAAATTGATGGCCTGACAGCAGGGTACAGGCTTTTGTCCATACTTGCTCCAGATAAGGTATCCAGGGTGTAACCGATGTACAATTGTTGTGTAGCAGAACAAACCACCCGAATCAACAGAGAGACGACACTGATAGCCACGATGTGATATGT
>CALANA010000128.1 GCA_937925925.1 uncultured Chloroflexales bacterium | reverse complement strand
CGGCGTTCCACTAGTACCAGAGGGCCTACCTACCGCCATACGGTGTCTGGCATCCGGCGCGGCGGCGTCGCCGGCGCGCATGGCATCCGGCGTGACGCGCATGGCATCCGGCGCGACGCGCATGGCATCCGGCGCGACGCGCATGGCATCCGGCGCGACGCGACTGTCATCCTGAGCGAAGCGAAGGATCATATCCCATCCGCAGGGAAGATGCTTCGCTGCGCAGATGCTGCGCTGCGCAAGATGCTTCGCTGCGCAAGATGCTTCGCTCCGCTCAGCATGACAACGCGCGGCGCAGATGCTGCGCTGCGCAAGCTGCTGCGCTGCGCTCAGCATGACAATTCGCTGCGCAAGATGCTTCGCTGCGCAAGATGCTTCGCTGCGCAAGATGCTTCGCTGCGCAAGATGCTTCGCTGCGCAAGATGCTTCGCTCCGCTCAGCATGACCAAACCCGGGAGATCTTTCCGGCATCGTGTACTAGACGGATATCAATCAGGGGTGGAGACTGGCGTCGCGGCTTTGGGTTGCTCTAGCCCCGTTCCGGCTGAAGCCGGGACTCCACGGTTACAATTACCATAGACTTGCTGTATGAACGCCGCACGTCCCTGGAACATACCCTCAGTATCGCAACAGATCGTAGCGCAGTTGCATGAACACTGCACATCTCGGCGTCATACTGCTAAAACAAGGTTTCAGGATGCTTTCTCGTTTGTGCGGAGTGTCGTGCCGCCTTCCTGACGGCTGGCGGATTCAGGAATTTTACGAATTCGATCAGGTAAGGCCCAGGCAGGTGGGCTTTGCAACCACAAGCCCGAGGGGTTTGTCCTGACGGCAAGCCTGTCTATATAACCGAAATACCCGCTTGCAGAAGTGCAAGCGGGTATTTCGATACAGCCAGCGCGTTATGTTGGTCGTGCTACGCCATTTTCTGCTGGGCCTGTGCTGCTGTCCAGATCCGCAGCCATCCCATTTGCGCCTCGATCAGCTTTTGCGTGGCTTCTTGCCAGGCATACACTACCTTCTGAGCCTCATCATTATTCCAGTTGCGGGCAATCGCTGAGGGATCGGACTTCTTCACCGTCTCAAACCAGCTTTCGGACAACTGGGTCTGAGTTTCCGTCCAGCGCTTCATCATGTCGATCACCTGATTTGACCAGTCAACGACTTCCCTGGGGCTGTTGGAACTATTGGCAACACTATCGGCCCAGAAGCGAGTCCAGGCAACCTGCGCTTCAAGCGCTCCCTTAACGGACTCACTCCAGGTCTCAACCGACTTTTGCCAGGCATCGCTTGATGAGGCAACTGGCCCCATTCCCTGCATCGCGTTCAGCCAACTTTCCCACATCTTCTGCTGCGCACCCGTCCAGGTCTTAATCATTTCCTCGGCTTGCTGGTTCCAATCCATTTGGGAATACTCCTTATACGCTACAATTCATGTTCACATGGTATACGTTCAATAGCAGTATCCGCCGGATGACCTGACAGCCAGTCTTCCCGGCCACAGATCGTTCAATTGCTGGAATGCGAGCAATGTAACGAGCGATTGCGCCTGCTGTATGCTTGCGGTACGTGTCGCTATAGCAATCCTCGATCGGTTGTGAAGCGTTCGGAGTCCCGGCTTGTGACTGGTAGCGCTACGTCCAGGCTTCAGCCTGGACTCCAGGTTTACAATGACCATCAGGTTGCTATAGTACGAGGCAGGTCGCACCAACACTTCCAGTATACCATGGTTCTTAATAAAGGGTTGCAACAGGCGCGGCTGTTCATGCTCAAAGCTCTATTGCGGCGATAGTTGATAGCATCACCGCCAGGTTGCAACAGGCGCGACTGTTTATGATTGATGCAAAGCTACTCAATACACCTACAGACGAGACCGATCCGGTTATTTTGATAAAGAAGTATACTTCTGTTCCATTATGCTCCCCGCAGTTACACTACAGAACCAGAACATACAATCTCTGCATATTCTGACAAGGTAGGGCTTCATGGTGTATACTAAACCCAGAAACTGGACGTTGTTCCAGCAGCAGAGGTTGTGCGTAGGAAGCCAGGCATATGTAGAAATGGTTAACACCGTTCGTTCTGTATTGTATGACGCTGCTGACATCGTTCACCGCAACAGAATGTGCTGCTGGAGATACCATGGACATCGTAAACCATAATTCGCATTTCGTGTCGCAACCGACGGCGCCGTCGCCAGTCGTACCCACACGAGAACCTTTGCCACCAGATCATGCGCCCTTCCTGTCCTTAATTGTGCCCGCCTACAATGAAGAGCGGCGTCTGCTTGCGAGCTTGCGCCAGATTAAGGAGTATTTACAACGCCAGTCCTATCCGTCTGAGGTGATTGTCGTTGATGATGGAAGCGTAGATGGCACGGCTGCGGTGGTCGAGACGTTTATGTCCGACTATACCAGCCTGCGCCTGGTGCGGGCGGTGCATGGCGGCAAAGGCCACGCCTGTAAACAAGGTGTTTTTCACAGTCGGGGGCAATGGTTGTTTTTGTGCGATGCCGATCTGTCGATGCCTATCGCGGAACTATCCAGCTTTGTGTCGTTGTTTAACCAGCATGCACCGATCCTGATTGCCTCGCGTGAACTGCCCATGTCACAGCGCCACGGTGAGCCGTGGTATCGTCATTTGATGGGACGAGTGTTTAACGCACTGGTACAAATGCTGGCCGTGCGCGGCATTCAAGATACCCAGTGTGGCTTCAAGTGTTTTCGGGCCGATGTCGCACGTGATATTTTTCGCGTGCAGCGGATTAGTGGCTGGGGATTCGATGTCGAAGTGTTATTTGTGGCCCGCAAACGCGGCTATGACATTATCGAGGTGCCAATTAACTGGTATTATCGTAGTCATAGCAAGGTGCATCCCTTGCGCGACACCATCCATATGTTTCGAGAGGTCTGGCAAGTACGCTGGAATGATTGGCATCGCTGCTACGAAGCCAGCGAACATCCGGCTGATGTGAGTGCGCTGTCCGATCAATGTCCACCAGAACAATCTTATCACCCGCAGCAGCATGTTATTGAGGAGAAGTTGCATGTGAAATGTACAGATGCAACGTTTCCACCAGAGGAGTAGTGTATGGCCCTGACAGAGCAAGCAATAACCGATCTGGCTGCCCAGTTGCAGTTGGCAGAAGAGACCGTCACCCCGCTGGCACCCTTGACACCGCCCTATTCCGATGCAAGTGAAGACGATATGTATCAGGTGCAACAGGCGCTGGTTGTGCGCAAGACGCAGGCGGGCGACCGCGTGGTGGGCAAGAAAGTGGGGGCCACGAACCCCAAAGCCCAGCAGTTGTTTGGTCTAACCGAGCCGTTCTATGGGCATGTGTTGGAGCGTGGTTGGCTTACCGACGGCGCAAAAATTCCGTTTGCGACGCTGATCCAGCCGCGCCTGGAGTGTGAAATTGCTTTTGTGTTGCAACGCCCGCTGCAAGGGCCAGATATAACTATCACCGAGGTGCTGGCGGCAACCGAGGCAGTGGTGGCTGCCTTTGAGATAGTTGATCCGCATATTGGTACCTGGCCGGGTTTGGGCATGCGCGAACTGATTGCAGACAACGGTATCTTTGCCCGCTGTGTTCAGGGAACAACACGCGCACCTGTTGATCAGCTCAATTTAGACGAGGTTCGGGTCGTCCTCACGAAAAATGGCACCCAACTGGTGGAAGGCACTGGCACTGCCGTTTTGGGTCATCCCGCCGCATCTGTGGCGTGGCTGGCAAACAAATTGGCGACCCATCATCGTCATCTGGAAGCCGGTGAAATCGTGATGGCCGGTTCGCTGACGCCGATTCAACCCGTGCAGCAAGGTGACCGGTTTGAGGCTGTTTTCGTCGGTATTGGGAGCGTCACCGTGGAATTTCCGTAGATTTGTTCTGAAAAGTGACTGGAACTGAAGGGCGAAGGCTACACACCTGGTACGTCCAGGTTTTTTGAACGTCACTTCAGTTACGATACTTCAACAGGGATGCGACGAAATCTTGCCGACCGTCCCGCTCGGTGAATGCAGATGAACTGGACAGCAGTACCATTTCATTCGCATCTGCCGAGTGTCACCGCCGCCCTTACTAGTACACGATGCCGGAAATAGCTCCCGGGTTTTGTCATGCGGAGCGGAGCGAAGCATCTTGCGCAGCGTGTGGTCATGCGGAGCGGAGCGAAGCATCTTGCGCAGCGTGTGGTCATGCGGAGCGCAGCGAAGCATCTTACCCTCTGATCGTATCCCAGCTCTTTCGCTCCAGTTACGCCTCCGCTCAGGATGACAGACAACGTATGGAGGTATGTAGGCCCGCTTGTGCTAGTGGAAGAAACGCTTTTTTGCTCCTAATTTTCGACGTAGTCGAAAATTAGGAGCAAAAAACAGGAAAAGTACCACGCTGCCCCATTCGGCTCCGCTCAGAGCCTGCCCCGTTCGACTGCGCTCAGGGCAAGCTCTGAGCGTAGTCGAAGGGGTAAACTCCGGCGAAACCCATGGGGTGATGGACGACTGCGTACGTCCTATCAGTGTAGAAGAAAGGAGAATACGGTTATGAGTGAGCATGTGCAACTGCAACCGGTTGATGCAGCGACAGTAACGATTCTGGTTGATAATGTGATGGATGCACTGCTGCCCGGTACACCTACCGTGCGGCGGGCACCGATGGTCTGGGATACCTTTGAGCACGAGCCGTTGATGGCCGAACACGGCTATTCGTTACTGCTGACGATCGAGCGCGATGGACATCGGCAGTCGATTCTCTATGACGCGGGATTGGGCCGGGATACCCTGGTTCACAATATGGATGTGCTGGGTATTGACCCGTCTGAGTTGCGAGCGATTGTGCTGTCCCATGGTCATACCGATCATCATGGAGGATTGGTGGGGTTAATGCAACGACTGGGTAAGCGTCGCATCCCGCTCATTTTGCACCCGGAAGCATGGCGTGACCGCAAGATTGTGTTTCCGACGGGGAAAGAGATGCATTTACCAGCACCCAGTCGGAGCGATCTGGTACAGGAGGGGATTGAGGTGATCGAGCGCCGCGACCCCTCGCTATTACTCGACGACTCGATCCTGGTGACAGGCCAGATTGAGCGCACGACTGAGTTTGAACGCGGCATATCCAGTCATCTAGCACAGAGCGATGCAGGCTGGACAGAAGATACCTGGATCTGGGACGATCAGGCGCTGGTGGTGCATGTACAACACAAGGGGTTGGTGGTACTATCGGGGTGCAGCCACGCGGGTATTGTCAACGTGCTACGTTATGCCCGCAAGCTTACCGGCGTGAACCACGTGCATGCGGTGATAGGCGGGTTCCACCTGTCGGGCGGTTTTTTCGAGCCGATTATTCCACCAACGGTGGACGCACTGGCTGCACTGCATCCTGATGTGATCGTACCCGGCCACTGTACCGGATGGAAGGCTATTCACACCATCGCCCGTGTGTTGCCCGACGCCTATGTGCAAACCTGTGTCGGTACACAACTCTCGTTTATGGCTTCGACTGTGAGCGATGCTGCGTGATCCAGGTGGCGGCATAGTCAACCAGGAGGCGTTGGGGGAGTAACAGTGCCTGTGCCGAGGCCACCTTGCCTTGCCGCACCAGCCCACTATCACGGGCAAAGCTCTCGCCAATCAGCGAAAAATCGGACATGTCCAGGTCAATATCGTCAAATGTGACCCACTGCCGCTGTCCATACTGCATAATCGGTGCGGCCTGTTTGATCAGGTGCTTGCCAGGGTAGGCCGCACGATATTCGGCCAGGTGCAATGATGTGTTGCAGTTATGACCAACTCCCAGAAGTAATATCCAGCCTTCATAGTCATACACCCGGGCCAGCGGTGAGTTTTCGCCTAACCCGTAGTCTAGCCCATGATTGTTGGTAATGATCGTGGCAAGCTGCCCCCAGGCTGCAAAGGAAACCTGCGGATGCAGACTGCGATATACGCCGGTTTGTTTGCGGAAACACTCCGGGATGATCCCCATTTTACGGGTCGGGGTCAGATCAGGGCTATAAGCGGGCATATGGTGACGAATGATGTTCCACCAGGCGCGTGGAACAGGTGGATTGGTCCAGAGTTCAGGATCAGACAGGTTGCCTGAATGGGTGGGCATAACCAGCGTGCCATCTGGCTCCAGAACCTGTTCCAGTGCCTGAATGACCGCAACCGCACCACCACAGACCCAGCCCAGGGCGCTCAATGATGAGTGTACCAGCAGGGTCATACCGGATGTCACGCCCAGACGTGTGAGATCGGCGCGTAATGAGCGTACGGTGGCCGGGTTGCCAGAGGTACGCTGGATAGCGTAATATTCGCTCACAGGATGCTCCTTCGGCCTATAACCAGCATTATGGGTTCTTATGCTGATAAACTACGTTATCATCAGGACTCGCTATTGTACCGTATTTCGGGGCATTCTGGCAATGTGGGGTTTTATGTACCTGTTCACATTTGGGGGGAAGTGCTGTCGTCAGCGTTCATTTTGCGCCTGGGCGCACGGGTGGGACGCCCGCGTTGTTCGGCCCTCGTTTCGTTGCCCCGTTGTCGAGGGCACGCTGCCCGCGCTCCCTGGTGCGCCTGGGGGCGCGGGCGGGACGCCCGCGTTGCTGGTGGGCACGCTTGCGTCCCACTATTCGTATTACGAGCAGGGGGCCGGTGACGGGTGGTAGGCAGCAGGTCACGCCCTACTCGCTGCTGCTTGCGTGTTCCATAGATGTTGCGCTACTATATGTCTGGTTCTGTGACAAGCGCGTCACGATGGTGGTTATGGTAACGTACTCAAACCATGTGGCGCATAGACGCCGCAATGCCTGGAAGGAAAAGATATGTCCGCTCGTCAGACTCGGATTGCCATTGTGTGGTTGGTGTTGGCCGTGATTGCTGCACCCTGGCTGATTGCGCCAGCGTATGGCGCGCCGCCTGGCCCGGTGCAGCGCAGTGATCGACCAGGGACACGGTCGATCAGCGAGCGCTGGATTGTGCGTATGCAAGCGCCACCACTGGCACAGTTGCCTGGTTCAGCACCGGAATATGCTGTGGCCAGCCTACGTTCGGCTACCACCGGGAAGCTGCGGGTCAACAGCCCGGTGGCCCAACAGTATCTTCGTGCGCTCGAACAGCAACAGCAGCAAGTGTTTGCAAGTATTCAGCGCACTTTTCCTGGTGCGCAACGTCATCGTAGCTATCAGATTGTGTTCAACGGCATGTCTGTGGCTTTGCCGAGCGCAGATGCAACTGCTCTGGCACGATTACAGGCATTGCCTGGTGTGGTTGCCGTTTATCCCGATGAAGTGCATGATCTGCATATGTATAGCAGTGTGCCCCTGATCAACGCTGAGGCGCTGTGGAATAGTGCGGCGATTGGCGGGGTGGGCAATGCCGGGGCCGGGGTCAAGATTGCAATTATTGATTCGGGCATCAAGGTGGACAATCCCTTCTTCAATCCTGCCGGATTCAGCTATCCACCCGGGTATCCGCGGGGCGATACAGCGCATACCACACCCAAAGTGATTGTGGCGCGGGCGTATTTCCGTCCCGATCTGCCCCCCTTGCCCGGTAGTGAAACCCCTCAGCCCGGCCCGGAAGACTCCAGCCATGGCACGCATGTAGCCGGCACTGCGGCCGGCGTGGCGAATACCATCGCCACCTTCGCCGGTGTCACCCAGAAGATTGCCGGTGTTGCACCACAGGCCTATCTGATGAACTACAAGACCTTCTACGCCAATGACTCGATCTTCTCTGGCAGTGGCTTTACGACTGAGTTGATGGCTGCGCTGGAAGATGCGGTGGCTGATGGGGCCGATATTATCAACAATAGCTGGGGCGGGCGCGCAACGGTCGATCCCCAGGTGAACCCGCTCACACTGGCAGCCGAGGCGGCGGTTGATGCCGGAGTCACGGTGGTGTTTTCGGCAGGCAACGCCGGGCCAGATCTCAGTACCGCTGGTGCGTCAGGCTATAGCGATAAGGTGCTGACTGTCGGGGCCAGCACGACCGCCCAGACGATTGCGGCCGGGTTTGTCGATATCACCGCGCCCAACGGGGTACCAGAAGCATTGCTTGCGCAACCATTTGCGCCCGCAGCGTTTGGCCCGCGTATCGCAGACACGGTGTTTGGCCCGGCAGCATATCTGCCAGTGCAACTGGTCAGTGACTCAAGCCTGGCGTGTGAGCCATTGCCACCTGGATCGCTGGCCGGGCAGATCGCGCTGATCGAGCGCGGGATCTGTGTTTTTAGCTTGAAGGTGTTCCATGCGCAACAGGCGGGAGCGAGCGCGGCTATCATCTATAACACGGCTGAGGGCGGTGATACCCTGATTGTGATGGCGCCCGGTGAACGGGCCGAGGAGGTTACGATCCCATCGATTTTTGTCAGCCGCTCAATGGGGATCGGGATGCTGGATTGGTACGGCCAGCATGGCTCGGCGGTGCAGGTGCAAATTGACCCGCAGGGTCGTTTGATTGACCAGACCCCGGATGTTATGGCCGAGTTTAGCTCGCGTGGGCCAAGTTTCCAGGGAACACTCAAGCCCGATGTGACGGCACCGGGGGTGGCGATTCTCTCGGCAGGCTTTGCCGACGCCGAAGGTAGCGCGCAACACCTGGGCTTCGGCCTCTCTTCTGGTACGAGTATGGCCGCACCACAGGTCGCCGGGAGCGCGGCACTGCTCAAGCAGATCCACGCCGCCTGGTCGCCGCAGGACATCAAGTCGGCGCTGATGTCTACTGCCGTCAAAGAAGTCTGGCTGGATGAGGATCGGCGCGATGCAGCCTCGGCTCTGGTGAAGGGTGCGGGTCGTATTGATGTGAATCGTGCCGCTAATCCAGGCCTGCTCTTTGCACAACCGTCGATTTCGTTCGGTAACTTGTCGACGATCCTGGGCCAATCAACTGCGCGTGAGGTGCTGATAAAAGCACGGAACGTCTCTGATGCACCTCAAACCTACAGCCTGAGTGCGCATCAAACCGGGGGAGCTGTCTTTGGGATCGGTGTTGCTCCCGCTACCCTCACGGTTGCACCGGGGGAGACGGCCGAGTTTCGTGTGGTAGCAGAATGGCCGGGCGATGCCCCGCCCGGTGATTATGAAGGCCTGATTGAATTGACCGGTGGGCCGCAGCCGTTGCATCTGCCTTTGTGGGGACGCCTGCTGCCCGCCAAACGCGGGCCACAGGTCTTGCTGCTTGATAATGATGCCAGCAGCAGCCTTGATCTGCCGGACTATTCTGGCTATTACGGCAACGCGCTGGGCGAGTTGGGCATACCGTTCACCTACCTGGATCTTGACGCGCTGGCCGGACAAACGCAGACCTTGCCTGACATCAGTGAGCTGCAGCGCTATGAGATCATTCTGTGGTTTACTGGTGACAACTTTATTTCCAGTGGCACACTGCCCGTCCCGACACCGTTGACCCCGGCTGATCAGAACCTGCTGATTGCCTATTTGCAGAGCGGGGGGAATTTGATTGCAACCGGTCAGGACTTGACTGAGGCTTCAGATATTCGGCGTACCCCACCTGATGATCCGCGCTATGGGCGATCAGAACTGTATCACGGCTATCTGGGGCCGCGCTTTGTGCAGGATGATGTGTTTACCGGAACCATAACGTCGGAACGCATAGCACAAGGGACAACTGCCCAGGCATGGTTGACCAACATCGCTCTCGACTTAAGTCGCCCCTCGGATCTGCCTGGTATCAGCGATCGAACCGGGGCGGGTAATCAGGTGTCAATTGATGAGATTGCGCTGTCTGACGTTGATCTCCGCATCCCAGATGAGTATACCGCTCCCATCTTTCGGGCGGTTAGCACGGGTAGCCTGTTGGATGGGATTATTGCTGTCAATACAGCCGCCTCACCAACGCTGGAGCAGCCTGTGCGTGGTATTCCCTATCGTACCACCTACCTGGCCTTCGGGTTGGAAGGAGTGCGGAATGACACCGGTATGACGACGCGCCAGGAGCTTTTGCAGTCCATTCTCTACTGGCATGTTGATCGGCCCACGGTGCAGGTCAGTGGCACGACTACGGTGACGGATGTGAATCAGTTGGCAACGTTTACGGCGACAGCCCAATCCAATACGCCAACAACCTTTGTCCGCTATCGCTGGGATTTTGGGGACGGGACACCGTTTGTGGAGACGACCGAGGCAACCGTGGTGCATCGCTATGCTGAACCGGGTACCTATCAGGTACGTGTCGAGGCAACCAATAGCTGGGGCCACCGGGCATTGGGTGTGGCACAACCGGTCAGTGTTATGGGGTCGGCTACCGGTGATCGTCAATCGCAAGCCGTCGCATCTGTCACCTCACCTGCACTCGCAGCAGCACCGTTGACGTTTGATGCGACCGGTCATACACTCCAGGGACGCTTCCTGGATTACTGGCAGAGCCATGGGGGATTGCCAGTGTTTGGCTATCCACTGACGGATCAGGCCGGAGCCGATCCGGTTCACCAGACCTTTGAGCGGGCGCGCTTTGAGCATCACCCGCAGCATCCTGCGCCCTACGATGTCTTGCTGAGTCGTCTGGGAGTGGAGGCGTTGGCGGCGGAAGGCCGTGACTGGTGGACATTTCCTACGGTTGAGGGTGCGCCGGAAGACTGTTTCTATTTTGCCGAGACACGCCACAGTCTGTGTGGGGCGTTCAAGGTTTATTGGGAAAGCCATGGATTAGAGTTTGACGGTCAGCCAGGCAGTAGTTTTGCCGAAAGCCTGGCATTGTTTGGCATGCCGATCAGCGAGCCGCAGCAAGAGGACGTAGAAGGCACGCTGCGTCTGGTGCAGTGGTTTGAGCGCGCACGCTTTGAGTATCACCCGGAAAATCCCGCACCATACCAGGTGCTGCTCGGTCGCCTGGGCAACGAGGTGTATGGCAGTGAGGCGTTCGAGCGTTCAAGCGTTCAAGCGTTCGAGCGTTCGAGCGTTCAAGCGTTCAAGCGTTAGGGCAGGGGAGCGTTCAAGCGTTCAAGCGTTAGGGCAGGGGAGCGGGCGAGCGTGCGAGCGTGCGGGCGCTCAAGTACTCACCCACTCCACCGCTCCAGCGCTTCGTCCGCGCCTCCATGCACCGAAGGGCATGCAACTGTCATTCCGAACGAAGTGAGGAATCTTCGCGCACGCGATAGGAGTATTGCCCCCTAAGCCGCAGGCTGGTGGAGCGTTCAAGCGTTCGAGCGGGGGAGCGTTCAAGCGTTCAAGCG
>CALANA010000127.1 GCA_937925925.1 uncultured Chloroflexales bacterium | reverse complement strand
GTTTCGGCGAACAGGCGCAGCAGCACCGCCGCATACACGGGCGCACTCGGCGCGGCGAGCGGGTTGAAGAGCGTGGTGGGGATACGGTCAAACAGATTCGGTGTCACGGGCGCTCACGATCCAGGCGATTCCGGTGGGCGTATTGTACCACGATCCTGGGTGATTGCCAGGTACCTGTTCAGAACATTGTTCTTCACTGTGACCTGCCGATTGCCCATCACCCGCGCTAGCGTGTAGCATTCTGGCTCTACGTCAAGCTTACGATTGCATGAGCTATGGAGTGCGGCAGCCATGCTGCCGCCTACGGCGTGCTGCGGCAACGCAGGCCCGGCTAAAGCCGTGACTCCGGTCGTGCGCAGATCTGGATTTCATGCTTAAACTTCATAGGCCGGGACTCCAGTTTACAATTAAGATAGGCTCTCTATAGCTAACACGCTTACCATTAATTTCTATCGGTAACATGCTGCTGGCGGAGTATGTCGTGTTGTTGCAAGAGCAATATAGCAATCCTATTGTCATTGTAAACCTGGAGTCCAGGCTTCAGCCTGGACGGAGCAGCGTCAAGCCTGGACTCCGATTCTTCACAACTGATTTAGGAATGGCCCAACCCTCGGCCTGGATCAAGCGCGTATGAAAGACAGCCGGGTTGTCTGTATCGTAGAGCCAAATGGTGTAGGTGGCTGTTTGCCCCGGATCAAGGGTCTCAAAGATGAATGTTGTACCCACATCCAGAACCTTCCCATCGCGGTCATAGACAATCGCCACGACACGGATGTTGGTCAGTGGCATGCTCTGATCATTGCGTAGTTCACCAAAGACTTCGGTGCCGACTAAGACATCCCGTACATTGTTCGACAGTACATTGACCGGCTCGTAGGGTATAATGTCCGGTTCATCATCATAGGTCAGCGAAAGTGTATAGCTGGCAATATTGGCGGGAGGACTATAAAGTGTGATCTCAAACGGGTTACGCTGACGCGGCAGGAACCGCCGCAGTAACGTGGCTGTTGAATCAGTCACCGCCACCTGGTTATTCTGGTCATCGTAGAACCGTGCGCTTACGCGCACATTATAGACATTGAGCGGCGTGTTATTAAGTACCTCACCGATCAAACGGCGTGAGAATTCACTGCCTTCCAGCAGCCGACTGGTGGTGAAGAAAACGCCTTCTGGCTGGGGCGTCGGTGTTATGGTTGGGGTCGGTGTTGGCGTCAGCGTTGGCGTAGCGGTGGCCGTGGCGGTTGGTGTCAGCGTCGGCGTAGCGGTCGGCAGCGGCAGGTCAGGGTCGGTCGGTATAACGGTTGCTGGTGGTTCTGGGGTAAATGTTGCCGTGGCAGTGGGTGAAGACTCGATCGACAAGATCAGAGGCAAATACACAGGTTGGTTAGACTGACCAGGATGTGGTAGCTGGTCTGTCTGGGCCAGCAGGACGGTTGTTCCGGTCATCAGAACGATGATCAGGAAAAGCAGGCTATTGCGTAGACACTGGTTGTTCATAGGATGATATCTCCTTCTGCATCTTGATGCTCTGGTTCACTACAGCGCCGCCTCTTTCATTACGTGTTCAAAATCCTTCCGCCTCATACCCCTCTCAACCACCAACAAACTCGCATCATTATAATACATCATCGGTAAGACTCTGTATCTCGCGGCCTTGCGCACACATCTTATCAGGTGTACACTGCTTCAGGAGTCACCTCTCTTGAACAGGCCATCACGATGAGTATGGTTGTCCATAAGACCATTTCGACGTAACCATTCCGCATGTTCTGGTCATGCACACGCGGTACGCGGTCGCCCATGACCAGATGGGTTTCGCCGGAGTTTACCCCTTCGACTACGCTCAGAGCTTGCCCTGAGCGCAGTCGAACGGGGCAGGCTCTGAGCGGAGCCGAATGGGGCAGAGCGGTCTTGTTTCTGTTTTTTGGTCTCCCCGTTTCGCCGAAGGCGAAACGGGGAGACCAGAAGCGAGCTCCTTCCACTATGGAGAACTTGCCTATTTGTAGAAACGACTTTCGTCGTTTCCAATGCGGTTAAATGCCTGAATTCGTTACGAATGGAGAACTTGTCTATTCGTAGAAACGCCTTTCGTCTTTTCCGGTACGTTTAACCAACTGAATGCGTCACTATCGCCATGTAATGTGTGAAGTGGATTTAAACCATGGCTATAAAAAAAATACGACTACTGTCTCCGATCTCCTTTCCTCACTCCATGCGTTCCGAGCAATGGCGCATGATGCGTCTGGTGCTACCCTACTGGCAGCCAATGCTGCTGGCATTGCTGCTATTAACCGGCACGACTTTGCTTGGTCTGGCATTGCCATGGGTCATGCGCTGGCTGGTCGACTCGGTCTTTCTCACCGGCGACCTGGCGCAACTGGATCGGATCGCGCTGTGGCTGCTGGCGGTAACTGCACTACAGAGCGGATTGGCTGTCGGCCACCGCTACCTGATCTCCCACGTCGGGCAGCGGATTATGGCCGATCTGCGACTACAGGTTTACACGCACATCCAGCGTCTGCCGCTGGGCTTCTTTACCACCCGTCGCACGGGCGAACTGGTCTCGCGCGTGAGCGCCGATGTCACCGTGGTGCAGGAGGCGCTGACCGATACGCCGATCACGCTGCTGCGGCAGAGCGTGACGCTGGTGGGCGGGTTGACGCTGATGATCATTATGAACTGGCATTTGACGCTGCTGATGCTGCTGCTTATCCCACCAGTTGTGATCGTTAGTTCGCTGTTTGGGCGCCGGTTGCAGCGCATCTCGACCACCGTGCAAGATCGGGTGGCCGATGCGACGGTGACGCTGGAGGAGATGCTGTCCGGCATTCGCGTAGTCAAGTCGTTTGTGCGTGAAGACTACGAGCGCACCCGCTTTGCGGCCCAGGTGGAGCAGACCTATGCCAGCGCGATGCAGCGGGCACGCGTGCGCTCGTTCTTCGGGCCACTGGTTGGCTTGTTCGGCTTCGGGTTGCTGACCCTGCTGCTGTGGTATGGCGGGCGGCAGGTGGTGCAAGGGGCGCTGACGCCGGGCGAGCTAATCGCGTTTGTGTTTTATATGATGCTGGTAATCGGGCCGCTGGACGATTTCGCCGGGCTGTATGGGCGGCTGCGCGAGGCGATGGGCGCGGGCCAGCGGTTGTTTGAGGTGCTTGATACGCCCCCGGAGCCATACATGATGCCAGCCGACACCACGCCGCGCCCCGTACTCCGCGGCGGTGTGCGCTTCGAGCAGGTCAGCTTTAGCTATGAACTGGTGGCGACGGATGCTGCGCCTGGCGCTCAACACAACAACGACATAGCTCCGGGCGAAGGCAATATGACAGCGGTGCCCGTGTTGAACGCGATCAACTTTGATGTGGCACCCGGCCAGACGATTGCGCTGGTCGGGCCGAGCGGCGCGGGCAAGACGACGCTGGTTAACCTTATTCCGCGCTTTTTTGCGCCAACCAGCGGGCGGATTCTGTTTGATGGCTATGATGCGCAGCAGTTCGATCTGGCTACGTTGCGGGCGCAGATTGGGATTGTGCCGCAGGAGACGTTCCTGTTCGGCGGCACCGTGCGCGAGAATATTGCCTACGGGCAACTCGATGCCGACGATGCGGCGATCATGGCGGCGGCGCAGGCAGCGAATGCCCACGATTTCATTGCCGCGCTGCCCGCCGGCTACCAGACGCTGGTAGGCGAGAAGGGTGTGCGCCTCTCGGTGGGTCAGCGCCAGCGCATCGCGATTGCGCGCGTGCTGCTCAAGAATCCGCGCATTCTGATCCTGGACGAGGCTACTTCGGCGCTCGACAACGAGTCGGAGCGGCTGGTGCAGGAGGCGCTGGAGCGGCTGATGCTGGGCCGCACGACGTTTGTGATCGCCCATCGCCTCTCGACTGTGCAGCGGGCGGATCGCATCCTGGTGCTGGCCGGCGGGCGCATTGTGGAGACGGGCCGCCACGCCGACCTGCTGGCGCAGGGGGGACTCTACGCATACCTGTGGTCGTTGCAGTTTGCCGAGGTTGGAGCGGTCGGGAGTGAGGCGTTTTAGGTGACAGGTGATAGGTGACAGGTGATAGGTGACAGGTGATAGGTGACAGGTGATAGGTGACAGGTGACAGGTGACAGGTGATAGGTGACAGGGGACAGGGGACAGGGGACAGGGGACAGGTGACAGGTGACAGCAAGCGTGTAGTGTATCCCATTGTGCCACTCATGGGAGACAGCCGATAGCGTCTATAGCAAGCCTGGCCCAGGTGTCAACCGGAGTCCTGGCTTTATCCTGGACGGAGCTAGACCCAGGCTCATGAACGTTGAAAATGGGATCGGGATATGCGCACGACCGGAGTCGCGGCTTGAGCCGGGCCTGTGGTGCCACGGCACGGTCAACGCCATTAAGCGACGAAACAACCGGAGTCGCGGCTTGAGCCGGGCCTGTGGTGCCCCGGCACGCCGGAAGCAGTAGCATAGCCTCCGCACTCCATAGCCGAACTATTATTTATTCAAAGTTCCCAATCTTCGATCATGCTTCGGTGAGGCTTATTGTTATCTTGACACTCAAATATGTAACTAAATTTAAAAGGTATCTTACGTAATCTATTCATTACATAACGCAAGTCCATCGTGAGAGATCGAGGTAAAGATAGAGTTTCTTTCTGTGAAGGTTCTTTTAATCTCCAACCAATCTGCTCCTGGTTTATCTCGAATACACCGTCACGCAGAAGGGAGTCTATTTCTTGATATAAAGAAAACGAGTGAGGCCCATACATATATGGAACAAATTTATAGTATGAATTTCCGCCTTGAGAAGGAGTCTCTTTACCTAATAGAAAAGACCACTTCATAAGTTGAATACGAGAAGCACGACCACCTGCTTCTTGTAAGAGGGATATCAGAATTTTCTGTCGTCCAAGCATCGAAACACCCTGGTATGGTAAAGCTACCGAAGAACATCGAGTAGATAGTATGTTCTGTATTTCATGATTATCTCACTAGTAAAACAAAATTGCAAATCGTTACATTAAGATCTTCCCCCACGGAGCTTGCCAAACGAAGAACCTCACATATCATAGAATGTACAGAACCGACGGTTTATGGGATGAGCGACTCCCTCCGGCGCTTTGGGTGCTGTAGCTCCCTTTGCGTCAGCGGACGGCGAGACGCAACGCCTGCTCGGTGGTGTTGTTGGTTGGCGCGATGCCCTTCCACCTCGGTAGCGTTTGCCTTCAGGCCCACGCTACATGAAGTAACTGTTCACGCTCAAGGGCACACTGCCCACGCTCCCAGGCGGGCAGCGTGCCCGCACGTGCGCGCTGGCGGGCGGGACGCCCGCGCTCCCAGGCGCACCATGAACGCTGACGACCGCGCTTACCCCCAGATGGGAACAGGTACTACATGAACCTTAGTTGACATACCCTGCAAGTTAGGGTATCTTACCTTATATCCTATAATCCACTGCACCCTGGCATTACCCATTACGGCAAATAGTCTGCCTATGAAACATTTACATCTACCCTCAATACTACTCGCTGATCTGCAACAGGTTGACCGGGTAATATTGGAGCGTCTACAATCAAATGCTGCAGTTATCACTGTAGCCGGGCAACACCTGCTTAACTCAGGCGGTAAGCGGTTGCGTGCAGCTTTAGTGCTGCTCGCAGCTCGGCTTGGCACGTATCAACTGGAGCGGGTCTTGCACGCGGCAACCACTGTTGAGGTCATACATGCTGCCTCCCTCGTCCATGATGACCTGGTAGACGAGGCTGAACGACGGCGGGGAGTGGCGACGGTGCATAGTCACTGGGATCATGGGGTCGCGCTGATGGTGGGCGATTATCTGTTTGCAGTGGCCGCAGGTGAAATGGCTCTGGCCCCCGATCCACGCATTATTACCTATTTCTCACACGCTGTGATGACGATTTGTGAAGGTGAATTGTCGCCGGTAACGCATGTGACGCCTATAGAAACAGCCCTGGAACAGTACTATTACAAAATTGGTTGCAAAACAGCGGCGCTGTTCGCAGCGGCGACCAAAGCCGGGATGACCAGTGGTGGTGGTTCCCAGGAGCAGATCGATATTCTGGGCCGGTTTGGGTATGACCTGGGTCTCGCTTTTCAGATTGTCGATGATATTCTGGACTTTACCGGCGATGAGGCACTGCTGGGCAAGCCCGCCGGTAGTGACCTGCGCCAGGGCACGATTACCTTACCTCTGATCTATGCCGTTCAAGCTGGTGGTGGCGAAAAGCTGGCCGCAGTGATTGACTCGCACGACAAAGCCGAACTGGACTGGGCCGTGGCCGAAGTTCAGCGCCTGGGTATCGATCAATCCCACGCTGATGCGCGCAAGCTGGTTGATCGGGCACTGAGGTATCTCGAAATATTTCCCGACAGCCCTACCTTACAGACGATCATCGACATTGCCGAGTTTGTGCTAGAGCGCGAGCAATAACGCGGCAGGTGATTGTCGCCAGGCTAGATCGATGGTGGTGGTAGTACGCGCCACCAGTCATGTGTCAGCCAGGTACCACCAATCAACACAGCCAGCAGCACCGCAAACGTTACATCACTCCAGCGCGGAATCCAGCGGCGGCGCGGCAACACCAGATGCGTACTGATCCAGTACAGCGCCACGGTCAGGATAAGATAGAACACGATTGTAGCCCGATAAATCGGCAAAACAACAGGCCCATTCGGGCCATAATGCACCACCCCCGCTGCAAACTGGCTGAGAAGCGGTAGCCCGAATACATCGCCCCCAAAGAAAAAATCGGTACTCGTGGCTGGTGTGACAGTGACTATCGATATGAGCGCGCTAAACGGGTTGAGATAGAGCAGTTCGGGTGGCACGGGCTGCCAGATCGGGCCACTAAAATAGCTCCACAAACTGCCAGCCATCATCGTACTGCCGATCAAAACCAGGATCGCAGAATAGCTAATCACCGTCGCTTGCGAGGTGCGCCGCAGCAGCGAGGAACAAAACAGCCCGATCGTGCCACAGGTGATAGCCGTGATAAGCAGCAGCAGGAACACTTTGAGCAGATCCCAGGGCGCGATCCCGCCAAACATCAATACCACGCTAAATACCGGAACCGCCGCAAAGATCAGTAAAAAGATATAGCTCAAGGCAGCCACGAGTTTGCCCCATAAAATGCTGGCGGGGCGCAACGGCGTTGCGAGCAGCATCTCATAGGTAAGTTGCTCGCGTTCGCTACTAATCGCCCCGCTGGTCATAGCTGGTGCCAGAAAGACGATCAAGCATATTTCACACAGCGCTAACCCACTAAAAAGCCCCTGTCCGACCTGAAAGCTTAACATCGAGCCGCCAAACAACGCCTGGCGCAACATCAGGTGATACATCCCATAACCCGCCGCGACCAGCGCGATCAGAAAGATGGTTAGTATCGCATAGGGCCGTATACCTCGCATGCGTATCCGTAGCTCTTTGATTATAATCGGATTGGGCTGCAAGGATATAAACTGCACATTTTTCATGACATCACCTCTGTTAGTCGTAAGAACAGGTTCTCCAGATTTTCCGTCTGAGCGTGATACTCACTGACCAGGATACCCGAGGTGACCAGATGGGTCAGGAGGGCCGCCTGGGTCTCCTCGGTAGCGTTTGCAAGCTCCACATGCAATACGCGCTCGTCACTGCTGTCTACACGAACCTCCGCAATGGCGGGTAGTCTGCTAGCTGCTGGAGTGTTCTGGAGTGCTTCCACGGCTGGTTCCACCGCACCGAGTATCCGAATGCGCAAGTGGCTCCCACCCTGCAACTGCTGCCGCACTGCATCGACGCTGCCACTGACGATCATTTGTCCACAGTCAATAATGCCAATTTCAGTACAGATCTCTGCCAACTCGCTCAAAATGTGCGAACTGAGTACGATGGTTTTGCCCATCTCGCGCAGTGTGCGCAACAACTCGCGGAGTTCGACCCGTGCGCGTGGATCAAGGCCGCTGGCTGGCTCGTCCAGCAACAATATCGGTGGGTCGTGAACCAGGGCATGTGCCAGGCACAGACGTTGCTGCATACCCCGCGAGAGGTTCTGCACAAAATCATTGCGTCTGGGGGTTAGATCAACCAGATCGAGCAGTTGCTCGACCGTCGTGCGCCGCCGCGCATGATCGAGACCATAGCAGCGTGCAAAAAAATCGAGATATTCCCATACGCGCAAGTCATCATACACGCCAAAGAAGTCGGGCATATAGCCAACCAATCGTTGCGCCTCGGTACCACTGCCACTTAACTTCTGGTTCAACAAACGAATCTCACCACTGCTCGGCTCCAGCAAGCCAGCCAGCAAGCGAAGCGTTGTGGTTTTACCAGCCCCATTCGGCCCGATAAACCCATAGATACTACCCTGGGCAACCGATAGATTCAAGTTCGCCAGCGCCGTCGTTTTCCCATAGCGTCGGGTCAGGTTTGTGGTTTCAATTGCGTTTGTCATCTCTTTTGCATCCCTGGTATGCCTGTGATAAAAATACACCTTATACCAATCCGATGTCCATTTCGCAAAAAGCGGGGGTGAAACCAGATTGGTATTACAGGTGGTTCTGTCTGTCTTCCCCGCCTTCAGGCGTGTCTATAAGCCGTCAACCTGATGCATATCCTCGCCAGGCATCGTGCCCGTGAGCGTCGCATCGATGGTCATACAACCAGGCATATCTTGAAAGGTCAGTTGTCCACTGATCTGCAAGCGTATTTCGCCTCGGTTATTCAAAAAACGTGCCGGGTCAGCAATTGAAAAAGAGGTCGTCTGCACCGTCTGGGCGACCCACTCACCGCTACTCCAGTCAAATATCTCCACTGTAGCATTGATCGGCCAGATATTATCAGCCAGCGGTATCAGCGATAGCTCTTGTATTTTCAAACCGATCATCTCAGGGGGTAGGCGCAGGATGGTGATCACTGGTGGGCCAAACAGCGTAAACCCTAACCCGTGAACGCCCACACATTTATGCTCATCATTGGCTTCGATCTGCCGCTCCAGCCAGCCCTGATGAAGCGTAACCCGTTGCCCGGCCACGTGTAGCGGTGGATACAGCGTGATCAGTGTTAACTGCTGCCGTGCCACTCGACGATCGGGGATATCAATTCCTAGCAGTGCCTCGTCAGTCCATGCCAGCAGCATCGGGCGCGTTGGACGTGGGATCGGGCCATAGGAGTAGATGGCATCCAGTAACCCGGAGCGGAGTTGCACAGCAGGCGCGATGGGTGGTGCCCCGGGGCGGCCAGAAAAACTACTCTCATCACCATAAATAAGATAACTGAGCGGCATCCCGCGTATGTTTTGTCCCTGCGTCTGCTCTGGCGTCAGTTCGGCGCTCTGTTGTTCACCAGGTTGCAGTGTTCCCAGGTGAACAACCGTATCGCCTTGCACCAGTACCACATCATAAAAGATCTGGTCGCCCTCGTTCTGCACCAGCACCTGCACGGTATCGTCAGCCAGCATAAGCCGGGCCGTGATGCCACGGTATGGCTGGAGTTCGTCGCCCAGCACGGCGCGCATCGACCATTGGTTTACGTCCATAGTGGCCGCAGGTATCTGCTCTGGCGTGGTATGTGCGGGCACTGACTGAAAGAACAGCCCGCTTTGATGGCCCGTTCCGGAGTCCCATGGGCCTTGCAGTGAAATAGGTCGTAAGGGGACAGCACGTGCGGTCTCCAGCGTATAAGTATGGCGATCCGGCGAGAAAAGGCCAACAAATGAGCGCACACGTGCCACAGCAGGCGTTGCTTGCCCCTGGTACAGCGGCTCCACCAGCGTAATCTGGTTAAGAACCACATCGCCACCACGTTGAGCATAGCCGACCCCATAGGCAATCACGGCAAAAATAATGGTTAACGTGGGCACAACGATCCATCCCCATGCCTGCCGATCCAGCGTGCGCAGCAGAAAATAGGTGACAGGGCCAACCAGAGTAATATAGGTGAGTAGCAATATCCCTAGCATCAATAACGACGGTAACTCTAGCGCGGGCAAGCGGGTTAGCGAGGTCGCAATATTACTCTCGGTATAGGCATCAACCGTCGAACTATGTGGCCCAAAACCGGCTGGCAAATTTTGACGCTGGCGCAACAACGTTATCCAGAAGGCCGGTTCCTGTTGCCAGGCGATCAATGCCGGTGCGGGAATCGCCGCCGCGAAAAATGTAACATACCCGCGGCCCTGTGCCTGTTCGATCAGCAGCGGGGCACCAGCGTCACTGCTGAGCAATATATGCGCCTCAGGTGCAGCCAGTTCCACCTGTGCCAGCGTGATCAGCCCGGCATCAGCATTGATCGCCGACAACTCAGACGCAGCCACCTGCTCCAGACCAGACACCCGTACTGGCTGTAAAGTTGGTGGCAGTCCAGCCAGCACCCGTTGTGCGCCTGCTCCACCCGCAAGAAGCAGTTGCCCACCGCGCACTACCCACGCCTCCAATGCTGTGCGTTGCTCATCACGTAATTCTAGTGTGGCAACATCGTTCAGAATCAGGGTATCAAACATAGATAACCCCTCAAACTGATCTGGAATATCCTGTAATCCTATATCAACACTAACGATATGTTTTTCACTGGTCAGTCGTTCAGGAAAAGGGATGCGCAGCGTTTCACCGTTGATCACCGCAATCATATGGGCATCAGCAGCCTGGGGAACCAGAGTCAGTTGTTGCTGCGCCAGGAATGCCGTTTGATCGGTACTGGCGGTGCTATTGGGTACCAGTTGCACCGTTAAGCGCCGCGTGAAATTGGGCACAAATGCATAGACGGTGCTGAACTTGCGTGACCCGTGTGGCAGGTCGAGCGGTGCGGCGAAGATAGCTCCACCTTGCACATGCACACGCACTTCTGCCAGCATATCGGCGTGTGGATTTGCAACAGTAATATGGATGGGTAGCCAGTTACCGATACGATAGACACCATCATAAGCCACCTCCGCTTCGAGGATGACATCAGTGGCTGGTTGTTGCACAGGGGCCAGATCAGGTGCGGCCAGGGTAGAAGCAGGAAGATGACGTGCCGCGATTTGACTGGTACTGCAACCAGGACTGCATAGCAGGATAAAAAACAGCAACAACCCGGACAGTAGGAACCTATCACGACGCCGAATATACTGAATCACAGGCAACCTCCTGACAAATAGTAGGTATTCTTGCGCCAGATAACAGGAAAGACGCGGTTGTCTTGCCAGACGGTCTTTATGGCCTTCGGCACAGCAGCAGAAATCTATAGTGTACGACTAGTGGTTGACCACCGTGATGGTGTAAGGATACATCGGAACGACGTTCGTTCTTGATACGGTGTCAGAAACGACAAACGTCGTGTCGTTACGAGATATGCCGCATATGCAATGTGGTTGACCACCAGTTGCTCACCGCAGGCAAGCAGCGGAAGCAGACCCCATCATACAAGACCGCAGTTCTGTAGATAAGACGACGCAGATGCTGGAGAAGTTCCTACCCTTTCCTATGAGTATAAGCGGGGCAATGCAGGAGACAGAATGATACTCAGATGAGAGCCAGATGATATAATTGTAGATTACCAGACCACAAAAAAAGGGGTTTTTGCCCCTTTCTTTGTGGTCTACATTCAAGTACTCTGTTATAGTAAAGACATGGTTCAATGTTTAATCATCAGGAGCCAGCCTGGTATACGACAGAGTACAGGCGTCTCTATGGCACACACGATGTGGATGTCTTGTCGGCAGATATCACATATGGCGCGGGATACGTCGCCGCTGATCGGTGCGTACCACAACCCGAGCTTCCGCCTGTTGAGCCTTGTAGATACGTTCGACGGTAATGAAAGCGAGCAGAAGCACACATAATACCAAAGTCGTCATATACATAGCCAGCTTCCTTTCAAGGTTTCGTTCTCAGAAGCGGTGTTACCCTCCTCTTACAGTATAATAAATTCTAGCGATCTCGTCCATAGCCGAAAAGTCCCCTGATCGCATAGGTCATAGAGGAAGCTGTTGTCATCAGGGGAGACCAGAGATCAGATGATTCGCTGACGGTATAACCAGATGGATGCCAATGCTCGGTGTCTCTCCATCGGCCCTATAGCACTCCTACGCCAATTATGAAGTACCAGAGTCCTGGCTTGAGCCTGGACAGCCCTCTGTCGTGGCTTCAGCCGGGACACCGGGTTACCATTGGGATAGGCGTGCTACAGCCTTGTGGCACGGCAATTGTTGCCATTTGGGGGAAAGTTCTGTCGTATGCGTCCCCTTTTCGCCTGGGAGCGCAGGCGTCCCGCCCTCCGTCGTGCATGCGCGGGCAGCGTGCCCGCGCTCTCAGGCGGGTACGTTCCTCCAGGTGTGAACCGTTACGGTGGTACCTTCATATACCACGAACACGGGATTACGTTTCGCTCATCAAGCTGTACCCGTTCAGGGGAACGTTCGCCAGCGGGGAATGCGGGGGCCGCAGGCCCCCGCGAAACCCTTAGAACCTCCTGGAGGGGCACTGCCCCTCCAAACCAACCCACCGGAACGGTTACCATCAAGCTGATAAAGCAATGAAAAAGTTAGCAAAGGTTTGCAAAAGCATGCTGAAAATGCTATACTGATGTACAAGTATGGGTCATATGTGTTTGAAGGATGCCCATCGTAATGAGTAACTTCAGGCATATAGGTTTCTTCCATAGGCGTACGATGCCAGTTGATGTGTGGTTACTTTAATGACGTCACAGCAATTTGAAACTCGCTCCATGTCACTCATAACCCGGTTGCAAGCACGTGTGCGAGCGACGGAAGCGGTGGATAGCGGTGAGGCCACCTCCGGTGGGTGCGGAATAATCCAGTCATGAGAAATAGCGATGCTCATGCCCGTGTACTCTGGATAATAGAGCAAAAAGAGTAATGTTGCTCTCCGTACCTTAAAGAGGGCATTATGTGTGCTGTACGTTCTGTGAAAAGTGGGTAGCCCCCACTTTTCTTGTTGTAGGGCGAATACGTGCAATGAAAAGCGATTTTTATACCGCCATCTCGCAAATTGCAGCAGAGCGTGGCATACCAAAAGAAGCCATCATTGATGTGATGGAAAAAGCGTTGATTACGGCCTACAAACGAACATTGGGGAATAATCCCCCTGCCATAGAAGTGTCGGTGAAACTCGATCCCCAGACCGGTGTGGCTCGAGTCTATGCCGAGAAGCAGGTCGTGGACGAAGTGTTTGATGAACGCTTTGAGGTAGCATTGGATGTTGCTCGCCAGGTGAATCCGAGTATTCAACTGGGTGATACGATTTCGATCGAGAGTACGCCCCATGATTTTGGGCGCATTGCTGCCCAGACGGCTAAACAGGTGGTACTCCAGGGCATTAAGGAAGTTGAGCGCGAGTATATTTACGGCGAATATATGGATCGTGAAGGCGAACTGGTGACGGCAACGGTTCAACGCACAACCAAGGGCAATGTGATTCTGGAGATGGGTAAGGCCGAGGCGATTTTGCCCCCCAAAGAACAGGTTGAGGCCGATCGTTATTATCATGGGCAGCGCCTCAAGGTCTATCTGGTCGAAATACGGCGTGAAGAACGTGGCCCGCGCTTGATCGCTTCACGTACACACAAACAGCTCATTTTGCGCCTGTTTGAAATGGAAGTACCCGAGATTTTCAACGGAACGGTTGAAATTAAGTCGATTGCGCGTGAACCGGGGTTGCGTACCAAGGTAGCGGTGGCCGCCCGTCAGGAAGGTATCGATCCGGTTGGTTCCTGTGTGGGGATGCGCGGTATTCGCATTCAAAACATTGTGAATGAATTGAATGGCGAGAAAATAGATGTTGTTCAGTGGTCAGCGGATGCCCGCGAATTTATCGCCAATGCGCTTTCACCCGCACAGGTAGTGGAAGTTCATTTAGAAGAAGACGATCATTCGGCGCTGGTCATTGTGCCTGACAAACAACTCTCGCTGGCGATTGGCAAAGAAGGTCAGAATGTGCGCCTGGCTGCCAAGTTGACCGGATGGCGCATTGATATTAAGAGCGCAACGGCTTTGCTCGAAGAGGAGCGTTCATCGTCGGAAACCCGCGAGGTGGCTGAGGCCGAGGCATTAGCCATCGAGGCTGCGCTGGCAAACGCACGCGTGGAGTCACGGAAGGTACGCCCAGATGGTACTATTGTCTATCAGAATGATTATTATGGGCCACTTGGGGATGAACTGATCGGCGAGATCGTTCAACTGCGTGCGACACCGCAGAAGTTGTATATCTATAATAACGATCGCCTGGTAGCATCGTATATTATTGCCGAAACCGAAGATTTGCCTACCCAGGACACCGCCGATACCCTGCAGCTATCTACGGCGGAATACAATGAGCGTGAAGCTGACGAGACACACGTGATCGACCGGGAAGAAACGATGGGGCTGCCCGAAACTCAGGCTCTGCAGGATACTGACAGAGCGGGACAGGATGATTGAGGACGTTGCAGTTGCGTTCATCCAGGGTGTTTACGAACATCGATGTCAGCATGGATTCTGTGTACCATGAGCAACGGCGCTCATTCCACTGCGGGCAGTGATGCCCACATCATGTATCGGGCTGCGTTGCCCTTGCCACACCGGGTAAAAATACCCGCGTTACGCTAAATACCACCGCTGGTCAGGTGATTATATCCAGGGTAGATCCTGGTGCTGCTGCTACTGGTTCACGATGAACAGTATGGCTCGTGCAGAGGGGGGACTATGTCTGGCATGGGATTGCAGCCGAAACATATTCCGCAGCGCACCTGTATAGCTTGCCGTCAAGGGGATGCCAAACGGGAGTTGGTGCGACTAGTGCGAGTTGCGGACGGGCGGGTTGAGATTGATCCAACCGGGAAACGCAATGGCCGTGGGGCCTATCTGTGTCGGTCACGCAATTGTTGGGAGGTTGCTTTGAAACGATGCAGTATTGAACGCGCACTGCGTCTCGACATGTTGCATCCCGCGGATCGGGAACATTTGGAACAGTTTGCCAGTCGTCTAGCATAGACAACATAAGAAGATACGAATATGTGCCGAAAGAAGTAAGCAATGAAGGTCAGGTAGTAGGATAGAACGTTGTAGGGGCGTGGCATACTACGTCACGCAACTGACCCTATCACCGACCCTTTACGCTATATTCCCTGATACAGAAAGAATGGCCCATCATCGTTGTGTTGCTGGCAGTGAGCCATTACTACTATCGGGTGAAATGGAAAGGGGTACACAATGCCAAAAGATAAACTTTCGAATGAAGCGCCAGTCAATCGCACTGGTGGGACACGGAGTGGAACGGCGACGCGCAATCCACGTCCGAACGGGAACGCACGCTCAGAGGCTGCGCCTGCACGTGGTTCGGCGCAACGGAGCCGTAGCCGCTCGTCAAGCGATGTGGCCGTGGAGGGTAATCCGCCACCACGCAATGGCCCTGCGGGTCGCACCAGTGGTGGCACGCGCACCAGCAATACGAGTAGAGGGAACCGTCCTTCGGGTGTTCCATCTGGTCGTCAGGGCAATAATGCAGGGCGTAGCGCTGCCGTGTCCGGCCGTGGAGGAGCAGCACAACGATCGGTTCCACCACCACGGGTGGTGGCCCGACCGCGTGGCCCGATCGAATTGCCCCCGATGATGACTGTGCGTGAGTTCTCTGAGGCAACTGGCATTGGTGCGGCCGAAATACTGAAGGCGTTGATGAAGGGTGGGGTGATCGCCAATATTAACCAGCAGGTTGACTATGAAACGGCGGCGGTGATTGCGTCCGATTTTGGGCTCGAGACCAAAGAATTAGTCCCAGAAAAACTGGCAAATGTGGTAGAGAATGTCGCCGATGCGCTGGCGCTGGAAAAAAGCAAGGATCTACGCCTGCGTCCACCGGTGGTCACCATTATGGGCCATGTCGATCATGGCAAAACCAAGCTGCTGGATGCGATTCGCTCGTCACGGGTGGCGGAAGGTGAGGCTGGTGGTATTACGCAGCATATTGGGGCATATCAGATCGAGGTTCACGGTCGTAAGATTACCTTCCTGGATACACCAGGTCACGAAGCGTTCACAGCCATGCGTGCGCGTGGGGCTCAGGCGACTGACATTGTGGTGCTGGTGGTGGCAGCCGATGATGGGGTGATGCCGCAGACACGCGAAGCGATTGCCCACGTGCAAGCGGCGGGGGTGCCTATGATTGTGGCGATCAATAAGATCGATCTCCCTACCGCCAATCCGGATCGAGTGAAGCAGGAACTGGCCGCCAGTGGTGTCATTGTTGAGGAATACGGTGGCTCTGTACCCTGTGTTGAGGTATCAGCACGCCAGAAGATTAATATTGATGGTTTGTTAGAGATGATTTTGCTGGTTGCGGATCTTGAAGATTTGAAAGCGAATCCCAATGCGGTTGCGCTGGGAACCATTATTGAGGCTGAACTCGATAAGAATCGAGGTCCCGTTGCGACGGTGCTGATCCAGAATGGAACACTACGACCAGAAGATAACGTGCTGGTCGGATCGGTCGCCGGTAAGATTAAGATGATGTTTAGTGATAGCGGCAAACGTCTGCGGTTTGCCGAACCGTCGATGCCGGTAGAAATATTAGGTCTGGAAGGAGTGCCTCAGGCGGGTGATATTCTCCAAACCGTAGACGAACTGCATGTTGCGCGTGAAATTGCGCTCCAGCGTCAGCGTCAACAGCGCATTGAAGCCATTGCCAGTGCTGCGCGTGCTCCAAGCCTGGATGATCTATTTAGCACTATCCAGCAGGGCCAGATGAAGGATTTGAACCTGATTATCAAGGCCGATGTGCAAGGCTCGATTGGTGCGATTGAACATCAGTTAAAGCAACTGAACGAGCGCCAGAACGAGGTGCTGATCCGGGTCATTCATAAAGGTACGGGCACGATCTCCGAAAGTGACGTGAATCTGGCGGTGGCCAGTCGTGCCATTATTGTGGGCTTTAATGCTCGGCCTGACCCTGCAGCACGGCGTGCCGCTGAACACCATGGAATTGATATTCGCTTTTATAATGTTATTTATCAGCTTACTGATGACATCAAGAAGGCTATGACCGGCCTGCTTGAACCAGAGTATAAAGAGATTATTGAAGGCTTTGCCGAGGTGCGCAATACCTTTCGTCTGCCTTCCCGTGAAGTGGTTGCTGGTTTGATGGTGACTGATGGTAAAGTCGCCCGTAACCTCAATGTGCGCGTGTTGCGCAGTGGCGTGGTGATCCACGATGGTCGCATTAGCAGTCTCAAACGTTTCAAGGACGATGCTCGGGAAGTGCAGGCTGGATATGAATGTGGTCTGGTGGTGGAAGGATTCCCGGGTGTGCAGGTCGGTGATACCATGGAGTTTTACCGCACCGAACGTGTGGAGCGAATTGCATAGGAATAAGTACGGATAGAGGTTATGTCACGACGTACGAAACAGGTAGCCGACAGTATCCAACGGGTACTGAGTGAGACCATCCAGTTTGAATTGAAAGATCCGCGTGTCGCTTTTGCAACGGTGGTCGGCGTCGATGTGAGCGCGGATCTTCAGCATGCCCACGTGCGTGTTTCGGTTATGGGGGATGAACCGCAGCGCCAGGAGTCGATGCAAGGATTACATCATGCACGCGGCTTCTTGCGCAAGCGTGTGGCGGAAGAATTACGACATATGCGCTTTGTTCCCGAACTGCATCTGGAGCTTGATACTTCGCTCGATTATGCTATGCATATCAATGAGGTCTTGCATACCGTAGAGCGCGAGCGCCAGGAAGCGGCCAGTGAGGCCGTGATCGAACCTGAAAGCGATCATTCGCGCCAGGATGATGCGCCGATAGGCTAAGCAGGTCTCGATCACGATGTGTGTTGTGCTGCCTGGAAGCGGTGTGTGCCGTTCGGCCGCTGCCAGGTGGTATGCTGAAGAGTATGATGTAGACGACGATCGACTAGCTGTAAATCACACGAGTTATGTGGTCGCCCACGCAAAACGTCTTTTTCGCCTTCGGCAGAGCGGTACTTTTTCTCTTTTTGGTTCTCCCTTTTTTTCGCCTTCGGCGAAAAGGGGGAACCAGAAGCGAGTCCCTTCCTTATATATCTGATGTGTATATCTTATAGTGATGTGTATTTCAAGAAGCGTATTGCCTATACGTGTCGCGGCCAGTCATTTACCTTCGATGTTGGGCATACGATCTTCTCTTCTTTTCAGATCGATCTGGGGACTGATCTGCTCCTGCGCACGATCGAGGTTGCCGCACCACGCACGATACTGGATCTGGGGTGTGGCTGTGGTGTGATTGGGATTGTGCTGGCTCGCTTTTTTCCCGCTGCACAGGTCACGGCACTCGATAAAGATTTGCTGGCGGTACGTTATGCCCGGCATAATGCTGAAGTGAATGCCATCACCAATATGCACGTGATTGGCAGTGTCGGTCTAGAGCATGCTCCTGCTGGGAACTATGATTTGATTGTTTCCAATATTCCGGCTAAAATCGGTGATGAGGCAATCGAACAGGATTTTATTCTCGATCCGGTTGCGCGTTTGAGTCCCGGTGGTGATTTGTGGCTGGTGGTAGTCAGCGGTCTTAATCGACTGATACCGGCGATTGCCACACGCCAGCACCTCAAATTAAAAGAAGTAAAGAAACGATCCGGGCATACGGTCTATCATTTGCATAAACCAGAGGAATACTAGTGCTATGATCTATACTGATCCAGTTGCTGCCGCTCCTGCGTTTGTGTCCGCATTGGAACGTGCCTGCCGTATTCTCATTCTGTCGCATATTAATCCCGACGGCGATGCGATTGGGTCGATGCTGGGACTGGGGCATACCTTGCGGCACAGCGGCAAAGAGGTTTTTATGGTTGCGTCATCAGCGCTACCGGATTATACGGTGTTTTTGCCCGGTATAAGTGATGTGCAGGTGTATGAGCCGCAACAGGGATTGCCCGAGGTGGATTTGATCTGGCTGGTTGATACCGCCAGCATAGAACGTCTAGGCCCGATTTACCATGAGCATGCGCCAACGTTGACGGCTTGCCCGCTCGTTATTGTTGATCATCATGTGACCAACAATGGGGCGGGCCTGGTCAATCTGGTTGTTCCTGCCGCGGCTTCGTGTGCTGAATTGCTCTTTAGCTTGCTAACTGCTATGATGTTGCCCATTGTGCCGATGGCGGCCACTTGCCTGTTGCTCGGCTTGACCACCGATACCCAGAGTTTTCAAACCAGTAGTACCAATCCGCAGTCGTTCAGGGTAGCGGCGGAGTTGTTGGAGGCCGGTGCTGATCAACGGGCAATCATCGAGTCGGTCTATTATGCGACGCCCTACAGTACGTTGCAACTGGTGGGGTTGGCGCTCTGTCAGATGCAGCGCGAAGGCGATTTGCTGTGGACGTATATCTCTCAGGATATGCTCCAACAGACAGGAGCCGAAGATGAGGCCGGTGATGACGTGGTACGCTTGATGCAACGCACTGCTGGCACCCGCGCCTGTGTTCTCTTCAAAGAACGGGCCAATGGCGAAGTGAAAATCAGTTTGCGCTCGCTCCCGGGTATCAATGTGGCACGGATTGCACAAACCTGGGGTGGCGGTGGACATGAGCAGGCCGCTGGAGCCACATTAGCCATGGATCTGGGTACGGCACAACGCGAAGTCATCCCACTCGTACAGGCGACCCTCAACCAGCAGCGACAGGTATGATATCGTTTCGACGTGAACCTTCCGCATGGTCTTGCCACTCGTCCTCCCACAAGACTGCATCGCGGTGGGGGGGCGGGGGCCGCAGGCCCCCGTCCATGTATGTTCCTTTCTGGCGCGGCGCGGCGTGGCTTCGCCGCGCCAGAACGGGGATGTCGGCGTAGGAGCGTTGCATGCAACGCCTCTCCGCCCCGCGACATCTCTTTTCTGGGGCAGTCTCGCGGTCGTATGAGCAAGCGTAAGGCGAACCAACGGATGCAGAAGGGCGAAGTCAAATGGGTATGAGATAATGTATGGCTTTCTGATTATTAACAAGCCATCGGGCATAACATCCCATACCGTAGTGGCCCGTCTGCGGCGGCTGGTTGGGCGGCAGGTCAAAGTGGGCCACGCGGGTACCCTCGATCCAGCGGCAACGGGGGTGTTGCCCGTAGCGTTGGGGCCAGCAACCCGGTTGATAGAGTATTTGACCGAGGCCTCCAAGGGCTATCGCGCTCTGGTGCGGCTAGGTATTGCGACTACGACCGATGATGCCGAAGGAGAGGTGGTTGCACAGTACCCGCTGCCACCGCTCAATCAAGCGCTCCTGGAGACAGCGCTGGACGTATTCCGCGGCACAATTTTGCAGACGCCGCCCATGTATGCGGCGCTGCATCACCAGGGCCAGCGCCTGTACGATCTGGCGCGAGCAGGGAAAGTTGTGGAACGTGCGTCCCGTTCCGTCAGGATTGAGCGACTGGAACTGGAGGGGTGGGGCGCGAAACAGAACTGGCCGGAGGTGCTGGATCAGTACCCACCGGAGGAGCAAGCCGCGTCGTTGACGTTAAAGGTAGAATGCAGTAAAGGGACGTACATCCGCGCTCTGGCCCGTGATCTGGGGCAGGTACTGGGATGCGGGGCGCATCTCGCTGCTCTGGAGCGCACCTTTGTGGGTTCATTCACGCTGGATCAGTCTACGCCGCTGGCGCTCCTTGAATCGCAGCCGTCGCTCTTGCCAACGGTGCTGCAACCACCCGAAACCGTGGTGTTGAACTGGCCGGCCGTGATCCTCGATGCGGCGCAGTATGAGCAGGTGCGCAATGGTATCGCCGTACTGCTGGCCGGGGATTTCAGTGGCGAATGGGTGCGGGCGCATAGCCGCGATGGTCAACTACGGGCACTCCTGCGGCGTGAGGGCACACTGTGGCATCCGGCCAAAGTGCTGGTGTAGGATCAGGGAGTCTCGCGCCAGTAGACTGACAACGCATCAGGCACCGGGCGCAGTTGATGATCACGAACGGGCACTCCGCGCCAGACGGCCTGGGTCGAGGTATCATCATCGCCACCGAGAGCGTCGATGCAGCCCATGGCTTTCATTTGCCGCGCCAGTTCCAGGCCAGGAATACTGTAGGATACGGCCATAATCAGATAGAACCCACCATCTGGCCGGGTTCCAATCCCAACGACGGATTTAGGATAGGTGCCCATATACACCTTCCGGCGCCAGTCAATTTGTACAAAATCCTCACCAAGCGGATTGAAGGGAATAAACTCCTCCGTTTCCTGGCTAACATGCGGATTGGCAATTTTGCCGCGCCACAGTATCACCGGCCCGGCACCGATGGCCTGCTCACAACTGTGGAGCGCTGCTGCGTCAAATAGCCCGATCGCTGCCGTACCCTGGGGGCCAATGCATAACGCGGCTCGCCCTGGATTAACGCGGTGAATGACATGGTTGATAACCACCGTGCCCTCGTTGGAAGTCCGCACGCTGCCGTGAAACCCGAAGGCCATTGCCGCCATAAGTGTCATGTGTTCGCGCCAGGCATAGGGCGCATTTGCCATTTCTTCGACCGTGGCGAGATGCTGCTGCCCATCCAGCCAGATCGTATCACCGGTATCGTCACTTCCCGGAATGGCACCGTCGGCATTAACAACCTCAATGTGTGCCCGATTGCCCAACCAGACAACGAAATAAACCAGGCTCCCCCCGCTTTTCAGGCTGCGGGTATAGTATTGAATTTGATAGTCAGGTGAGACATCAACCAGAACACTGCCTTGATTGTAGGCTTCAAGGGCAACCGAACCAGGGTTGTGTATGCCGTCAGCCACTTCTTGCTGGAGTGTCTCTAGTGGGTTGCTTGCCGGATGCACCAGGTTGAATGAGCCAGACAGGACAGCACCGGTATCAACGCTACGTCGTGTTGTGTCAAAGGGATTGGAGTCTGTCCAGCGTGAAAGGAAAGGGCGTTCGGGCACCACCGATATGAAGATCAGCAGCACCGTCAACACAACTGAAACGAGGAGCGTTACAGGTGGGTGTTCAGTTCTCACGCCGGGAAGTTACTTTCTATGCTATGTATCGAGTAACACTGCACGCAACCAGTTGATGTGGATGAACATCCGGCCATTCAGGTAACGACCTCTATTGTAACAGCTTTTTGCTCTTTTAATACTCCAACGAGACTTCTTCTGGAAAGAGATGTTGAGAGGGCGAAGGGATATTGCATGCAACGTCTCTCCGCAACCCTTCACAAGTGCAGGTTTTTTAATTATATCACGTTGGGAGACGGCAAAACGTCCCTGTCATCCCTCCGCTGGGGGGGCGTCCTGATGCCGCAAAACCGAACTTTGCGCAAAAAAACCGACACGTGAGAGTTCCGCCGCTCCCCAGACAGGGAACATGTGTGGGGCCATAGGCCCCCGCCGAGACGAAGTTTCGTTGGAGTATCAGGAACAGATTAGCATAATGGTAACGGTTCACACGTGTGGCACACGCACACCTGAGAGGAAGGGAAGGACGCTCCCCATCGTGCAGACGATGGCAAGCTGCCCTCACATCCCAGGCGAAAAGTGAACACGTAGCCATAATGCGGTCACTCTTTCTCTGGTGTTGTATCTGGTGCTGGCTCCGATTTACGTGCAAAGGGCCAGCGCCGGTGGCTACGGGTCTTATGACCGTCCTGTTTCTGATGCAACAGCTTCTGCGCTACAAGTGATGTTTGTTGCATACCCTTGCGCGTCTGATCGAGCATGTGCCGGGCCTGTACGAATCCAGCGTGGAGCGCTTTCTGGGATATGGCTTTCAACTGGTCACGTGACACCAGTTCGCTCGTGGCAAACCAGCGCCAGGCTGCAATGCCGATCGTATACGTGCCAGCATAGGCAACGGCTACTTTGGGTACCAATCCCCATACCGGTATAAGCCCAACCAGGCTCCGCGCCAGTTGCCGCCACAGAAAAGCACTCCCTATAACCGGGATGATCTCACGCAGATTCGCCTGGAAATCGGGGGGCGCACCGTGGCTCAACGCCAGTTTGTAGACCATCAGCGCCTGGTTTTTGGTTAACACCAGAATATCGGCAGCCGCAAATGGGATAGACAGGATCGGGATCTGGGCTGGCAAACCGGCTGCCAGCGTGTAGGAGGCATTGCTCAACGACGTATTTGCCACCAGATCGTGGGCCATAATGGGACGGATGCCAGGCAACTTGCGACTGGCAGAGAGATGTAATTCACCGGGAAGGGTGGCGAGCAGTGCCGTGGCCAACGTTGTGGTATTGGTGGCAGCCAGGGGTTGTTCAAAGGCTACGACGCGGGCGGTGGTCAATGGCATAGAGGTAGTGCCCCAGGACATATCTGGGAGACGGTTGCTGTAGAGAACGACAATGAGCAGCGGAATCGCCAGTTCTTGTAGTCGATTGAAGGTCTGGATCAACGGATATGTGGGTGGTTTGCTGCCATCAATCGCCAGCAGCAGCATATCTGAATGGCGTAGTGCTGGTTGGTAGGAATCAAGTGGCAGATAATGATAGCGTAGCGGCTTTTCACCAGCAGGGCCGTAGCGATTGTTGTGATGGTAATAGAGTAGCTCACTGATAATATTCAGGTGTTCCGTTTCTCCAATACAGCCGATCTGCAGGGGTCGTTCGCTTTCCTGGCGAATCTCGGTTATATCAATCTGCCGCACGGTATTCCAGATGTTGCTCATTTCTTTCCAGCCTGGCATGGTGCTTCTCCCTTATATCGGATCGTCTCACAGTAGTCTCACATTATACCAACTGCGAAAGTGCAAGCGAAGGTCAATGCGTTGAAAGTCGGATCGTCTCACAGTAGTCTCTCACATTATACCAACAGGACTTACGCAGTCGTGTGAACCCAACGTTCCTTCGACCACGCTCAGAGCTTGCCCTGAGCGCAGTCGAACGGGACAAGCTTTTTCGCCTGCGGCAGCGGCGAAAAGGCGAGGTGACCAGACCACTGCGCACGCCCTGAGTTTATAGTAGCATATCTGCACATTCTGTGCCATTGGCTATCACGGCCAACGATAACGCATGCCAGGTTGCAGTTGCAACGTCTCCGCCCCTAGACGACCCAGGTATACATCACGGTCAGGCGGCCATAGCTCGAAACGCGCATAGTGCGTCCATTGCACAATAGCTTCATCGCGCACAATTTCGCCACTGATAGCTGGCCCGAAATGATCAAGCGCACCATAGGCCTGCCACGTGGCTTGAAATGCCGGGCATATCCTTGCTGATGAGCGCTGTGCCGCATCCACCGTGTGTTGCGCATCGCTCAGGCAGGTCGTACTATGCGCCGTCTCTGCTAGATATTGGCGCGTACCGAGCGGTCGTTGCGTTATCTGCCCGTTACGGTATTCCAGGCAGATGCGCTCGAAGCATTGCAGGCTACCCCAGGCGAAAGGAACGGCCGGTGTCAGCGGATAGCCGGCCCGTGGTATGCCGCCCAGGTTGCTCCAGGTGCGTAGAATTGGTGCAGGCACAAAATAGCCGGTTGCCGCAAAAGTACGGCCCCGTGGAGCCTGTACCGTCAGGTGGGCAATAGTCTGGGGTGGTGCTACCGCTTGCTCTGCGTCACGCAGCGTCAGTGTCAGCCTGTAGGCTCGTGGCGGCAGGTCGGCTGGTAGTCGCAACGGGTGCATATGCTGGATGGGCGTCGCAGTCGGCCAGGAGGCGAGTGGCAGTATACCGTAGAGCAGCGGGCGTTCAGTTTCAACTGCAACCCGACCGGTGCGGTCTACCAGTTGGAGTATCACGGTCGGCGTCACAGTATTTGACCACCTGGAGTCAGGGATGTGTTGCCACTCGAGCGTAACCACCAGCAATTCCCCAGACTCAAGGCGGTCAGGCGTAGTGCGAGTTGGCGCTGTCAGATGGTAGGCCGTCAGGTGTAGATGCGGATCGAAGGCGAGTTGGATTGGCTGCCGCCGGCCCGGATCAACCGGCCGATAGAGGTCAAACGTGCCGTATGAGCCATCCTGGGCGTAGCGTCGCTGCAAAATCTCAATCATCTCTGGCGTCAACCAGTTGCCGAGATAGTCAATCACGGCCAGCGGGAGCATGCCATTGGCGAGTTCGAGCAGTACTGACTGCTGATCCCACTGGCCTTGATCATAGAGTTGCCGCTGCTCAAATGCCTGATGACGCGGTATCACACCAGCCTGAGCTGCAATACCGGGAATATCGGTAAAAATGACGTTGCCAGCGGCGCGTATCTCAGCAATCAGCGCCGTCTGCACCCGGGCCTGTGCCGCCAGCACGACCCGTTCTCGTTGGAGATCATGTCCCAGGTGATAACGCCCGATCGCCAGCCGGGGTGGAGCAGCGGTCATTAGTCCCGCTGGATGCAGGCTGGTTGTACTCCAGCGAGGTGCATAGTACAGCAGACTGATCAGCAATAGGAGTGGTAACATGCACTGCCAATCTGTCAGCCGACGTATGCTGCCAGACCATCGTGACCAGTGGCTATGCACAGGTGCTACAGTTTGCACGCTGGCAGCTACGCCGATGAGCCAGATCAGACCCGCATACCATTCCAGAAAATAGTTGCTATACGCCCCCACTTTGCCAACGCCAATGGCGGTTATGATGCCACCCAGGGTATAGCCAGCGGGCAGCAGCAGGTGAGCCAGCGCTGGTTGCCCACGTAGTACGGGATGCTTACCCAACCGAATAACGCCCAGCAATGCCGCCAGCGCCAGCGCCCAGCGTAGCCGTAGCTGCTCAATCCAGAATTGCCAGGCCAGTTCTGCTTCCCAGCGGTTGGCGTTGGCAGTGATCACATGAAACCGGAACCAGCCTGCGCTGGCCCATTCTAGCAGACCAGCGGGCACGATAAGCGCAATCGTCAGCACCGTCAGCATCACAGCCGCTACCTGGCGATAGCGACTGGCTGGGGCGGGGAAGATCAGCGGCCAGCGATTGCCAATCGTGGCGGCCAGGAGCAGCCAGCTACAACCAGCGGCTGGTGCGGCAATGAGCGATGGTTTGGTCCACAGGGTGAGCGCAAACAATATCCCCGCCAGCGTAGCCCATGCTCGATATTGATACCGATCCGGTGCCAGTGTAGGGGGTAAGGGTGAAGCAACGGCGCGGCGTAGTGCCACCAGTCCCCACAGCCCCAGACAGACGCCGAGCATATCAACCCGCAGCAAAACTGCCCATTCGCACACAATCGGAATGGTGAGAAAGAGCAACGGTATACTGCGTACCAGCCAGATCGATCGATGGGTGTGCAGCGTTCTTGCTGCTGGCTGGACGGGGGCTGTCAACCATGCTAGAGCCACAACACAACCCGACGTTGCGAGCAGGGATATGATACGACCGGCCAGCAGCACGTTGCCTATAATCTGGCTAAAAATGGTAGTAAGGAGCATAGCGAACGGTGGATAGTTGATTATCGCGTACGGGGGCAATGTTGGATCGCCATAGAGGTGCCATAGCGGTGCAGCCAAGCGCAAGCGATGGATCTGGGCCAGCAATGGCCCCTCTCCATAGTCAAGTGGATAGGGATAGGTCAGCATATGCCAGATGTGGGTAATGAAGTAGAGCAAATAACCAGCAATGAGCAGCAGTAATGCAGCTATGCTGATTTTGTCACTCCAGGAGCTGATAATGGTAAGCAAATGGGCAAGTTTTGTGCGCCGAATAGGAAGGCGTTCAAAAAAAGTCATCATCAGGATCAGGTGCCTCTGAAAGCAGATACGCGAGAGATACTATTGTAGCATAGTGCTGTCTGGTCGTAGGAGAAGCATGCCCTCTGGTAGTATAGGGGGGTAAGTCTGGTTAAGGAATGCGCTACAAACCAGAAAGTTAAAACGATACAGAGAACGTAGAGAGAAAAGAAGCGAAGTGAACTGGCAAGCGCTAGATGCTATCGAACATTGCTAACAGAGTGGTCGTGTTTTTAGAAAACAGAATAGCATTTTATAGATTCCGGCAGAGCTTTTGGACTGCTAATTGATCTGAAGTTCACGTTGTGTTACAATAGCACTCACTTAGGGATTTCCCTAATACGGGCTGTCCGATCTATGAGGAATGGAACCAACGTAGGTACAGTGATTGGCTGAAAAGTTAACAGGAATAAGATTCTTCTACATGCGATCTTTTTAGTCATTTATCGCCTGTACACTACGATAATTCTATGGTATGATAGCAGAGGATTACACTATTTTCTAGAAGGTATACCTCGAAATACAGACCATTCTAGAAAAGTTTGTGGCAGTCCAGGGTCGTTATTTGGAAGGGAATGTTCGTCAGTTGTGTCACTTGTATGTATCACGGGATAATTGATGATAGCTGACCAATTGAGTCCAACAATGCAGGAGGGTAAGCAATGAGTACAAAGAAGTTGATCGGTGAGGTTGATCTGACGGGTGGTGTGGTACCAATTACGAAAGCGGCGTCATCGCTGGCAGCGTTGATCAAGCGATCCAATGCCTACCAGCAACCGATTGTCGTTACGCAAAAAGGATATCCAACGGGTGTTATCCTGGATGTGGAACTTTTCACTCTGCTCAGAGAGAATGCGGAGCGCTATCTAGCCGGGCATACGATTGAAGGAATGGAAGGCGTGTTCCAGAATAATCCGCTGGATAAGGTGCGCGAGGAAGATGCGGTAGAAGTTGCCAGTTAGCCATCTGTCCGCATAATAAGTGGTTGCTGGCTCGTTTACGTGCGATGCGGACGCAGACCTGGAGGGTTGTGTTTCAATACTGCTGAATGTGACGATGAACATCAATCCTCCAGCGGCATGAATCTGCTGGATCTATGTTATGTGTCCTTTGGGTTGTCAGGCAGCATTGCTGCCGGGTATGTGGGCGAATTTCGTCTATATTAGTACTGCAACCAGACTTCGTCTCGGCGGGAGTGCGGAGGCCGCAAGGCCCCCGCACCGGATCGGAGGAGCTTCGCCCCTCAGAATTTTTTTCCAGGGGCAGTCTCGTTGAAGTGTTAGGTACCATTTAGCTTGCCATGATCGTGCATATGGATGTGATACCTTGATCGTTCTGTGGCGCTGTCGTCTGGTCACTTATATTTCGATAGATCGGAGGAAATCTGCGCTGGCTTCGGGTAGGGCCGGGTTAATATACATGCCACTCCCTAACTCAAACCCGGCAGCGCGATTGACACGCGGTATCAGTGAAACATACCAGTGAAAGTATACACTGCCTGGCTCTTTCACTGGCCCCGAACGAATGATTAAATTGTAATCGGGATCACGTAATCCAAAATAAAATTTACGTACTACATCGCGTAAAACACTGGCGAGACCAGCGAGTTCATCCGGTTGTGCCTGTAAAAAACTGGCACTGTGCCGTCGGGGCAAAATCCAGATATGAAAGGGTGAAAGGGCGGCATATAATACAAAAGCGGCAAAGTGTTCATTCATGGCCACAATTCGCTCGTTCTGTGCCAGTTCGTCCTCAAGCATGCTGCAAAAAACACACTGCCCGGTATCATCAAAATAGCGGCGGGCTTCATCAATACGGCGGCGAATGCTACTGGGAACCACCGGCAGGCCAATAATCTGGCTATGCGGATGCAGAAGTGATGCTCCCGCTGTTGCACCATGGTTCTTGAAGTAAATAATGTGTTCAATCCGGTGATCTTTGCTGATTTCAATGCCTCGGCGTTGAAAGGTCTTCAGCACGATCTGCACTTCATCGGGCGTCATCAGGGCCAGGGTCGTGTTGTGGCGCGGATGTTCGATCACGACCTCATGGTAGCCCACGCCAGCAATACGGCGCTGGACACCATTAAAGACTCGCGTTAATGCACCTTCTTTTGCCAGGGCCGGGTACTTATTCTGCACGACTCGCGTTTGCCACGCACCATTGGCTGGGAAGCGTTCCACCTCTAGATCAAGTTCTTCATTCCCTACACAAAAGGGGCAATCAGGCTCGTAACTATTATGTTCCTCTGTGAGGAGGCGTTGCTCAGATGCTGAGAAAGCATTTGGACGCCGCGCACGCTCACTGGCAATAATAACCCACTCTCTGGTCGCAAGATTCTGTCGTAATTCAGGCATAACTGGCTCCTTTGTTGAGCATGCTGGAACTGCTACTCCATGCACTCAAATCTTGATGGGGTAATTGCCAGATCGGGCTAGTGATTGACCACCGTGATGTTGCAGGATATATTGTAACGATGTTCGTCGTTGCTGACGCCGGAGGAACGACCAATGTCGTTCCTCCATACTCCGCATTTTCAATGTGGCTGACCACTAGTTGTGTCATACTCATAATATATGACAGTAGCGCATATGCTTGTCGTTGATGGCAGGAGTACAGGCTGTTAGAGTTTTGTATGTCATGTAGGGTGCATAGAACATATTTCTAGCGCGAATAAGCGGTGGGTTCACCTGGGAGCCAGGGCGTCTGGGAGCGTGGGCGTCGTAGTGCCAGGAGTACGTTCCGCACGCCTGCACATCCAGCACTCGTTCAGGTGACCGAGACCGTATGCGCGCTAACAACATGTTACCTCTCAGTTTAGCATATTCCGCTCATGAGCGGAATAGATTCAGGGCGTCTGAGAGCGCGGGCGTCCTACCCTCGTAGTGCCGGGAGTACGTTCCGCACCCCTGCACATCCAGCACTCGTTCAGGTGACCGAGACCGTATACGCGCTAACAAGATGATGTTATGCCTCAGTTTTGCATATTCCGCTCATGAGCGGAATAGATTCGCGTAACGTTGTCAGGTTTGTTACAATATTGAACGTTTAGGAGTTGTTAAATCACACCAGATACGGAGTCACTTGAACCAACCGTGTTTTTGACCTACGGTGGTGTGGAATAGACTGTTTTTTCGTGAAATGTTCTCCAAATGTAACCATTTTGTAGGAAAAGGAACCGATCGCTCTGCCGAAGGCGAAACCCATGATGCTGGTTATGACCAGACGAAACAACAAGGCCACCTTGTACCTCGTTTACATTATAGTTCACAATCATGTGCCGGTATCTTGCCAGTGGATCTATCTGGAATCGTTCAGGGGAACGTTCGCCAGCGGGGGTTGCGGGGGCCGCAGGCCCCCGCGAAACCCCGGGAACCTCCTGGAGGGGCATTGCCCCTCCAAACCAATCCACCTGAACGGTTACGCTATATCTTGTGGGCGGAGAGGTTTATGGAGCATGAGTGGATATGATCAGTGATGATACCCCGATTGTGCTTGAAGCGCAGCATATAACCAAGCATTTTCCCGGCGTTGTGGCCAATGATGATGTATCGTTGCACCTGCGCCAGGGCGAGATACTGGCTCTGCTTGGCGAAAATGGCGCAGGGAAATCAACGCTTATGAATATCCTCTATGGCCTCTACCACCAGGATGCCGGTGAGATATGGGTGCGTGGTGTTCCCCAACGTATCGCCAGTCCGTACGAGGCGATTAAACTCGGAATTGGCATGGTTCACCAGCACTTTCAACTCGTGCCAGTGATGACAGTGGCTGAAAACGTGATGCTTGGCGCCGAGATGACGCGGCTTGGTTTTTTTCTGGATATATCCCAGGCAGTCAAACACATTCAAGCTATCTCGCGTCAGTATGGTCTTGTGGTTGATCCGCACGCGCTGGTCGCCAATTTGCCGGTTGGTACCCAGCAGCGGGTGGAAATAGTCAAGGCACTCTATCGCCATGCCGATATCTTGATCCTGGATGAACCAACGGCGGTGTTGACTCCTCAGGAGAGCGCTGAGTTGTTTCAGATTATGCGTTCACTGACCCGGCAGCAGAAGTCGATTATCTTTATTACCCACAAGCTAGGCGAAGTCTTAACGGTGGCCGATCGGATTATAGTTCTACGCGGGGGACATGTGGTGGGTGAAACGACACCATCAGCGACTACCCAGAGTCAGTTGGCAGCGATGATGGTCGGACGTGAAGTATTGCTGCGGGTGCAGAAAAAGCCTGCCCAACCCGGTGCGGTTGTCCTGGAAACACGCGGGCTATGTGTGCTGGATGATCGCCAGCGTATGGCGGTTGATGGGGTTGACCTGCAGGTACGTGCGGGTGAGATTCTGGGCATTGCTGGTGTGCAGGGCAATGGACAGACCGAGTTGGTCGCGGCATTGACCGGATTGCGGGTACCTGTGGCGGGCAGCATCACCGTCAATGGGCACGAAGTAGCCGGGGCGACGCCTCGGCGCATCAGCGAATTGGGGGTGGCCCATATTCCCGAGGATCGCCAGCGCGAGGGGTTGGTGACAAGCTATCCGCTGATAGACAATGCCGTGCTAGAAATGTATTATCAGCCCCCGTTTGCACGGGGGGTGCGGGTAGATCAACCGGCGAAACTCGGCCACACGCAGCGGCTGGTAGCCGAGTTTGATGTACGCACACCCAACATATATGTCGCAGCCAATGCCTTGAGTGGTGGTAATCAGCAAAAATTCATTGTGGCCCGTGAGTTTAGCCGACCGATCAATGTGTTGATCGCCGCCCAGCCAACACGTGGGATCGATGTCGGATCGATCGAGTTTATTCATCAGCAAATTGTAAGGAAGCGTGATGAAGGCATGGCAGTGCTGCTGGTCTCAGCCGAACTGGATGAGATTATCGCTCTATCGGATCGGATTGCAGTGATGTATCGGGGCAAATTTGTAGCGCTGCTTGATGCGGCAACCGTCAACCGTGAGCAGTTGGGGTTGCTGATGGCAGGTGGTGTCTGAGGTTATGACCGAAACAACGCAACAACATGAACAACTACGATGGAAGCTGCCGGCGTGGCGGCTGATCAAGTACCTGGGACTGTCATTTTTGGTACCTGTCCTGGCTGTCTTCACCGCGCTGGTGCTGGGGGCACTGATTATCTGGTTAACCGGCAAAGATTGGATGGCGGCCTATATCGGGCTATGGCAAGGTTCATTTGGTTCGCCAGGCGCAATCGCTGCTACCCTTGTACGTTCAACGCCCTTTATTATCACTGGTCTGGCAGTGGCGCTTGGTTTCAAGGCCGGGTTGTTTAATATTGGCGCTGAGGGACAGTTGTATGCCGGGGCGTTACTGGCGGTGGTGGTGGGTACGAGCCTGGTGGGATGGCCAGCCGTGATCCATGTACCACTGGCGATTGTCGCCGGGGCAGTGGGCGGGATGGTCTGGGGGGCGATACCCGGCTATCTGAAGGCCCGCACAGGGGCGCATGAAGTCATTAACACGATTATGCTCAACTATATTGCCCTGCGCATGACTGAATGGCTGATCAAGAATCGCACCCCCTACATTCTGGGCGATCCGCTCGATGCCAGCGGGTCGCGTACCCGCTTTATTGCCGCCAGCGCGGTATTGCCGCACATTCCTAACACAAACTTACATGTGGGTATTCTTATGGCCGGGCTGCTAACGTTCCTGGTCTACTGGTTGCTCTATCATACAACGATCGGCTTTGAAGTGCGCACCATTGGCGCAAATCCGGCGGCGGCACGCTATGCCGGCATCCGTGTACCACGCACGATGGTACTGGCGATGGCCTTGAGTGGGATGCTGGCCGGCCTGGCTGGTGCGGGTGAGGTGTTGGGTGTTGAGCGGGCACTCAAGACCGATTTTTTCTCCGGATTAGGGTTCGACAGTATTGCTGTGGCATTGCTGGCCCGTAGTAACCCGCTCGCCATGATCGCCTCTGGCCTCTTATGGGGGGGGTTACTGAATGGGGCGCGTCTGATGCAGGTGCGTGCCGAATTGTCGATCGATGTGATCAAGATTGTGCAGGCCTTGATTATTATGTTTGTGGCAGCCGATCAGATTGTGCGCTGGATCTACCGCATCCGGCCACATGAACCCGGCGACGAAATGACCTTCTCGCGTGGGTGGGGAACATAAACAGGTTGTGGCGGTATGCGCTTTTCAGGAGGCATACGGCGCAGCACGGTTTACATGGGCATTAACTGGTGGTGCAGAGGGATGATGTCCATACGTCGGGTGCATATGCACAGCATTGTCTGGTTGCAGCAGGCGCGCCAGCGTCTGGATGCCCCGATACTGTAGGGCCTTGACTGCGCCTTCGGTACGACCGAGTTGCCGGGCTACTTCCTGTATCGATAGCTCACCAATGAAACGCAACATAATCACCTGGCGCTGGCTCTCGGTCAAATAGTTCAAGCTCTGGTGCAGTTCTTCATAATCGAGTTGGGTATCAAGTACGCTTTCAGGGCCATCGCAAATATCCGTCCAGGTTTCAAGAGGCAATTGCGGGCGTTTGTAGCGTCGGCGTAGGGTGTCGATAGTGCGATCATGGGCAATGCGGTAGAGCCAGGCTGCAATTGACCAGCCCCGGTCTTCATATTGTTCTATGCCTTCCAGCATACGTAGAAAAACCTCGGCCCGTAGATCTTCGGCTAGCTCGCGGTCGCCAACTCGATAGTAGATATAGCGATAAATGGCTTGCTCATAGCGTTCATAAATAGTCGCCAGAGCATGGGTATCGGCCGATTTGGCGCGGCTAATCAACTCCGATTCGTTACTCGAACGTGTCATGGGTTTACTCCGGTATAGCTGCTAGATGTTATGCACTCGCGGTCATTATGACTATACCTGGCTCTTAGTATAGCATATCCATCCTGGGCGTAAAGTTGCCATCTGGTTGTGATTACGTGCAAGGTGTGCCGACCTTCAGGATATGCTACAATGCACGGTATGGATCGAGAACGATTAAATATGGTGCGTAAGCAGTTGATGCGCCGCAATATCCGCGACCGAGCCGTGCTGGAGGCCATGTCTACGGTACCGCGCCATTTGTTCCTGCCAGAAAATGTGCGTCAATATGCCTATGAAGATCGGGCGCTGCCTCTGAGTGCTGGGCAGACAGTATCGCAACCGTTTATTGTGGCGCTGATGGCCCAGGCACTGATGCTGACCGGGAACGAGCGGGTGCTGGAGGTGGGCACCGGTTCTGGCTACGCGGCTGCCATTTTAAGCTTGCTGACGGCTGAGGTCTACACTATTGAGATCGTGCCAGACCTGGCAGAGACGGCCCAGGCACGCCTGGCTGCGCTCGGTTATCACAATGTGCATGTGTTGCTATGTGATGGCACATCCGGGTTGCCCGAACATGCGCCCTATGATGCGATGGCCGTGGCGGCCGCTTCGCCGTGGGTGCCACAACCCCTGCGCCAGCAACTGGCCGACGGTGGGCGGCTGGTTATTCCTGTTGGTGGCCGTGATGATCAGTTGTTGTTACGCCTTACGCGCCAGGGTGAGATGATCAAAACCGAACGCCTCAGCGGAGTGCGGTTTGTACCGCTGATTGGCGAGCATGCCTGGAAAGAAGGCGAGGGCCACTAATACCGTTTCGCCGTGACCATTCCGCATGGTCGTGCCATGTGTCCTCCCACGCGCCAGCGTCGCGGTGGGGGCGGGGGCCGCAGGCCCCCGCCCATGTTCCTTTTCTGGTGCGGCACGGCGAAGCCGCGCCGCACCAGAAAGGGGATGTCGGCGTAGGAACGTTGCATGCAACGCCTCTACGCCGACATCTCGTTCCAGGGGAAGTCTTATGGTCGTAGGCGCAAGCGTACGACGAACCAACGGATGCGGAAGGTCGACGTCAAATTGGTATAATACGACAACGAGATTTTTTATCGCAGCGAATGCCGAGGAACAGAGACGGTATTCAGACACCATGCCGTTTGTTTGCCCTGGCGTTATCTGCGCTCTCTGTGGTACGATCCTGTTCATGCTGCTCGTTGTTGTACGAAGCCTCTCAATCCGGGTCGAACCGTCCATTTTTCCAATGGTGTACCGAAAGGAGCAATAGGTATTGTGCGTAGCAGGCTTTCTCCCCCTGGTGAAGAAATCTTTGCACGGGGCACGCGTGACGATCTGGAGTTGCTGAAGGCCTGGGCCGGCACCTCGCTGGCCTTTGCGATCTTTCAGGTTGGCGGCAATATCCTGACCTCGTTTTTCTGGACGGTGTTGTTCATTTCGGCCGTAACCTGTGGGATTGGTTTTGTGCTACACGAACTCGCGCATCGAGTATTGGCCCGCAACTATGGGGCCGAGGCGCATTTTATTGCCAATAATCCCTGGTTACTGCTTTCAATCGTTATCGCCTTTGGTGGCTTCTTTATTGCTGCTCCAGGTGCGGTATGGCACCGGGGCTACCTGTCCGCACGCCAGAGCGGGTTGATTGCCCTCGCCGGGCCAGTCACCAATCTGGTGCTGGCCGTGTTGTTCCTGGTGCTGAGTCTTTTTGTCCCCCAGGGCTTCTGGAGCATCCTGGCCAGTGTTGGCTATTACATCAACGCCTGGTTGGGGTTGTTCAATATGATCCCGGCCGGGCCATTTGATGGTGCAAAAGTGCTGAGTTGGAGTCCGCTGGTGTTCGGCATCACGGTGGCAGTGGCTATCACGCTGGTGTTTGTGCTACCCAGAGTCATGTAACCTGTCTCGATGACCAGCGTTTACCAGCGTGCTGTATTGTGTATGGTTGTGTTTTCACGTATAGCAAGCGTAGTGGTCACCGGGGAGTCCCGGCTTCAGGCGGGATACGGGTCTTCACAACAGTTGTGATGCCCCATGTGCGATAGCAAGCGTATTGCCATGGTCACCGGGGAGTCCCGGCTTCAGGCGGGACACGGGTCTTCACAACTGAGGTAGGACTGCTCTATACCAGGTGTTGACCTGACAGTGAAGCCAGCGCTGCCCGGATTGTGTAATGTTCCGGGTAGCAATATAATACGGTTTCACAACCTATGATGTTGCATAAGGAGGTAAACAAGGCGTATGCGTAGTCCCTTGATTGCAGGTAACTGGAAAATGTACAAAACGGTCGGTGAGGCGGTCGAACTGGTGGAAGCACTTCTGGCGGGCCTGGGTTCTACCACTGATCGTGAGGTACTCGTCTGTCCGCCGTACACAGCGCTGGATCGGATCGGGGCGCTGGTAGCGGGCCAGCCGATTGCGCTCGGTGCTCAGGATGTGTTCTACGAGGCCGAAGGAGCGTACACCGGGGCGATTGCGCCGCGCATGCTCCGCGATGTAGGTTGTACGTATGTCATCGTGGGCCACAGTGAGCGGCGGCAGATTTTTGGCGATGACGACGCGCAGGTAAACCGGAAGTTGCATGCGGCACTGGCGAACGAACTGCGCCCGATTATGTGTGTGGGTGAGAGCAAGCCCCAGCGCGATGCAGGCCAGGCCGAGGCGATTGTGATCGGGCAGGTACACGCCGGTCTGGCTAATGTCACTGCGTCCCAGATGCAGTCAGTTGTGATTGCCTATGAGCCGATCTGGGCGATTGGGACGGGTGATACCGCAACGTCCGCGGATGCGCAGGCTATGCATGCCGCTATCCGCCGTACTCTGACCGAACTCTATGACGCGGAGACGGCCAGTGGCGTGCGTATTCAGTATGGTGGGAGCGTCAAACCTGAGAATATAGACGAGTTGATGGCCCAACCGGACATTGATGGCGCACTGGTGGGTGGCGCGTCGCTCAAGGCCGATAGCTTCTTGCGGATCGTGCAATTTCGTTAAGGTAGCAACCGGCGGAGCGTTCCCCGTCACAACCCGTTGCTGGATCAGACATCGCAGGTAGACAGGCGCACCTGTGACCAGCGATGTCTGATCCAGGCCAGGAACTGTCTATCTGGGGTAACAATATGCTATTGGAGATCAGCCTCATTCTGGTGCTGGTCGTGGCCTATGGTGTTTGCGCTGGCACGGATGGTGCCCTGATCGCTGCCCGGCGCGGACGTTTGCAGCAGAGCCTTGACCAGGGCCACCAGTCAGCCGTGTTTGCTATTCGTCTGCAGGAAGATGCCTATCAACTCTTGTCAACGGTACGGGCCACGCTGGTGCTGATCGCTATTCTGATAGGAGTACTGGGTGGATTGAATTTGACGACCGTGCTAACCGCATGGCTACGGCCGTTGCCCGTGGTTGGCATATATGCCGAATATATGTCGTTGGTGCTGGTCGTGTTTAGTATCACCTACCTGGTGCTGGTGCTGGGCGAAGTGGTGCCCCGGCGTCTTACGCTTCAGAACGCCGAGGCGTTTGTAATCCGCATAGCGCGCCCGATGCTCTGCTTTACGCAACCTGGTCGTCCTCTGGTCAGGCTGGTAATGGGGGGCAGTGAGATGTTGCTCTGGTTGTTGGGGCGGCGCAGTATGGCTGCCGCGCCAGTCACCGAAGATGACATTCGCCAGATTGTGCGTGAAGGTGCGCTGGGTGGCATTGTTGCGCCCGAAGAGCAAGAACTGATCGAGAGTGTTTTTGAATTTAGCACCCTTGTGGTGCGGCATATTATGACTCCGCGCCGCGACGTGTATGCGCTTGAATCTGAAGCACTCCTGGGCGATGTGCTGGATGATTTGCTGGAAAGTGGCTTTTCGCGCTTTCCGGTCTACGACCAGGATCTCGATCATGTGGTCGGGATTGTGCATGTGCGCGATCTGTTGCGTTCGTATCGCGCTGATGGCGCAAACACGCCCGTGCGGGCGATGATGTATCGTCCCGTCTTTGTGCCCGAAAGCGGGCGAGCGGCGGTACTCCTCGCTACCTTTCGTAAGAGCAAGCAACATATGGCGATTGTCGTCAGCGAACATGGAGGTGTGGAAGGTGTGGTGACGCTGGAAGATGTGCTGGAAGAACTGGTGGGCGATATTGCCGACGAGCATGACGAAGCCGCAGATCGGGCGCTGATTGAACGCGAGGATGGCTCGTTGTTGATCGATGGTCTCTTGCCGATTGACGAGTTTAAGCAGTATCTGGATCTGAAAGCATTGCCAGGTGAGGAGGTGTATCGGTTTGATACGCTCGCCGGTTTTGTGCTTAGCCTGTTTGGGCAGATACCGCGCACCGGTGATGTTGCGCGCTGGGGCGACTGGCGTTTTGAAGTGGTGGACATGGATGGCTTGCGCATTGACAAGATCCTGGTATTGCGTGACGTCAACACGTCCAATGAATAACCAGGTCGCTGTTCGCAATCAAAATCTGGTTTCATGGTGCGCGGGTTTGTGCTACACTATAGTGCGGTAGATATTACTTCAGGTGACAACGTAGAGCCGCATGCTTCAAATGATACTGATGACGAGCGAGCCAGAGCAAATAGAGGTAGGCTATGGTATAGGATGTATGCGGTGCAAAAGGATGTACCGAGACGACCGTGTATGTCGTGTATATGACTGATGTAGCGCTAAACAATACGGGTTACGCGGTGATATGGTCAGTTTGCCTTTTCGTCTGCGATAGCGTGGTACTTTCCAGCGTTGGAGCGTTCCAACGTTCCAATGTTCCAACGCTTCCCCGCTGCCGAAGGCGAAAAAGCTTGTCCCATTCGACTACGCTCAGGGCAAGCTTTGAGCGAAGGTGAAGGGACGTGGTGTTCAAGCCACCGCATACCTCGTGTACACAACAGGCGCTAACTGCATAGTTGACAGGCTTACAAAGGAGTATCTTATGACCGGTGAAGTCAATTTGCGGGCGACACTTGCACGGCCCTTTGTGGCTACAACGGCTAATGCGCAAGTTTCGTATCTTTTACTCGAGTTGCAACCTTCCCAGACCATGGCCCAGGTGCGGGTACCGGTCAATGTCAGTTTTGTTCTGGATCGTAGTGGATCCATGAAGGGCGAAAAAATGGATCGGGTACGCCGGGCAACGGCCACTGCGCTCGATCTGCTGGACGCCCAGGATATACTCTCAGTGGTCATCTTTGATCATCGCACGGAGGTCTTGATCCCGGCAGCCCCCGTCCAGAATCGACGTGATTTGCAAGAAAAAATTGGCCGTATTCGTGATGCAGGTGGCACGAAGATTGCGCCAGCCCTCGATAAAGCTTTACAGGAGATCGAGAAGGCGGGCGGGAGCGGTATTCGGCGTCTGGTGCTGTTGACCGATGGTCAGACGGAGAACGAGAAGGAGTGCTTGCTGCGTGCAGAACAGGCCGGGCGACAGGGTGTGCCGATTACGGCGCTCGGCGTTGGCAACGATTGGAACGAGGATCTATTGATTGATATGGCGAATCGTTCGGGTGGCACCGCAGATTATATTGCCCATGCCGACACGATCGTTGAGTATTTTCAGAATACCGTACAACGCGCTCAGGCCACAGCGATCCAGAATGCTAGTGTGACGTTGCGCCTGGTGCAGGGCATTACGCCGCGCGCTGTCTGGCAGGTGATACCGTTGATTGACAATCTTGGCTATCGCCCGATTACGGATCGTGATGTGAGCGTTCCACTTGGAGATCTGGAGACTGGCCAGGGTCGTACACTGCTGATAGAATTGCTGGTCGATCCACGTCCAGTGGGACAGTATCGTATTGGTCAGGCCGAAGCAACCTATGATGTACCTGCGCTCAATCGCACGCAACAGAAGGTGCGTGCTGACATCATTCTGACCTTTACCAACGATGCCAGCCAGATCAATCAAGTGCATGCGCCGGTCATGAATATTGTCGAGAAAGTCAGTGCCTTCAAGTTGCAGACACGGGCGCTACAGGACTTGCAGTCGGGTGATATAGTCAATGCCACGCAGAAGCTCAAGAGTGCTGTAACCCGCCTGTTGAACCAGGGCGAGGTTGAACTGGCAGAAACGATGCAGCGCGAGGTGGCGAATCTCGAGCAGAAGGGCCAGCTCACCAGTGAGGGACAGAAGACGATTAAGTTCGGGACACGCAAAACGGTGCGTCTGAGCGATCTTGATGTACCTGGCGATACCGAGTAGCACGTGAGCTTATGGTGGTAGTCTTTGACTCGTTTGTTTCCAGGCCTGCCCGCCCAGGCAGAGAGCAATACAGAGGGTCATGCTTGCGACGGGGGCATGCAATGTGCAACGCCGATGAACAGCAGATAACCAGCGTACCATCTGCTGCTACATTCTATGTTCATTGTCCTTGAGCAATGGCAGCCAGACAGTGAAGGTGCTGCCCTGGGTTTCCTGACTGGCTACCTCGATTGCACCACCATGACGGGCAACGATTTCCTTGACAATATACAGACCAATCCCCATCCCGCTAATCGAGTGTTGCTGAGCGTTCTCGGCACGATAGAAGGTACTGAAAATATGAGGCAGAGCCGCCGCCGGGATGCCAATGCCCCGATCAGTCACCCGCAGACAGGCCCTGGTATCGTGGTATTCTAGCTGCACACAAATCGGGCCACCGCTGGGACTGTACTTGATTGCATTTTGCAGCAAATTCTGGATCACCTGGCACAGGCGTAGTTCATCGCCCATAATCATCAGCGGTGTGTCTATCCCGCTCAGAGTCAGACTGTGCTTCTCCAATGCTGGCCGGGCTTCTTCCACCAGCCGTTGCACGAGCGCGTGCAGGTCGAGTGGCGTACATGCCAGGCTAAAGCGCTCCGTCTGGATGCGCGACAGATCCAGCAACATGTCGATCAAGTCACGGAATCGTGCCGCCTGGGTAGCAATAATGTGCAAGCCGCGTTCTTCCCGCTCACTCGACAGAACGTTAGTACCGATCTGCCGCTGTAAGAGGGTCGCAAACCCTATGAGTGAAGTCAGGGGCGTCTTTAGTTCGTGGGCGGCAATCGAAAGAAACTGATCGCGGGCTTGAATCTCGGCCTGCGCTGCACGATAGCATAACCCGTTGTGTACTGCCAGCGCTATGCGTTGCGCCAGATCTTCAGCGAGCGCGATCTGGTCGCGTTGATAGTATTCCGGTTGCAAGGACACGAGCGAGAGCGCTCCCAGTAAGCGCCCATGCGTGCGTAAGGGGACAATCAGGACGGAACGAATGCCTAAGATCTGAATCAGACGCTCATGATCAGCATTGCGGGTGAATGCTTCAAGGGGAACATCAGCCACATTCGGGATCAACTCCGGTTCACCGGTTTGCAACACTTTGGCTACGAGATCGGGTAGATTCAGATCGACGGTATAGTTGTGCTGCAGGTCGTGCAACCACGACTCACACGCTGGATTACGATGAGCGACGGCTACTCGGCAGGGTGATGAATCTATTTCGAGCAGATCAATCATACACCAGTCGGCCAGGTAAGCGGTAATAGACCGTGCCACTCGTTGCAGAGTCTGTTGGTAATCCAATGACTCAGCCAGCAAACGGCTGATTTCGGACAGGAATGCCTGACGTTGCTGCTGCTGTTCGGCCTGCAGACGGGCTGCACGTTCACGGTGTAACAGTTCTGCATGCCGCTGTTGCAGTGTTTGTAGTTGCGCTGTGCGCTCGGCAAGTTGCTGCTCCAGTTCTTTATTCAGGTGCTGAATATGTTCCGCCACATGCTTCCAGGCACTGATGTCCCGTACCATCCAGTACAGAGTTTCCGGTTTATCAGGCAACGCTGGCACACTGGCACCCGAGATCAAGACCTGAAAGGGCGTGCCATGGCGGGGATAGACGAACGTCTCCCACTCTGGCAGACGTTCACCTCGCTGCAAGCGTTCTAGCAGCATGCGTACAGTAGACCAGCTTGCTTCGGCTAGGAAGCTCAACAGTGATTGGCCCACCAGCAGGGGCTGCGCTACATTCAGAAGCAGACTGGCAGACTGGTTTGCTGCGCGAATAATGCCGTTGTGATCAGTTATCAAATAGCCACCAGGCGTAAACTCAAACAATTCCTGATAATGGCGACGTTCTTGATCGAGTAAGGTACAGGTTCTGCGTAACTCTGCTCGGACCAGGTGGAGTTGTTCTAGCGTCTCGGTGTCAGGTTCGATGAGCGGTTGGACATAGAAAGCCTCATCTACAACTGCGGGTGCGGGTGCGGCTTGTATAGGTCTCGTTGATCGTTTGCGAGTCCCATGTTGTATTCGCATAAGCACTCATATCTATTCAAATATTCAAACCTCATCAGCCGGTTCCGGGTTGCACTACTACTAAAGCCGGAACTCCCATTCACAGCTAGCGGGTTGCTCTCGTTTCGATCTGCTGATCGCACGGACAACTACACTATACGAGGCAGAGTCGTAATTAACGCAAAGAGGTAGTATGTAGCAATCCTACATCAGTTTGTGAAGAACGGCAGTCCCGGCTGTAACCTGGGTGCTTCGTCCAGGCGAACGCCATGACTCCGATGCACAATTGGTAACCGTTCAGGTGGGGTGGTTGGGCGGGGTACAACCCCGCCCGGAGGTTCCCGGGGTTGGGGGGGGGGGG
>CALANA010000126.1 GCA_937925925.1 uncultured Chloroflexales bacterium | reverse complement strand
AATCAACTGCACCTCGGACTGGGATGTGCCCTGCGCAATACGTTGCTCATCCAGCTTACGTCGCAAGATCTGTAGCGAGTCGAACGCGATATCGCGCTGCTGAGCCAGGAACGTTTTGCGCGCTACCTGTTGCTCATACTGCTGCTGGAGTGTTGCCAACTGCTGTTCATACTCGGCCTGGGTAGCAGGCACCAGACCCGAAACATCACTCTCGCCATTTACAATCGCATGTGCCAGTTCCTGCGACAAACCGATCAACTCGCGTCGCCGCTGCTGCAGCGTTGTGATTAAGGCATCCAGATCGTCCAGGGTAGCTGTATCACTGTGCGCTAACGCTGTCGGATCTCCAAACTGGAGCTGAATTGGCAACTGAATGTCGCCCACCGCTCGCGCCCGCAGGGCCAGCGTCGCCAGACTATTGGCCAGATTCTCCGACACCCCCATCTCACCCTGATCACGCAGGGTCTGCGCATCGCCCAGAATAATCTCCAGGCGGTGTGCCCGATCCAGATATTGATTATAGAGCGACTGGTTAGCATTACGTGAACCGGCCAGCAGTTGACGCATGACCTCAATGCGCTGTTCGAGTTGTACAAGCTGGCTGCTACCGATAAAGGTCTCCAGTTCCTGTTGGGCATCAGCATAACGCTGCTGCGCGCTGGCAACCTGCTGCTCAATCTCTGTCAAAATGCCACGATCACGAATATACAGTTCGTTCACCAGTTGCACAAATGTCTGTGACCAGATCTCAATCAGTGTGTTTGCCTCCTGCGGATCAGCGGCACTGAACGATAGCTGCAACAGGTTACCGGTAAGTTCTACATTAACGGCGTTAGCCAGAGCGCCTGGTTCATAGTTTTCAGGAATGAGTTCCGGAGGTAATTGGGGCAACACCCGCTGCTCGAGTAACAGACTGTTCGCCAGCCTGGTAAACGACTGCTGGCGCGACGCCTCGCCCACATGCTGAAAGGGATCAGTCGTAACAAAGCGCGAGTCAAACGACAATTGCGAGCGCACAGGCAAGATCAAAATATCGGCCGTGGCAGTGTGTGACCTAAACAGGATCATTGCCAGCAACACCGCCACAATGCCGACCATAACGATTGACACTATAACGAGCCGCCAGCGGCGTAGCACAGCCAGTAGATAGGGTCGCAGATCAATTTCTTCTTCCATCAAATTCTCCTGCAAAGCGGTTCTATACGCCGTCGATTGTAGCAAAAGGTGTGAGGTGCGTCAATGTTATCAGCCTGAAAATATAGCACCTTGCGCCTAACTCTCGCACTCCACAAAAATCATATACCACCATAGCATCAATATTCGTCCCAGAACATACAGATAACCATAGACTAGCAGCGCATAGAACGGCGGCCATCCCAGCAAGCCGGGCCGGCCCTCTGCCAGGCGCGAAATGGGAAGCAAGCGATCGAGCCAGCGTTGCTGATAGAGCGGCTGAAAGGCTAGATCGAACTGGGTACGCGCTACACCATTCACTAGCAAGTGCCCCCCGGCATAACTGTCAGCCCCGGCGATCACGGTAATGCCATATGCTGGCGGCAACGTCGGCGCTTCAAGCGTCAATTGTAGCGTTGTCGTCACAGGATGGGGTGTCATGCGTAAACGTAACGGCTCAAACGCAAAGGTCGTCATACCCTGGCGGGCCAGCGCATGCACCGGCAATGATACCACTGCGAGATCAGGCAACCCCTCAGTATAAACACGTAGCCGGAGTGTCACCAGGTCTTCGCGCTCGCCTGGTGGTGGCACCAGCAACACGCGGATACCGCTTAAATACAACTGCTCGGCGACAAACACCTGACCGAAGGAATGCTGCTGATCTAGTTTGCCCAAAACTAGATTCCGCTGTGCTGGCCCGGTTCCAACGACCGTGGTGGTCTGTGTGCTGATGAGCAACACCACGACTAGTCCAAGCCAGGGGATAAACCTCTCCAGCAACAATCGGATACCCATGCTATGAACGGTAATAAAAGTTCATCAACGTCACCGCCCAGGCCACTAGATCGAGCAGCACAAAGAAGAGTACCAATGCCGACAAGCTATAACGTCGCCAGCGTTGCGGCACGAACCCATTATAACCCAGCACCAGCAACCATAACGTCGGTAGCAGCGCCAGATGCATATAGCGTCCGCGTGGAATATACATCCATGTCCCTGGTGGCGACAATGGATGCACGCGGATCATCGCTGACAGCCAGGCTGCCACTACCATTACCACCGCCAGCCAGATCCAGCGCTGTTGTGCCAGCGCTAATGGTTGCCGACCCCACACAAACTGCCGAACCAGACCGACGCTGGCAATACCCACAACCCCCAGCATAGCATGTTCCCACCCTGCCCCCATTCGTACATGGCCCCAGCCAAAGTGCATCCAGAAACTTGTGAACAGGATATTGATCAACCCTGGATACACCTGGCGACTGCGTTCCCAATCACTCAACGACTGGATCGTGTAATTAACCTGCAAACGCAAATAGGCCTGGTCGAGTTCAACCAGCCAGGGGCGCGCCTGGAACAGATGCCAGGTACCCTCAGAACCCTTTGCTGGTGCGTACTCAAAGGCACCACAACCGGCCATCACCAGTACAAGGCTGCCTACCGTAACCCACGCATACCAGCGTATCGGTTGCCGGCGAAGCGCCCACAACAGGCTCAGTGCAACTGGCACGATTGCTACCACCGCAGTACGCTTGCTGCCAATCGCCACTGTAAGACTCAGCACAACCAGCGTCAATGACAACGGGCGTAGCCCATCACGAATCAGATGGACGCACCCCAACAGGACACAGGCCATACTAAAGTTGACCAGCACGTCGTTATTCACCGCGGTCATCATATTCGCAAAGGCCGGGGTCATAATCAGCAGCAGCAGCACCGTCGTCTGCAACAGCGGCTGATCGGGCGCAACCAGCCGGCCCAGTTGCCAGGCTGTCAGCACCGTCAACATATAAAAGCCCAGACTGACGAGACGCGCCGCGTAGAGTTGGGTTTCAATGCTCAGATACTGTGTCCACCGGACGGGTACGGCTGCCAGCATATAATACAGTGGCGGGTGGACACGTTGGGAAATGCCGACCTGCGGTGCCTGGGGACTGAACAGATCGGGCCGTATGCCGTCTGACCAGAAGCGAAACCGGTACATAGAATCGGCGATTTCACGCCGGGTAAGGAGATCAGCCTCGGCATGTTGCTCCCCTTTGTGGTTAAGGGCCATCGAGCGCACATACTCAAAATGCCCTGTCTCATCAAAGTTCTGCCAGGGCGGCACAATCGCGAGATAGAGCAAGCCATGCAGAAAAGCCAGCAGCAGCACGAGTCCTGGCCGAACTTGACAACGTTGAATTGTGATCTTCTCAGTTGCGGCTATTGACATTGCCATCTCAATGTATGCTGCTGTCGCAAGCAAAGAAGACGTTTGGATCGAACGACTGCGTAAGTCCTGTAGGTTAGGACTTATGCTGTGTTCTATCCCGCTCGTCTTTTCACCTTCGGCAGAGCGGTACCTTTCCCGCGAGATCTTCATCGTAGGCGAAAATCTGGCGGGAAAGAAAGCTTGGGGACGAAAAATTTTCGCTCCATCACCTTGCCGCATACGAAACCGGCTGGTGAATGACCCAACACGTAAAAGTCCAGTAACTTATAGCCACACCGCCGTATATCTGACCGGTTAGCGCTATACTAGTACAAGAAGGTCTAACTACCTCCATACGGTGTCTGGCATCCTGCGCGGAGGCATCGCCTGAGCGTATGGCATCCTGAGCGGCGCGAAGGATCTTGCGACGCGCATGGCATCCTGCGCGGAGCGAAGGATCTCATCAGCCAGCAGGGAAGATGCGGCGCTGCGAAGATGCTTCGCTGCGCTCAGCATGACCAAACGCTGCGCACGATGCGGCGCTGCGAAGATGCTTCGCTGCGCTCAGCATGACTAAGTGCTGCGCACGATGCGGCGCTGCGAAGATGCTTCGCTCCGCTCAGCATGACCAAGTGCTGCGAAGATGCTTCGCTCCGCTCAGCATGACCAAGTGCTGCGAAGATGCGGCGCTGCGAAGATGCTTCGCTCCGCTCAGCATGACTAAGTGCTGCGAAGATGCTTCGCTCCGCTCAGCATGACTAAGTGCTGCGAAGATGCTTCGCTCCGCTCAGCATGACCAAGTGCTGCGAAGATGCTGCGCTGCGAAGATGCTTCGCTCCGCTCAGCATGACTAAGTGCTGCGAAGATGCTTCGCTCCGCTCAGCATGAC
>CALANA010000125.1 GCA_937925925.1 uncultured Chloroflexales bacterium | reverse complement strand
CGTCGTCATCCACGAGTTCGCGCACCAGCTCGAACATCCTCACCTGGGCGGGGGCCTGCGGCCCCTGCCCCCCCGCCGCGACGCTGGCGCGTGGGAGGACGAATGGCAAGCACATGCGGAAGGTTCACGTCGAAACGGTATTATTCGGAAGGGTTATCGTGATTGCAGTCTATGCTAGAAAGGCACGTTGATGCGCCTGGTAACGTACAATGTTGGCACAACACCGCAGATCGGCGCTGTTGTGGAAGAGACGCTGGTTGATTTGAGTACGCTGGCACCGGATATGTTGACGTTGATACAGGGTGGCCCGGACATGCTGGCGCGTGCCCAGGCCCTGGTTGCAGAGAACACCAGTCCCCGGTTGCCGCTGGCGAGCGTGACGCTGCTGGCACCCATTCCCCGCCCGCGCAAAAATATTATGTGCCTGGGCTGGAACTACGCCGCCCATTCAGCCGAGTCGGCTCGGGCGCGGGGCCGCGAGACCGAGCTACCTCGCTATCCAATCGTCTTTACCAAATCCGTCACTGCTGTCAATCATCCTGATGCTGTTATTCCTTATGATCCCGGTGTGTCGACCCAGATTGACTGGGAGGTCGAACTGGCTTTTGTCATTGGGCGTCAGGGTAAAAACATTCAGCGCACCGAGGCGCTGGACTATGTGTTTGGCTATACGATCCTCAACGATATTTCGGCGCGCGATATTCAGAACCGGCATAAGCAGTTTTTCCTGGGCAAGAGCCTGGATGGGAGTGCGCCGTATGGCCCGTGGATTGTCACCTCCGATGAGATTGATGATCCGCACGCGTTGCGGCTACAACTACGCGTGAATGGGGTCACTCGCCAGGATGCGAACACCAGTGACATGATCTTCAAAATCCCCGATATTATTGCCACGCTCTCGCTGGGCACGACCCTGGAGCCAGGTGATATTGTGGCCACCGGCACGCCCAGCGGAGTGGCGATGGGTATGGATCCGCCAGCCTATCTGCGTCCCGGCGATGTAGTTGAGGCTGAGATCGAAGGTATCGGTGTGCTACGTAATACGATTGGGGAACCGGTGACCGCAGACCGATGACCAGGCTGGTTGGACGCGGAGGCGCGGAGGCGCGGAGGCGACGAGGCGCGGAGGCGGGGAGGCGGAGAGGCGTCGCATTGGCACGTTGGCACGTTGGTACGTTGGCACGTTCGAGCATTCGAGCATTCAAGCGGTCAAGCATTCAAGCGCAATTCTGTAGCGCGTTCCTCCGGGACATGGGCGGGGAGAATTCATCCGGATACGTCCACGACCGGAGGCCCGGCTTGAGCCAGGCCCGGGTTGCCACGGCACCCCAGCGGCGTGTTAGGAACCACGAATAGCCCGAATACACACGAATTTTTAGAAAAACATTACGCCTGCGCGCTCGGATGTGCGACAGCCCTTTCAGCGGCGTCAGCGGGTCGGCGTCTCAGCGATTCAATTGCCCCGCCTTAGCACCTCGCGCCTTAGCGCCTCGCGCCTCAGCGCCCGCCCGCCATCGTTAGCGTTGGGCACCGGGAATGGCCGCCCGCGCCCCGGCCGGACGCGCTACCACCGCCCCATGCCCCTCGCCGCTTGAACGCTTGAACGCTTTGAAGCGCCTCACACCTCCGCACCTGGCGTGTCGCTCAAGACCAGGCAGGCTTCGGGGGGAAAACTAACGGTGACCGAGTCGCCGTTTCGGGGGGGCACAAGTTGTGGAGTGTTGAAGCTGTCCAGGTGAATGGTATGCTGATCAAAGCGCACGCGGGTGCGTACCACCGGGCCGAGGAAGGTGACATCTTCGACCGTACCCTGCATGTGGTTGGCCGTCTGTCCATACACACCGTTCAGCGAGATGACTTCGGGGCGTAAGGCAATTGCCAGCGACGGATCGGGGTGATCAGGCAGGATTCCGTTCACGTGAATCTCCTGCCCGTCAATCATGATCCGGCCTGTCGCAGCATCAACGACCTCGGCAGTCAGGACGTTTAGCGTGCCGACGAATGAGGCCACAAAGCGTGTGCGCGGCCTGTTGTAGATCGCAAACGGTGTACCGATCTGCTCGATCCGGCCCTGGTTCATAACCACAATTCGATCCGAAAGCGATAGTGCCTCCTCTTGATCGTGCGTCACATAGATCGTCGTGATGTTCAACTGGCGCTGAATGGTGCGGATCTCCTGGCGCAACGAGATGCGGATCTTGGCATCCAGCGCCGAGAGCGGCTCGTCCAGCAGCAACACCTGGGGCTGGATCGCCAGTGCGCGTGCCAGCGCCACCCGCTGCTGCTGCCCGCCAGAGAGTTGATAGGGATAGCGGGTGGCATACTCGGTCATATGAATGATTTCCAGCATCTCTGCCACCCGCTGCTTGATCGCTCGCGCCGGTTGTCCAGCGACTTTCAAGCCAAACCCGACATTTGCGGCCACAGTCATATTGGGAAAGAGCGCGTAGGACTGAAAGACCATGCCCACGTTACGGCGATTGGGCGGCATGCGCGTAACATCGACAGCATTGATCACGATTGAGCCAGAGGTCGGCACAATAAAGCCCGCAACCATGCGCAGCGTAGTTGTTTTGCCACACCCGCTGGGGCCAAGAAACGAAACAAATTCGCCCTGTTCGATCTGCAGATTAAAGGTATCAACCACCACCGTCTGACCATAGATCTTATGCACATCATTGATTTCAAGAAAAGCCATACGTATCTGAATACCCTTTCTGTGCAACGTGTTCTGGTGTGCCTCGCATTCGCTATCGGCATCGGTTAGCGCGGGCCAGTGATCTGGCTCTGACCGGAGAAGCTATGGCTGATCCACTGCACCACACCGATCGAGGCCCACGTAAGCCCAAAACTGATAATCGCCAGCGCCGACGGTTCATAGACCTTGCTGCTGCTCAACAGGCTGATGTATGGCCCAAAGGCTGGTTGCGCCAGCAGAAACGCTATCGTAAACTCGCCCATCACAATCGCAAAGGTGATGAAGGCACCGCTCAACAGCGCGATATAGACGTTGGGAAAGATCACACGGGTCATAATCGTGAACCAGTCCGCTCCCAGGCTCTGCGCTGCCTCAGTGAGCGCCCGCACATCAATTGCCCGCAGTCCGGTGTCAATCGCCCGATACATATAGGGGATCGAAAGCATGACATACGAGCCAACGAGCAGCACGTATAACCCCTGGCGGCTATCGGTAAGCGGGGTGCGGTTGTAGGTACGAATCAGGCCAAACACCAGCACCACCGCCGGTACCACAAACGGCAGCAGCGTGATGAAGTCGATGACCGGGCGTAGACGCGGCAGCCGGAGGTGTACCCAGTAGGCGGTCGGCACGATCAACAGCGCACTGATGCTAATTGTTGTTACTGCTGTCCAGAAGGAAAACGAAAAGCTGTTGAAAAAGGCTGGCGAGGAGAGGACATTGCTATAGGCCGTGAAGCCCAGTTCATCACGCTTCGCTTGCAACGAGAAGAGCAGGGTGGCGATCAGGGGCACAAAGAAATAGATCGCGCCAATGATAATCCACAACCATGACCAGAAATTAATGTGTCGCATATCGTTCTCGCTTGCAGCGGGAGCCATGCTTCCGCCCTCTATAAACGTGCCTCATGCCTTACACCTCACAGCAGATGAGAGAATAGGAAGCAAGGCAGTTGTATCAGCCAGACTTGTACCCTGTCTCCTGTTCCCTGAAGACGCTTCACACCTCATTCACACGAGTTACGCACCGGGAATGCCCGGCCCGTGAACGGGCGGGCAACGCGGGACGAAGCCCGCCTGCGCGGGCTGACGTGCCGGTCGCACCGGGAATGCCCGGCCCGTGAACGGGCGGGCAACGCGGGACGAAGCCCGCCTGCGCGGGCTGACGTGTGCCGGCCGTTCCGGGCCGCTGTCGCCCGGTGCTTGAACATCCAGGCACACGCGACCACGTACCTCCTGTTATTCATGAGCGTAGCCAGCGCTCGGACATACGGCGCAGCCAGGTGTAGAGCGCAATCGTGAGCGCCATAATCACAATCATTCCCAGTGCCAGCGCATTGCCCATGCCGGGATTCTGGAGCGCATCACTGCTCAACTGCGCGGCGATCAGAATCGTCACCACACTGGCCTGGCTGCCCCCACCAGTCAATGCAAAAGCAGTAGCGTGAGCACCAAAGGCGTTCCCAAACAGCAGCACCATTGTACCCAGGATCGAGGGCAACAGGATCGGCAGCGCCACATAACGCCAGTAGTGCCAGGGCGTAGCCCCCAGGTTCTCCGCCGCCTCACGCCACTCGCGCTTGAGGCCATCCAGCGCGGGTGCCATAATCAGCACCATCAGCGGAGTCTGAAAATAGATATAGGTAATCACCAGACCCCAGAAGCTGTACAGGCTAAAGTTGGGATAGAGATGAATGCCAATGTTACGCAGCATGGTCGTCACCAACCCCAACTGCCCCAGCGTAGCAATAAAGGCAAACGCCAGTGGAATACCGGCAAAGTTAGACGCGACGCCCGAGAAGGTCAGCAGTAGCGAGCGCACGCCGCGTGGCAAACCGCCAATCGTGACTGCATAGGCCATCAGGAAGCCGAGAATACCGCCGCCGATCGCCGAGGCGGCACTGAGCCGAATAGTGTAGAGGTAGGACGAGACAATGAACGGCTGGCTGAGATCGATGATATTTTGCAAGGTAAAGTGGCGTTGCCGATCAAGAAAGCTCTGCACAATGATCGAGACCGCCGGCCAGAACATAAAGGCGGTCACGACGACGAAAAACGGCACCACGCCAAGCCAGTCCCAGGGTATACGACGCAGCAGCAGTGGTCGCCCTGCTTTGTTGCCAGTTGTTGCTATGGTGATACGTGCCATCGGTGTTTCGCTCCATTGATTAACCAGAGTGCGCAGTGAGTGGTCAAACCTGGTTTCGCATCATCCCCAGGACAGGTTCTGGTACAGGGTTGGTATCGATGCAGTGCGTTGGCACCAATCCCAACCGAGCATGATACCGCGCATCACCGCTACCCGTCGCAGTTGGTATCGATGCAGTGCGTTGGCACCAATCCCAACTCGGACGCACCGCGTTGGTATCAGCTTCTCTGGCACAAGGCCTGCATGTACAGGCCTGTTCCCTATTGTAAACCTGGAGTCCAGGCTTCAGCCTGGTCTAGCTCTGTCCAGGCTAAAGCCTGGACTCCGGTTCTTCACAACTGATGTAGGATTGCTCTATTGTACCATGCTCCCTATGCCCGACTACACGGCACTCTTCGCATCTGTCTGAAGCAGCAGCCATGCTGCCGCCCTCTACACATCTCTTCAAACAGTTTCTCAGGAAATAGAGGCACCGACAATTGTAGGCCAGCCATTCTTGATTGTTTCAAATGCCACATCGATCTGTGGCCCGGTCGGGAACGCCACTGGTGCATCGGTTTGCGGCAATCTCGCCAGCAGATCCGCCGGAATAACTTTGCGCTGCTGCAGGTCGTCGAAACGTACTGGTGTGGCATAGCCCTTCAGCCAGATCAACTGTCCCTCATCCGAATATAAAAACTCCATCCACAGTCGGGCGGCAAAAGGACGCGGCGCATAGGCACTGATCGCCTGGACATACACACCCGCCAGTGAGCCGCTTTTGGGAATGACGACCGCGATATCCGGGTTACCTGCGTTTTCATCGCGGTTGCCCAGCGCATTATAGTCCCAGCGCAGAGCAATCGGTGTCTCACCCTTGGCAATCGTGGCGGGTTTGGCAATCACCGGCAGCAGGTTGCCAGCCTGGTTCAGCTCGCGGAAGAATTCCAGACCAGGCGTGGCATCGTCCACCGAACCACCGTTACCCAGGGCTGCGGCCCAGACTGCGTTGATCGCCTGCCCGGAGCCGGTCGGATCACCCGCCAGAGCAATCTGGCCGCGATACTCCGGCTTGAGCAGGTCTGACCAGTCTGCGGGCACATTCTTGACCACCTGCGTATTGACCTCGAAGGCCATCACGCCATAGTAATCGCCATACCAATAGCCTTCCGGGTCTTTCAGCGTGGCAGGAATGCTGTCCCAGGTAGCAACTTTGTAGGGCTGCAACAGGCCCTCTTTTTTGGCTGTCTCGCCCCAGGTAAACCCGACATCAATAACATCCGGGTTCTGGGGGCCACGGTTGCCAGCATTGGCGCGGATTTGCTCGATCTCCTGAGCCGAACTGGCGTCCGGGGTGAGATCATTGTGGGTAAGAAAGGGGTATTTTTCAAAGAAGACTTGCTTCATCTCACCATAGTTGGCCCAGGTATCGGGCAACGCCGTGGTAGAGAGTTCGCCCTCCTGTTTAGCGGCCTCAATAAGCGCTTCTAATCCCCCTGCGTCGGCTGCCGTCAATGGGCCAGCCGGCGGTGCGGGCGGCAGAGCGGCCGGTACTGGCGTGGCCGTCTCAGTAGTGATGACCTCCGGCGCAGTCGTCTCAGTGGTAATGACCTCCGGCGCAGTCGTTGTCTGCGGTGCGCCACAGGCCGCTAACACTGCCCCCGAACTTGAGAGCGCAACGAAGCGCAAAAATGTCCGCCGACTCAGCTTCGGTTCCGGTTCGTCTCCATCATGCGCGGTTTGCTTTGTCACGTCTTTTTCCTTCTCTGCATCTGTAGATAGACAATCATCAGCGCTGTTCTCCCACTCGATTTCTGGCAGACATAACCTGCACATCGCGGTTGACCTGTACCTGCTACTGACCTGCGTGTTCAGTTTCCGGCTCGCCGCACATGCCCGCGACGACCTTCGCCAGACATATCGGCGACGAATGACCAGCCGTACAGCGACTGGCAGCAACCAGTGCAAGCCTCGCCCGGAGCCAGAATATCATACTTATTCAAATGTGAGAGGGAGATCAGATTAGAACAGTGTACGCCAGTAACGTGAAGACAAGTTGATGAATGGATTAAGGTTGTGTTAAGTGTTGTTGCATGATTGGTTCAACAGATGGAAGGTCATGACAACGTACGGTGCCAACGCTGGCCCGGCTCAAGCCGTGACTCCAGTCAAGTAGAACGCGCCGTCCACGAATGGGGCCACAAATAGAACGCGCCGCCCGCGCCCCGGCGGGACGCGCCACGCCTCGCGCCCCTTCAGCGCCTGCCGCACGCTTAACGCCCGCCCGCGCCCCGGCGGGACGTGCTACGGTGCATTGCCGCGCTTCGTGCCTCGTGCCACCGACGGCCTGCTGGACAACCATTGCCCCGCCTCGCATCGTCCCACATCGCCTCGCCAGCACGGCGTTATTCATCACTGATCAGGCTGCGCCAATCATCAACCTG
>CALANA010000124.1 GCA_937925925.1 uncultured Chloroflexales bacterium | reverse complement strand
GCGGGGGCCGCAGGCCCCCGCAACCCCCGGGAACCTCCGGGCGGGGGTGTGCCCCGCCCAACCACCCCACCTGAACGGTTACCAAGATCAAGCTCTGTTGTTATCGAAGAACGAACGTGCTATAATAATCAGGGCTATTGCATCCAGAGCACCCCTACCGTATACTAGAGACATGTGAGGAGTTGTTACCATGAGTACACAAAACGGAGGAGCGCACGCGATGGCGATCTCGCCTGAAAAAGAGAAAGCTCTGGCTGCGGCCATGAGTCAGATTGATCGCAAGTTTGGTAAAGGCTCGATTATGAAGATGGGCGAGGCCAGTGCGCGACTGGCGATTGAGACCATCCCGACCGGTGCGATTGCCCTCGATATTGCCCTGGGAGCGGGCGGTGTTCCACGTGGTCGCGTGATAGAGATATATGGCCCGGAGAGTAGTGGCAAGACCACACTGGCACAACATATTATAGCTGAGGCCCAGCGCCTGGGTGGGATAGCTGCATTTATTGATGCCGAACACGCATTTGATCCGATCTATGGGGCCAAATGTGGGATTCAAATCGAAGATTTACTCGTCTCTCAGCCAGATACGGGCGAACAGGGTCTGGAGATTTGCGAGACGCTGGTTCGCTCGAATGCGGTTGATGTGGTGGTGATTGACTCGGTTGCAGCGCTGGTGCCTCGGGCCGAGATCGAAGGCGATATGGGCGACTCGCTTCCGGGGTTGCAGGCACGCTTGATGAGCCAGGCCTTGCGCAAGCTTTCCGGCGCGATCAATAAGAGTCGCACTGTGGTGATTTTTTTGAACCAGTTGCGGATGAAAATCGGGGTGATGTTTGGTTCGCCCGAAACAACCACCGGTGGGCAGGCGCTCAAGTTCTACGCTTCCATCCGTCTCGATATTCGCCGCATCGAGACGCTCAAGCAGGGCCAGGAAACGATAGGTATGCGTTCGCGGGTAAAAGTTGTCAAAAACAAGATTGCACCGCCATTCCGCCAGGCAGAATTTGATATTATGGCCAATGAAGGTATTTCCCGTGAGGGCAACATTCTCGATGTTGGGGTCGATATGGGTATTATTCGTAAGAGTGGTGCCTGGTTTTATCTCGGCGAAGATCGCCTGGGACAGGGACGTGAGAATGTCAAAGCGTTTCTCCGTGAAAATCCTGATCTCGCAAATGAGATCGAAAAACTGGTACGTGCGCAGGCGCTAACAAACCCACCTCCGCCTTCAATGATTGCCGATGATGAGACTGAGGAAGAGAGTGAAGCAACGTTTGATGAGGAAGTCTAATGCCTGTTCCTGAGAATTCACTGGTGCAGATGCACAAGATTGCACGGGTAGAGCCAGTGTATGCATCGGCTCTACCTATGCCCCACATCAACAACCAGCTCTGAGACTATGCCAGCCGGAATTATTACTGCCTTAAAGATACAGGAACACGATAGCCAGCGAGTCAATGTTTTTATTGATGGCACGTTTGCGCTGGGAGTCAGCCTTAAAATACTGGCCGAGGAGCAATTATATGTTGGGAAGGTGCTGGATGCTGCGGATTGGGAGCGTCTCGAATCGCTAGAACAGGCGTATCGGGCGTTCATTACCGGGCTACGCTATCTCGAAGCGCGGCCACGCTCGCTGGCTGAGGTGCGGGCACGCCTGACCCGCAAGCAGTTTTCATCCGAGGCCATCACCGCCGCTCTTACTCGGCTGACCGAGTGTGGTTTGCTCGATGATGTCGCTTTTACGCGCCTGTGGATTGAGAATCGCCAGACATTTCGACCCCGTGGTATCCAGGCCTTACGCAGCGAACTGCATCACAAGGGTATCAGCCGCGAGATTATCGAGACGCTGCTCGACGATACGGAACTGATCGGTGATCAGCAGATGCAAGCGCTGACGTTAGCCCGATCGGTACTGCATAAATATGCAGCAGACGCTGATTACCCGCGCTTTCAGCGCCGGTTGGGTGGCTATTTGCAACGACGGGGTTTTGATGTGGAAACAATCCAGCCGATTCTCAAGCTGCTCTGGCACGAAGTGCAGGCCGGTTAACACTATATAGTTGTCTGTGGAGGTTGTTGTGCCCGATATTCAGTATCTTGGACATGCCTGTTTTCGTTTACGTGGGCGCGAAGGAATTGTTGTGTGTGATCCCTTTGATCGTTCAATTGGCCTTGATCTGGGACGACCAACGGCGCATATTGTCACCATCAGCCATAACCATCTCGATCACAACTGCGTCACGGCGGTACGGCCACTGCGTGATCGCACCTTTGTGATTGATGGGCCGGGCGAATACGAGGTAAACAATGTGCTGATCACCGGTATTCGCACCTATCACGATAAAGTAAAGGGCGCAGAACGTGGGTTCAACACTGTCTATGTGATTCATCTTGATGATGTTGTTTTTTGTCACCTGGGCGATCTAGGTCATGAGCTTGCTCAACGTCACATTGAAGAGATTGGTAACATAGAAGTCCTGTTCATCCCGGTGGGTGGAGCCGAAACCATTGGCCCGGCTGAAGCAGTCAACGTGATCAGCCAGCTTGAGCCACGGATTGTTATCCCCATGCATTATGCCACACCACGCCTGGTGTTCGATCATGAACTGGCACAACTGGCAAAGTTTACCAATGAGTTGGGACTGAAAGATGTGACTCCGGTTGATAAGCTCACGGTATCAGCATCCAATCTACCGGCTGAAGGTGAACAAACACGTGTTGTGGTGATGCATTCTGGCAATAGTGAGTAAGCAGGTGCAGATCATGTCGTAACAGGTTGTGTATCATAACTCTACCCGGCTTGCTATAGTAAGCCTGTACCCATTGTGCATCGGAGTCCAGGCTTGACGCTGGACGGAGCGCTCCCCAGGTTAAAGCCTGGATTCCAGTTCTTCCACCTGATTCTTGATTGCTATGTGTCCATTGCGCAGGAACAATAATCAATCATTCAAGGAGATCGGCCATGACCACCAGGGAGGCATTAGAGGCAGAAATCGATGCGTTGCGGCAACAGGTAGCGCAACTGCAGCAGGCACAGGTGGGTCTACGTGAGAGCGAAGCTCGGTATCAACGTCTTGTAGCGAATGCGCCGGGTATGTTCTACCAGGTTGTGCTTGAGCCTGATGGTACCATGTGGTTCCCCTTTGTGAGCGATGGCTGCCGCAATCTGTTTGAGGTCGATCCACAAGCAGTTGAACAGGATGCACAGGTGTTGTTGCAAATGATCCATCCTGATGATCGTCCTGCTTTTGATGACGCGTTAGCCGCATCACTTACAGGGCTACAGCCATGGCGATGGCAAGGTCGGTTTATCTTACCTTCGGGAAAAGTTATATGGGCACAGGGTGCTTCGCGTCCAGAGCGTCTTGACAATGGAGCAATTCGGTGGGATGGGTTTGGCATAGATATTACCGAACGTAAACAACTCGAACAGGTATTGCGTGAAAGTGAACAATGGTTTCGACAACTGATGGCAACCCTTTCTGACGGTCTGGTTCTGTTTGATCAAGGCAAGATTGTGGACGCCAATCCTGCTATGGCACAGATGGTTGGCTATGAGGTGAACGAACTGATCGGCCGATCGGCGTTGGAGTTTGTCGCCGCCGAATCGCAAGCGCTGGTGGCACAGAATATGCGGAGTGGCTATGATCGACCCTATGAGGCGTTGCTGGTCAAGAAAGATGGCTCGGTCTTACCGGTAGAAGCCCTGGGGAAAATGATGATGTATCAGGGTCGTTCTGTGCGGTTGACCAGTATTCGAGACATTAGCGAGCGCAAGCGGGCGGAAGCAGAGTTTGCGACGTTGCAGGCGCGTATCATCGAAGCGCAACAGACCGCTCTGCGCGAACTTTCTACTCCGCTGATCCCTCTCAATGATACGACGATCATTATGCCCCTGGTTGGTTCGCTGGACTCGCAACGCATGCAACAGGTAATGGAAGTTTTGCTGGAAGGCATTGGTGCCTACCAGGTAGACACGGCGATTATTGATATTACCGGTATTCAGATGGTGGATACACAGGTAGCCAATGCGCTTATCCGCACTGCTCAGGCGGTTAAACTGCTGGGGGCGCAGGTGGTACTGACCGGGATTAGTTCCACAATGGCGCAAACGCTGATCCATCTAGGAACAGATTTGAGTGGTATCATCACGCGCAGCAGTTTACAGAGTGGGATTGCCTATGCCTTACGTTTGCCTATCGCCAGTGCTTGATCCTATAGCGCCGGGAAGGCGTTACGACGGACAGACCAGCATTCTATACAGGCCTGATACACGCTGATTTGCCATCCTGATAACCTCAACCGATACGGGCCAACATTGCCCCCCCGTTCAACGCTTGCACGGGTCAATAACATGCGTTATGTGGTGGTATGACCAACTCGCCTTTTTGCCTGCGGCAGCGTGGAAAAAACTGTACCTCCAACACTTTGGGCGTTTGCATTGTATTTTCGCCTGCGGCAGCATGGAAACACACTTCTTTCTCTCCAAATGTTCGTCTAAGACGAACATTTGGAGAGAAAAACAGAAACAGTACCGCTCTGCCGAAGGCCAAAAAAGCTTGTCCCGTTCGACTGCGCTCAGGGCAAGCTCTGAGCGTAGTCGAAGGAACGTTGTGTTCGAGCGGCCACATACCTTCCATCGTAACCGTTCAGGTGGGGTGGTTGGGCAGGGCACGACCCCGCCCAGAGGTTCCTGGGGTTGCGCGCGGGCCGCAGGCCCCCGCGCAACCCCGCTGGCGAAAGTCCTCCTGAACGGTTACCTTCCGTCAGTAACAGACAGTATCGCTGGTGTTGGCATACATCCTGAAAGGAGATGGTGCGACATGCGAGTGCAGTTCTGATGCTACAATGACCAGATTACAGAAAGATGACGACTGGTCAAGCATTGGTCAAAGTACTATCATCTACTCGTTTTAGTATGTGTAGGTAATACGCAGGTTATCTGAACAAAGACCGGTCACTGGCAATGGTAGTTCGGCATCTCGCTGTAGCAATCATTGTCGGCCCGGTCTGGATAGCGTTGAAACCACATATCGCGCCTTTCAACTTCAGATAGCTTTGGCGGTAACTATTTGGGGTATATTCATACGCAGTGTGGCTTCGTTTGGGCACGCATACGGTGGGTCGGCGCAACTACCAGGTGAGCCGACCCATTGCCTTTTTATACTTTTAGGGTCTGTAGTTACCAGAAAAAAGGGACTGGCAACTACCAACGTCTTTCCAGACCTACTGTTTCATCTAAGCAAGGAGTATCAGGAGTATGGCAAAGTACATCTTTGTGACAGGTGGTGTCGCCTCTTCTGTTGGTAAGGGTATCAGTGTGGCCTCGATTGGACAACTATTGAAGAGTCGTGGCCTACGGGTGTCCATTCAAAAACTTGATCCGTACTTGAATGTTGATCCGGGCACGATGTCACCCTATCAACATGGCGAAGTCTTTGTCACCGATGATGGCGCCGAAACCGATCTTGATCTAGGGCACTATGAGCGCTTTACGGACGAAAATTTAACACGCCTGAGCAATGTGACGACGGGGCAGATTTACTCGGCCGTGATCCAGAAGGAACGCCGTGGTGATTATCTGGGGGGAACGATTCAGGTTATTCCGCACATTACAAATGAGATCAAAGCGCGGATTGCGGCCGTTGCCAAACAGAGTAATGCCGATGTTGTGATTGTCGAAGTGGGTGGTACCGTTGGCGATATCGAGAGTCTGCCTTTTTTGGAAGCTATTCGGCAGATGCGCAAAGACGTAGGGCGCGATAATGTATTGTATATTCATGTGACGCTCCTCCCCCATATTGGGGCTACCGATGAATTGAAAACTAAACCAACCCAACACTCGGTCATGGCATTGCGCGGGGTGGGAATTAATGCTGATGTTATTCTTTGTCGTGCAGACCATACCATCTCCGAAGATATCCGAGACAAGATCGCCTTCTTCTCTGATGTCGATGCCCAGGCCGTTATTCCGGTGCAGACCGTTGAGTCGATCTATGAAGTACCGCTGGTGCTTGAAGAGGCAGGGTTAGGTGAATATCTGGTTGAGCGGCTCGGTCTGTTGACCTATCAACCGGATCTGCGCGAATGGCAAAAGCTGGTGAATCTGGTACGAAAACCCAAGCGGGTGTTGCCCATAGCACTGGTCGGGAAATACGTTGAACTACACGATGCCTATATCAGTGTGGTAGAAGCGCTTCGGCACGCCGGTCTCCACCAGGAGTTAGATATTGATGTGCGCTGGGTGGCAGCCGAGCAGATTGAGCGTGAGGGGCCGACACGCTTGCTGGCAGATGTGTATGGAATTGTCGTTCCGGGTGGATTTGGTGATCGGGGTATCCAGGGCAAAATAATTACGTCTGATTATGCACGAGTGCATCACATACCATATCTGGGTTTGTGTCTGGGTATGCAATGTGCAACGATTGCTTTTGCGCGCTGGGTTTTGCGGAGCCATGAACCCAATAGCACCGAATTTGATCCACATACGGCGCATCCGGTGATTGACTTGATGCCGGATCAGCGTGACATTAGTGAAAAGGGCGGAACAATGCGGCTAGGGGTGTATCCATGTGTACTCGTTCCCGGCACACGCGCTGCGGCGGCGTATGGCAGGGAAACCGTCATGGAACGTCATCGGCACCGCTTTGAGTTCAATAACAAATATCGCCATATTCTCGAAGAGGCGGGGTTAGTGATAAGCGGTCTGTCACCCGATGGTCGTCTGGTGGAGATCGTGGAGTTACGCGATCACCCCTGGTTTGTCGCCAGCCAGTTTCATCCCGAATTTTTATCCCGCCCCAATCGTCCCCATCCACTCTTCCAGCATTTTGTGGCTGCGGCTGCGCAAACATTGCGCGAGGATGATCAGCATGCTATCGAGTTGCGCGAGACCGATCGGCACGGCATTCATGCCTGGGTAGCGGTGGAGGTTTCCTGAGCGACTGATTGCAAAACGTGTTGTCTATTGGAGCCGATCGCGTAGCGGATGCGTCTGGTGGCCCTCTATTGGCCAACTTGCTGGAACACATGAGGTACACCTGACTGGCCGAAGGCCGGCCGGAGCCGTGCCCTACAGCGGGAACACAGGTGCGAGGCGCGAGGGCGAGCCGTAAAGAGAAGGGCCACAGAGATTTTCTCTGTGGCCCTTCTCCTGTTACACTGCCAGATTACCTCAACTATAGGACTGATACCGTCTCGAATTGGCGGCACCAGTCCTGGATCACGTTCACTGCCGCGACGCCTTACTCCAGATAGTCGCGTAAATGCTGGCCGATTTCTGGCTGACGCAGCCGGCGTAGCGCTTCTGCCTCAATCTGGCGCGCACGCTCGCGGGTCATACCCAGCACTTTCCCCACTTCTTCCAGTGTTCGGCGCTGACCATCAGCCAGACCATAACGGAGATCAATAATGCGGCGCTCACGCTCATTCAGGTGTCCAAGTGCCTGTGCCAGATCCTGTCGCAACAGTTGCTGCGACGCAAAATCCGTAGGTGTTGGCAACTCATCATCCTGCAAAAAATCCCCCAGCGTGTGTTCGCCTTCATCACCCACCGGTGTTTCGAGCGAAACCGGGCGGCGAGCGGCTTCAAGTACCCGTTGCACACGATCAATTGGCTGCCCCAGCGCGATGGCGATTTCTTCGGCGGTTGGCTGGCGCTCCAGCGACTGCGACAGCCGTTCGGCAACGCGCTTGACCTGGCCCACCGACTCACTCATATGTACCGGCAAGCGAATCGTACGGCCCTGCTCAGCAATGGCACGGGTGACTGCCTGGCGAATCCACCAGGTAGCATAGGTCGAAAAGCGATTACCTTTACGGTGGTCAAACTTTTCAACGGCGCGCATTAACCCGATATTGCCTTCTTGAATAAGATCAAGCAGCGATAATCCGCGGCCAATATATTTTTTGGCAATACTGACAACCAGCCGCAGATTGGCCTGGATCAAATGCCGGCGGGCATCATCACCACTAGTGACATCTGCTTCAAGGGCACGGCGAAGCTGGCAGCTTACATCCTCAGCCGACTCAAGGCGCTGACGAGCAGCATCACCACGTTCCATCCGCTCGGCAAGTTCTACCTCCTCACTGGCGGTGAGCAGGGAAACACGTCCGATTTCTTGCAAGTAGTGCTGTACAGCGTCCAACGCTGGTTCGGCATTCAACCGGGCATTTTCCCGAACATCTTCAACCATGTCGATACCCATGTTGTCAGCGTGGTCGATATGTTCTAAACCGTCAACTGGTAGTCGCGGTTCATTTAGTTCCCAGATAGTATCCGTGCGCTTGAGCATCTGCATCATGCTCCTCTTCTTAAGAGACATAGCGCGGCTCCCCTCTTGTGCAGAGAGGAGCCGCGCCCCCGAAATCTTTTACATTCACTCGCACTTAACAGGTCGTGGTCAAGCGCCCATCACAATACCTTAGTTGAGGGTGCGACATACAAACAAGACCCAATGACAATGAGTCTTGTAGCATACAGTATACCCGGCTGTTACCCTTTTGTCAAGTAGTACTTTGGTCTTGTCTGGCATACAGGATGTATAGTAAAGTTGTTACATTTATCTGGATTATGATGTGTACATTACATGCTAAGTGGAGATTATTCTGGTGCGAATAAAAAATTTTTCAATGCACCATTCAGTTCCCACCTATCTGTACGCGTGTCAGCGGGTCGCCCAGGATAACATAGGTGCGGATCGTATTCTGGCAGCAGTTTCCCCACAACAACAACTCCAGGTATCCCGCCTGAGCCAGCGTCCCTAACACGGCATGGCCCGGTGTGGCATTGTTCCATAGTTGCTGGTAAAATCCGCGTTGCATAAACATATGCCCATGCGAAACACCCTGCCCGGTTGGCCCCCAGACCGCCACTGCACCCCCATGCGGATGCAGCACCAGTCGCTCATCAATTGTGGTGCCACTAAACGCCGGGGTTTCAAACGAACTGGTCAGACAGGTCATCGTCAGCACCACTGGTAGCCGCTCGGCGTTGGTCAGTGTATCTACCTCAAACAACTGGATCAGGTGCGATGGCTCTTGCCGAACGTCCGTGATCGCCCACTGCCACTCGTGCCCATGTCCAAAATAGGTCACCAGACCAGCCCCCTGATTGAGCAACCCTAGCGTGCGATCCCGCGCCCGCACATGATCCGGCTCGCGCCAGGGATCGTTGCTGTGCGAGGGCGAGGGGTCATAGGATAGGCGTTCAATGCTAAGCGTAGCCGGCTGCAGCGCGATGCTGTCGTTGGCATTGGCAATAAAATCACCGGCCGGGTCGCGGCGGCCATCCGCCTCGTGCGAGTTGTCGGTCAGATAGATCGCTCGCTGACGCCAGGGTGCATCGACCGGGCCGGTTTCGTAGCCGATGATTTTGTTGACCACCGTGGTCAACTCGTCCGCGCTTTTGACCGGTAGCCGGCCGATCAAGAGATCGGGCATGCTATCGGCCAGCGGGGTATGTCCATCAAGCTGGGCATAGCACGTCTCACAGGCTGCCTCACCTAGCCAGGGGTCAACATAGGCCAGATAGGGCGGGATCAAGTTGGTGTTGTTGCGCTTCAGGTAGTTGTGCGGGTCAGACGTGCCATCACCAACCAGTGTCACCGCGACTGGCGGTGTGTCCCAGTCAGCCACGGCAGCTCGCAAGAAGGTGCGAATGGCTTCGGGAGCCACCTGCCCGTAGCTCCAGGCATCATAAATAGCCTGCACATCGACCACGGCCACGCTGTGGCCCTGCGCACGCCGATGGGCCACCAGCGGCTCCAGCGCGGCATGAAAGAGGGCCGGGGCAATATACAGTGCGTCGGCATTCAGCGGCATGGTCAGATCGGTCGGTGTATGTGCCATCACTGTCGGTGTATGCAGGGCAGCCGCATGCGTCAGTGCATACCGCCCACCACCAGTCTCGTCAGCAAATTCTACGGTTGCCTCTGGTGACAGCAGCAGACGCACCGGTTGTGTCGGATCCCAAATATCGTAGAGCAGGTGTGCCTCTGACATACCAGCAAGCTGATAGCTCTGTGGCTCACTGCTGCCGTGAAACAGCAGAGCATACTCGCTCGCCTGCAACTGGATTGGCAGTTGCCATGCCACCCGATCCAGTTGCACCCCGGATGCTCCGGCACCCGGCACGAGCCACAACGCGATCTCCGGCTGTGGCTCGTGACTGAAGGTCAACACGTGACGCCAGTCTCCCGTTCCGTTCCAGGTGACGCTTTGTACTTCGCCGCCCATATGAATTTCGAGTTGGTGTGGGCCTCGCGTGTAGGCACTGCCAGTCACGGTGAAAACGCTGGTACCGGCGGCGAACGGTGCGTCCACTGCCAGCGGTACACTGACCATAGCCGCCGCCTCGCCTGGCCCGGTACGCATGTGGGCGCTAAACCAGTGATCGCTGTCTGGCCCACGCAACGTCGAGTCATACAGCGTGGGTTGATACCACTCGCCTGTGGTATGCGCGGTAGCTTGCGCCGGTATGCTCGTGACAGCCGCCGGACGACTCGGCATGTGAGCAGTTGCGATCGCATGGTCGAACGTCAGCCAGTAGGTATCGCCCGTATTCCAGCGGTCGCCTGGCGGTAGGGCATAAAAACGCAACTCGGCGGCAGGGTCGATGCGACCGGCTTCCTGGGTATGCACCTCCAGCGCCAGCGGCTGATCACGGTGCCACAACTGCAGGTGTTCCGGATCGATAGTGTCAATATCCAACCCGCTGGCGGCCAGCATTGCGCCCGTGATGCGCTGCATGCCTGCCTGGGTGACATGGATTTTGAGCGCCGACTGGTTGGCCCGCGGATTGATCGCCGGGAGCCGGTCAGGATCGGGCCGGTCTGCTGGTTGCGTCATGATCAGTGGCAGCCAGAGTTGATGGGCAGCGTCCTTCTGTGGCGCGGCAGACGGGGCAGTCGGGCGCGGCTGTGGCGGGGCGGTGAAAAACAGGTCGTCTATGTCCAGCGGCGTCGCCAGGGGGATTGCGCCTGGGAGCGTGGCCTGCAGGCTGCGGGCCTGATAGATCTCACCTGCCTGCGTAAAGAGTGGACTGACCGCCAGTACCACCAGTCGCTCGCCGCGCATGGTTGCCTCACGCAGCACAAAGACTGGACTGGTAGGCAGTGGGGTGGCATCGGCAACGGCCAGATCGGGTCGCTGTTCGCCGCCTACTGGCTGTGGAACGGGAGCCGCTACCCTGGTCAGCGTGCCTGACCAGGGTGCGGCCTGCATATCATCGGGCGCAATCTCGATGGGCTGGCTATGCAGCACACGCAGCGGCACCAGGTAGGCCGGCAGTTCATAGCCCCCATACGTTATGGTGGGCAGCGCCTGGAATGGGTCGGCGGCCAGTTCTGTCTGCGCCTGATCTGCTTGCCATACGACCACTACCCCATCGCCATCACTCGTCACTTGCAACCCCGGCACGGGCGCTGGTTTGGCATCGCTGGACAGCGGCGACGAGCGGGCCTGTCCACTCAGCACCAGTAGCAGTAGCAGCACGAAAATCCAGCGGCTCATCGACTCACTCCTTGGATACTAAAAAACGACTAAAGTCGTTACTACACGTTCTTAGACCCAGTTATTTGTATGTTTTTAGACTAATTTATTTGTATGTTTTTAAGCCAAAATTTTTTTACATGCTAAAAAATCCAGAGATCTCCATGTTCTGCGACTCGGAGACCTATAGCAGCGAGCGGTAATTTTGAGTCATCTCGATCCCAGTAGGGGCATGGTTCAAACCCGTCTACAACCAACGTGGCTCCATAGTTTTGCGCTCTGCTATAGGGCGTGTTCCCGCCAGGACTTGTTGAAAACAACGAAAGTCATCGCTCCATGTTCTGCAACGGTAAAGTATTGACGAAACTTGTCTAACCAGAAAAATCTGCATTTGAAAGCTGATATAGACCCCGGTGTTGCGTCCAGGGCATGGGGCATGGGAGGAGCGGGGCGGGAGAGACCGTGCATGCACCGTCTCCCCACCCCTTAGAAAAAAACCGACACGTGAGCGAGGTTGCCCTCACCGGCACACGAACCCGGCGCGATGATCGGGTCTACTCGACCACAAATACGCCTGCGGCCTGGATCATGCTCCAGTTGCCATTCGCGGACAGGGTATAGCGTCCCGGTGGCAGACCGGTCGTGGTATAGGCGACCTCAATCCTCCCCTCCTCGTCCGCCTCAAACACATCCAGTTCAATATCCGTGCCATCCAGTGCCCGATACCAGAAGGTGACCGGCTCATACGGATGGAAGACGCTGCTAGTAAACACATGCGTACTCCCCGCCGGCCCACTCAGCGGTGTGGCGGGCAGATCATAAATCGGCGCATGGGCACTGGTTGCGCCGACGACCAGCAATGGCTGGTTGCTCCGCGAGCGCTCACGATTAACGCCATGGCCGGCTATAATCAAGCGCTCTGTCAATGCGGTACCGGGCGCGACCGTGGCATTCACCACCACCCGGATCGTGGCCGTCATCGTCGTTCTATTGGCAAGATCGCCGGTTTCAATAATTAACACCCCGGGATCGTTCACTCGCACAAACGCGGGCCGGTCATACGTCCCATTTTTGAGAAACTCGGCCGACAGCACTGTCAGCACAGCGGGATTGTAGGGGAGGGTGATAGTAGTGTTGTTGGATTTGACAAAGCCAAGATTGCGAATGGACAGCACCAGATCAATCACGCTGCCCGCCTGAACGGTAAGACTGGGCGATGGCATATACCCAACCACGACAAATGGCCGACGGGCATCGCCGCGTGGCCCAACCGGTGCCGGTGGTGTTGGCTCTGGGGACGGTCCTATCACCATTAACTCTGCGGCCCGTACGGTACCACCAGACGTACCCGACGGCAATAATCCACTTAACACCAGTGCCAGCACTAGCATTAGTCCCAGCGCACATACGAGTGTCGCCTGACGTATCCACTGTTTCATAGAGGGAAGCTCCTTCATATCAATATGGTTAAGATCAAGAACAAGCAGGTATACAGCCCCCGCAATGCCTATCGATTGTTGTTGTGTGCCCGGCGACGACGTGTACGCTCGGACAAAGTGCAGCATTCAGGGTATCCTCTGCAAATGATTACACTGATTTTGCATTGTAATGCTATGCGATGATTCCTTCGCCAGCATAATATGGCTGTTCATGGCAAAGCACGGCTGCATCTCTATTCACCGCATACCTGCCGTCAATTCGTCGAGAACGTTGCGCATCCGTATGCCTGTTCAAACGTATAGTTCGGGATCTAGCACGATAGTTCGAGACGACTATCTTCTGCTATCAGTACACGGTTGCGTCGTGGATCATCGGTTGGAACTGGATTACATCCAGTCCAACCGATGATCCACCTGGATGATTACCGGATGATCACAGGCAAGAAAATGCGATTGGTGCGCATCGGTGCCTGCGCCAGTGTCGCTACGTCATATTCAATCACCGTCCCGTCGGTCTCGATCTCTTGCAACCAGTAGGTATAGACTCCGTCGGGGTCAGCGCTAGTATCCAGCCAGGTATAGGTCGCACCTGCCTGCCCGCGCCCTTGAGCCGGTATCAACTGCGAGGTCACCCGCTCGGCGCTGGCCCGCGTCCCATCGGCACTGCGTAGCAGGTGGAAGCCCCAGGTGTTGACTTCGCGTGATGTCACCCACCGGACTTCGATCCCACCCGGCGTCACCGTGGCGGTGAAGCTGTCAAGGACGATGGCGGTTGTATTGGGATCGACCGGGGCGCCAACGGCTGCATTCACCAGTCGGAGTATGAAAGAAGTAATGCTCGCTGTGTCTCGTGGCAGGACAGCAGATTGCCTGTCTGTGGCTAGCTCAAAGGAACGTCTGGCATTTGGCGTAGTGCGCTGAGTCTCGCTCAAAAGACTAACCGTCGTAATACGATTGCGACGTGTCAGGTTAATAGCATCAACGAAATCAATATCATCACTGGTTCCAGGAATCCCGTCGCGTCCAGGGTCAGGCAAGCCACTCCCTAGAAGAGTATTCGTGGTATGTGGTTCCGCATCGCCTATCAACACTACCACTCGTTGGGCATTATCGCGCCAATTAAAGTCAACCACCTCATAGAGTGCCCGTGCGCATGCGCTGGCGTTATCACCACCATTCATCAGTGTAATATTGGCTACAGCATTCCTGAAGATTGCAAGATCAGTTGTGATGGTTTGCTGAACCGTATATGGCACATCACCTGGTACACCGTAGTCAGGGCCAGGAATAGGATAATCAGCAAACGTAGCCAGACCAAACGCCGTATTCGGCACACGCTCTCGCAAGCGCTCAACTACTTGATCAATCTCTCGTTGAAAGATCTCAATTGTACCAGCCATGCTCGCGCTCTGATCAACCAGGAAGACCACATCCAGCAGGCCGCTGGGTGGAGTATAAATGTCTATAATAGACTCCTCAATCCCAAAAGCGCCGGCAAGAGCAATTTCAACGCTACCATTGGCGGGAATAGTGCGATTCCACTGCAAGCCAGCGGCAACATCGTGAAACGAGGTATCGACTGAATTGTTAAAACCGGGGCCAGCATTCGCGCCGGTACCAATTTGATTCCATAAAGTGTCGTAGAATGCTTCTTGATAGGCATCGGCTGGCGTTATTGGCGTAAAGACTTGAATACTACGACCATCCTGTGAGAGCGCCCCCACTGAGCCAGATGGTCGATCAAAGATGCCAAATCCATAATCTAACTGATTTCCTGGGAAGTTGAGGAATAAATCAGCCGCATGAATGATGCGCACCGATTGGTTATTGCCAGTGGTATTACGAACACTCAATTCAACACGATAAAAAAGTTCCCCATTGACATAGCTGGTAACCTGTGTCAACTCTAAACCGGTATCACCTACCCGTACAACCGTCTCAATACGAAACGGATCTGCTTCCGACCCGATACCCATGACACCACTGTTTGATACAGGCGTAAGATCAATCGGATCAAAACTCCAACTGGCTGGCGCATTATGTCCATAAACAGTACCATCGACGCTGATATATGTTCCTGCAGCATTACCAGCAAAGAACTGATTACGTCCATCAAAATTCACTGCCATCGCCAGATTATCAAAAACGGTAACCGTGAGCGGTGCCCCGGAGATAGTGCGTCGATCGTTGTCTGGTTGCTCATCAATGGTCGCCAGTTTTACGTCCGGTTCCTGCTGTGGGTTGGGCGTAGCTGTAACTGCTGCGCCTGTCGTGTTAAAAACGCTAACCAGCAGCAACACTGCTGCGGTAAGGTAGGCCATAATCCGTTGCTTTCCTGATACCATATGTTCCATACCCCCTCATAATAAGCTTTTTGCATCGGTCGGTGACACATTACTTGCAAGGATACCCTGACTGAATCGACACACCAATCTCCTGCCCCACCCCCTTCACTACCCGTCAGTTCATTAAAGTACACAGGTGACATATTTGTCATTCTGAAGCTACGAATCTGGAAGCATGCCAGGACAGCACAGCCAGTTGTATCTTGCAGGCAATCTTTTCGCTTGCGAACGACCACACGTCCCATGGCCCACATGTGCCGGGCTGGGTACATCCATAGATTCGACATAGCAAAGCATACCAGCGATATGCTAACTGCACCGCCAGATTATGATATAATATGCCCAATCCAGTATACAAGGATAGTGCTGGTCGTACAACTGCTCGTTGACGTATTTTTTTCTATGCCAAAAAGTATAGTACGGCAGTACTAGACTAGATTAGTACTTCAGCAGCGGCCAGGAATAGCAATCAACCGGTAACCTGTCAATCACCAGGAGAACCACATGAACTCTGTCGTTCTGGTTCGGATCTATGCTGTCCTCGCGCTGGTGCTACTGATACAGGGTGGGTGGGGACTGGCACGGCACATCCCGGCCCTCGGTCAGCCGTTTGGCGGCTTTATCTGGCACTGGGACAACACCTACGGCCACCAGGTCAGCTACAACACCCCACGCCACTGGCCGGGGCCACAGGCGGGTATGATTCCGTCTGATACCATCATTCTGAGCATCAATGGCCGTCCGGCAGGTGAGTATGATGCGGTGTATGCCAGCACACCGGTTGGTAGCCTGGTGACCTATGAAATTCGCACTCGTGCTGGACAGATCGCGCTGGTGAGTGTGACGGTGGTGCGCTATAACGTAGGCTACCTGATCGACGCTTACTTGTTGATCTTTCTGGTCGGGATCTCGCTCCTGGTGTGTGGCTATCTGCTGGTGCGATCTGCCAATAATATGGGACGGGCGCTGATCGGCTGGCTGATGCTGGCCGGGGCGGATTCAGCGTTTTTTAATGGGCACAGTGGCAGTATTCACGCGAGTTACGATGCCTGGTTCTGGGTCGCCCTGGTCTGGTCGCCCAGCCTGCCTTTGATGGGGGCCATGTTGGGCCACTTTGCACTGGTCTATCCCCACCGCCGCCCGCTGGTTGATCGCTGGCGCTGGTTCATTCCCGTCGGCTACGTCGTGGCACTCCTCCTTAGCTCTGTCCGCATCATCCAATTCCTGGTTCACCACATTCCAGGATTACTACCCCTGGCAACCTGGCTCAATTTGTGGTGGCTGGAGATTCCGGTGCAGTATGCCAGTGCCGGATTTATGGCGCTGGGCGGTCTGGCAACCCTGCTGAGTGGGGTGCTGGCATTCAGGCAGCGGCAGCAGTATACCCGTGCTGAACGGCAACAGATTATGATTGTTGCGGTGGCCTGGGGACTGTGGCTGGTACTACTTATGGGGACAGTCGGTGCGGCGGTGTTGTATGTGCCTTCGCGCCTGGAAATTTTTACGACCATGGGTATTCTGCTCCCGATCGGTATGGTGTATGCTTTCAAGAATGCCGACCTGATCGCCGAGTTGGAAGAGCGGAACGCGCTGCAGGCCAGCCTGCTGGAGGAGTTGCACCGTGTGTATCGGTTGCAGGAGGATATTCGGGATGCCGTGGCCGAGGATCTGCATAATGGCGTTCTGGGCGATAGCAAGGCACTGGAGATGGAACTCTACTGCCTGTATCAGCAGATCCAGGGCGATCAGTTGCAGCATGCCCAACTGCGCAGCGAGCTGGAGCGCCTGCATCGGCAAAGTCTCAGCGTGATGCACAGCTTGCGCCGGGTGGTCGATGATACCAAACCGATCGACTTCCAGTGCGAAAGTCTGACCGACGCCATTGCCCGCCTGATCCGACATATGAACACAGCATCTCCAAAAACACGCTACGAATTTGGTACTCATGGGTATATTGATGCCATCCCGGTTGCAGTCAACACCGATCTCTATGAAATCATCCGGGCCGCGCTGAATAATGTGCGTGAACATGCCCAGGCTACGCACTGCCGCGTGTCCCTCGAACAGCACGCCGATCAGGTGCTGCTCACGATTGACGATGATGGGTGTGGGATACAGGCAGCCATGTCGCGGGGCACCATGCCGCGATCAGCGCGGCGGCTGGGCCTTGTTTCGATGCAAGTACGGGTGAAGCGCCTGGGTGGGCAATTGACGATCCAATCACAGTCGCCTGGTACCCGTGTGCAGGTAACGCTGCGACTGGTCAGGCCGGAGATGTTGCATGAAGGTGTTTATCGTTGAAAACAATGATCTGCTGGTCGGTGCCATCGTGCGTATCATTGAGCAGCATACGCAATTGACCGATCTGGTGGTGACTGGCTATGCTACGTCGTGTAGCGAGGCGCTGCATGCCATCAGTACCACGCTGCCAGATATTGTTATTCTTGATCTCTCGTTGAACGATTGCCCGGACGGAACCAAAAGCCCGCACCACGGGCTAGCGCTGCTGCGTGATCTGCGCCACCTGCCCCGCGTGCCCCGCGTGTTGATCTATTCATACTGGAACCAGCCCTATTATCTGTGGACAGCCTGGCAGCATGGGGCACTGGGCTTCCTGGATAAGGATACCTCGGCGTCAGAGTTTGCAACCGCGCTCACTACGGTCATGAAAGCGGGCTATGCCTTTAGCCTGGAACAATTGCGGATAATCCAGCAGCGCATGGCCTTACCAGAATTGACCCCTCGTGAGTATGAGATACTGGCGCTGCTGGCACAGGGGCGCTCAAAAGACGACATTGCCGAAATCTTGCGGATTGCTGCGGGTACCGTGCGTACCCACACCCGCAATCTGTTTGACAAGTTTGATGCGCATAGCCAGGGCGAACTGATCTCTGTTGCGCGGCGGCTCGGCTTCGTGCTGGACAAAGATGTCGCAGGACGTTGATACGGTTGGCACGCCTGGGGCTAACCGCAAGATACGATCTGGTACTAATGATCGTGCGCCAGGTACCGATGCTGAACATGATATAGCAATCCTAAATCAGTCGTAAAGAACCGGAGTCGCGGCTTTCGCCTGAACGGAGCTAAACTCAGGCGAAAGCCGGAATCCTGATGTCCAATGGGTATAGGGTTGCTATATACCTGCATCCATTGCGCCTTTGCGTCTTTGGGTTATCACTCCAACGTGCGCATATGCGAACATGTGCGCGCTCACAGCTCCTTCAGTCGCTCCTGCCATTTTTGCATCAGGCGGTTGTAGTTCTCCTCGCTGATTTCCCCCATGGAGAAGCGCATGTCGAGGTTGTCAATGGCCTGCTGCACCTGTTCGCGGGTAATAGCTCCGGTTGCCGCCGCCGCGGGTGCTGCCGCCGCGGGCGGTGGCGGTGTGGCCGGTTGCGCTGGCGCTGCCTGGGCCGGTGGTTGCTGCCCGGCTTGCAAGGCCTGATTAAACATACCGGCCATGCCCGCGCCCATCCCAATGCCCGCTCCCAGTCCCACGCCGGTACCTGCACCACCGCCGGCCGGATTGTTGGCTGCGTCGCGCATTGCCCGTGCCGCCTGGAACTGCATGTAGGCATTCATATCACCAATCGCCCCCATCGACGCCCGCTCGTCAATTGCCTTCGCCGTCTCTTCTGTAGGCGTAATCGCATTGACATACAGCGCGGTCAGGTTCAGGCCCAGCGCGGCAAAATCACCACTCAACTGGGCCTTCGTCGCGGCGCTGATCTCGTTGTACAGGGTTGGCAAATCCAGCAACGAGCGTCGCTGCTCACCCAGTGTATCGGTGAAACGCTGCACAATGATGCCGCGCAGATAATTCTGCACATCGCTGGTGGCAAAGATGCCCTGCTGCCCGACAATCGTGTTGACAAACGTAGCCGGGTCTCTGACCTGAAATGCATAGGAGCCAAACGAACGCAGACGGGCCATGCCCAGGTCGGGGTCACGGAACACAATCGGTTCCGGAGTGCCCCACTTCTGGTCAATAAACTGGCGCATATTGACAAAGACGACCTCTGCCGGGAAAGGCGTGCGCCCGCCGGTACCCAGGCCGATCAACCCGGTCAGGACAGGAATATTGGCGGTGGACAAGGTGTGCCGTCCCGGCCCCAGCACATCCAGCGCCTTCCCATCGCGGAAGAAGACCGCGACCTGGCTCTCGCGGACAATCACTTGCGAGCCAAAGCGAAAATCCCCCGGCCCGGTCGGTGGCTCACGATGCACAATCGTACTGCCGGTCTGGTCAAGAAATTCAACAACATCAATGATTCGGGCCATCAGTATTCCTCCTTAATCACGCCTGCCACGCGCCAGAAACGACTGGCGGGCATCAAACTGAATGTTCAGATTATCAACGAAATGACGCAGGCTGTGCAGGGCATCATCAAGATTCTCACCCGACTCAAACGTAGTCACGGCATAGGCCAGTTGCTCGCGCAGCAGCGGAACACTATCTGCCAGTTTTGCATCAAACTCATAGATCTGGTCAAGGTCGGTGGTGGTCATAGGCGCGGCATCGAACCAGCCGGTATAGCCACGGGGGGCGCTGTCCAGGCGCGCAATAAACAACGTAAGCGCCTGGTTGATCTGTTCGATGCGCTCCGAATACTCGATCCGTCCCCGTGATGCAACCTGTTGCGCCAGGCGCTCCAGGTTTTGCCGCTCACCAGCGAATTGCTGCGCCAGGTAGGTACGCAACGCCTTATCTGCATCACGTCGTTGCTCCATGGCTTGATACCCGCTATAACCAGGGATCATGTGCAGCAGGCGCTGCAACCCTTGCGGTTGATCGGTCATCAGAACATACCTCCTTGTATGGCTGGTAGCACAGAGACGGTCGGGTGTGCGACCGAGAAAATGATCGACACCATCCCCAGGATGTTCCAGCACCGCTCCTGACCAACCAGTTTGCTATTCTCAGGGACTATTGTACCGCTACTTGTGATTTTTTGCTGCTGGAGGA
>CALANA010000123.1 GCA_937925925.1 uncultured Chloroflexales bacterium | reverse complement strand
CCCCCCCCACAACTGAAGAGACTCCAGGAGGGGCAACGCCCCTCCTGACCACCCCACCTGAACGGTTACACGTTCTCTTACTTGGTCGTGTTGAGCGCAATCTTCAAGACCTCTTCCATCGAAGAAACGGGTACCAGCGTCAGTTCTTGCTTAACCTTTTCCGGTAACTCGCCAATATCTTTCGTGTTCTCCTTGGGCAGAATAAACGTCTTGATACCGGCGCGATGGGCGGCCAGCGTTTTCTCCTTCAACCCACCGATACCCAGCACTTTCCCACGTAGCGTAATCTCGCCAGTCATTGCCACATCGCGGCGAACAGGCTGCCCGGTAACGGCACTGATCAGCGCGGTCGTCAAGGTAATACCGGCTGAAGGGCCATCTTTGGGAACCGCCCCTTCTGGCACATGGATGTGAAAGGCGTGATCTTCAAAGTACTTCGGATCAATTCCCGACTGTTCGGCCCACGAACGAGCATAGGACATCGCCGCCTGAGCGCTTTCCTTCATAATCTCACCCAACTGGCCGGTAATCTGCAACGTACCCTTGCCACGAACGGGTAAGACCTCAATACTCAAAATATCGCCACCGGCATACGTCCAGGAAACCCCGGTCGCAACGCCAACCTCATCTTTATCAGAGGCCAGCCCATAGGTGTAGCGCTCGGGGCCAATGTAGGTAGCCACATCGGCCACGTCAATCGTAAAGGATAAAGCCGGTGGTTCTGTGCCATTGTTGGTTCCGCTGTCTGGCGCATCTGCGACAGGCACCTGTTCATCACTGGCAGAGGCCACCTTACGCGCTACTTTACGACACAGGCTGGCAAGTTCACGCTCCAGATTGCGCACACCTGCCTCGCGGGTATATTCGCGTACCAGCTTCATAATCGATTTTTCGGTAATGATCAACTGGTCGTCAGTCAACCCATGAAACTCACGCTGCTTGGGAATTAAAAAGCCACGGGCAATACCCATCTTTTCGTCTTCGGTATAACCGCCAATCTCGATGATCTCCATACGATCTCGGAGTGGACTGGGAATAGGTTCGAGTTGATTGGCAGTGGCGATAAAAATCACCTGACTGAGATCATAGGGGATCTCCAGATAATGATCGCTAAAGGTATTATTCTGTTCAGGATCAAGTACCTCCAGCAGGGCCGAGGTGGGATCGCCGCGAAAATCCATACCAACCTTATCGATCTCATCCAACATAAAGACCGGGCTTCTCGACTTTGCAGATTTCATGCCCTGGATAATACGCCCTGGCATTGCACCGATATACGTGCGTCGATGGCCGCGAATTTCGGCCTCGTCGCGCACGCCACCCAGGCTGGCGCGCACGAATTTGCGGTTCAGCGCACGGGCAATCGAACGTCCCAGACTGGTCTTGCCAACACCGGGCGGCCCAACGAAACAGAGGATTGGTGAGCGCATTTTGTTTCCGGCCAACTTCCGCACCGCCAGGTACTCTAGAATACGTTCTTTGACCTTCTCCAGGCCATAGTGATCCTCGTCCAGCACCTTCTGCGCTTCCGTAATCCGAATTTCGGGAAACTCCTCATCGGCCCAGGGCAAATGAATAATCCAATCCAGATAGGTACGAATAACCCCGGCTTCGGGGCTATTCATGCCCTGCTGGGCCAGGCGACGCACTTCGTGTAAAGCCTGATCTTTCACATAATCGGGGGCCTGAAGTTCGGCGATCTTGCGCCGCAGTTCATCGATTGGATCATCGCTCTCTTCGTCTTCGCCCAGTTCACGCCGAATAACGCGCATCTGTTCACGCAGAAAATACTCCCGCTGGCTCTGATCTAGCACTTCCTTGGTGTCCTGCTGGATCTTCTGGCGTAGCTTAAGCAACTCGATCTGGCGGGCCAGAATCAGATAGGCTTTGCGCAGACGCTCGACCGGATCAAGCGTTTTGAGGATTTCCAGACGATCCTTAAACTCAAACGCCGGGCCATAGGTGACAATATCGGCTAGATGACCTGGACGATCAATGCGGTGGACAAATGCGACCGCCTCCTGGGGCACTTCGCCCAGATGGTCAACAAACTCGTCAACCTGCTGCTTAACTGTTTCCATCAAGGCCTGAATTTCCATCCCACTGACTTCGGGATCGAAGAGTGGCAAACAGCGCACCCGATAAAACGGCTCACTCTGCACAGCATCTAAAACGCGAGCCCGATAAGCACCTTCAAGAATAATGCGCACGGTGTTATCGGGCAGTTTAATGAACTCTTCGAGCTTCGCAATCACGCCAATGGGCGGCAGTTGTTGCGCCTGGTTGCTCTTGTAGCCCTCGATCTCATTTTCGGAGACAAAAATCAGCAGAACTTCGCGCTCCTCCTCCCAGGCCTGCTCCATTGCCCGATAGGATTTGCCTTGTCCTACCTGAAGTGGCACTGTCATATGGGGCATAATCACCATTTCCCCCAGTACCACCAGTGGTAGTTCACGCTCAAATTGGGTCACATTGCTGGTGCGCATTGCTTCCTGGTCTGCTAACACGTCATTAGTCATCGGTGTTCCTCTTTTCTACAGGACAATCGTGGGCCTGTTTCGAACGCATCGGTACGCTATTGATAATTATTGTTGAGCAAATAGTTTTTGCTTTATTGATGAGCATCTATTCAGCTTCCTGTGTGTCTCTACTATGACTCCAACGAGGCTTCCCCTGGAGAGAGATTGCGCGGGGCGAGGGCTTCCGCCGAAATCTCTTTTCTGGTGCGGTGCAGTAAAGCTGCACCAGGAAGGGAGTATGTGCGGGGGCCTGTGGCCCCCGCACCCTCGCCGAGACAACGTCTCGTTGGTGTACTATTTTTGCCAATCAGTCATGCACATATACTCTTCGTAACCGTTCAGGTGGGTTGGTTTGGAGGGGCCGCAGGCCCCCGCAATCCCCGCTGGCGAACGTTCCCCTGAACGAAGACGACTCTTCTAATGAAACTACCGTTTATAAACGTCAAACGGTACGATCCCAACACGTTCGTGAGCATTCTGTAATGTTTCCAACCATCCATACTTTCATCGTGTCATCAACCATTCGTTATATCCCACATTATGCCCAACGGCCACTATCAGCACGCTCCAGGACACGCATCATGCCAAGCAGTACTTGATCCAGCAACCGTAGCAGCGTATCAATATCATCTGGATGCAAATGCATAAAGGCTGAATGCATCTGTTCGTGGCGGGCACGCTTGATTTCCGCGATCAACGTGTTACCACGCGGGGTCACCACGACCATGACTTGACGCCGATCACGGGGATGACGGGTGCGTTCAACCAGTTGTTTTTCCAGTAGACGGTCAACTACGCCGGTCAGGGATGCGGCCGACTGATGCGTCGCATCGGCTAGATCGGACATTTTGCATGCATCGGCGATTTGATGCAGGTGCAGGAGCGTGTAGAACTGGGGTAGGGTGAGATGAAATCGTTCTTCGTCGAGCAACTGCATAAACTGGCGTTGACCTAGCCAGCTGATCTGCATAATGACCCGCTCTACCTCTTCAAAATTGGTTTGCTGGTTGTACTCAACCCCCATCTGCGGATCTTGCTGTGTCACGTGCCTGAAGCCTTCCTGAAAGTTGCTAGGACTTCTTGATATTCAACAGGATTAAGTATATCATTCCTTAAGTACCACGTCAAATGCGTGTAGACTTGTAATAGAAGTACATTTGTTCAGGTTTTATGACAGAGGATATACGGTGGGTTCATGGCAACCTCTACGAGCAGTCGGGTGCAACAGGGCAGTAAAGGAGATCGTTTACGAGTATTCCAACAAGACTGCTGCTGGTGCGGCGTGGCTTTGCCGCGCCGCACCAGAGAGGAGATGTCAGAGGAAGCTCGCGCCCCGCGCCATCTCTTTCCAGGGGAAGTCTCCTTGGAGTACGAGCATCTTTCTGGTGGATCGGTTTGGCATGGAGCATAATAGAGCGTCTGATGTGTGGAGATACGGCAGAGGCTGCACAGGACACAGCCCCTGCCAAAAAACCGCCACCAGCGGGTAGAGCGCATCGTTAAGTGCTGCCAACCCGCGAGTGGTTATGGATTAAGCATTTCTGAATGGCATGTCACCAGATAGATCACCCGCTCACCAATATTGGTGGCACGGTCAGCCACCCGCTCCAGCACATGGACGATATCTATGAGGTCGACCACCACGCCGATCCGTTGCGGATCTTCGTGGGCCAGATCGAGCAAGTGCGCATGTAGTCGATCTTCCAGGCCATCAACTTGCTCTTCTTGTTGTGCCAGGCTACGGGCCAGATCAAGATCTTGATGGAGGAAGGCATCCAGACTGGTATGCAGCATTGACTGGGCCATCCGGGACATGCTGTTGATCTCGGTTGGCGGATCGATGCGTACCGGGCGGTGGCTGGCACGCTGAATACGTTTGGCGATGCCACTGGCATAATCGCCAATGCGTTCCAGTTCGGTGGCGATGGCAACTACGACACTCATCAGACGCAAATCACTGGCAACGATGGGTTGCTGGGTTGCCAATAACCCCATCACCCGTTCCTCAATGGCTTGCTGGGCTGCATCGATCTGTGGATCATCGCGGATGATCCAGCCAGCAGTAGTAGTATTCCAGGTTGCGAGACTCTGCATAGCGTGTTCCAGTGACTGTTCAACCATATGCCCCAGGTTTACTAGATCGCCACGTATGTCTTGAATAATATAGTCGAAGCGAACACGTACCATTTCGGTTCCTTTCCTTAACAACATACTTTACCCAGTCGTCCCTCTCTCCCTTATGGTTTTCGCCTTCGGCAGAGCCATATTTTTCTGTTGTTTTCCTACAAAATGTTTGCCTACAGTGAACATTTTGCACGAAAACAGCCCGTTCTCTGCTGCAGCGGGTTAAAAAGGACATGAGCTGCGAGCGACAGGGTAACTCGTTTTAACAACATGAGTACTATCTGGTGTATGATGGGGATAGTATGCCTCATGATCACCGGACTAACACACGGTTTCAGATATTAGTGATGAAGCGTAACTAGCAGTCCATCTTTATAATGTCCACGGTAGAGTATAGTGCATAGGGTACGCATCGGGGTAGACCATTGTTTGCTCATCTTCCATCGAGCATACAACCGTGGAACCAATTGTGAAGATAGTTGTAACCGTTCAGGTGGGTTGGTTTGGAGGGGCAGTACCCCTCCAGGAGGTTCCCGGGATTTCGCGGGGGCCGCAAGCCCCCACAACCCCCGCTGGCGAACGTTCCCCTGAACGGTTACGAGATAGTCTGTCTGGGTAACTAGTACACGATGACGGAAATAGCTCCAGGGTTTTGCCATTCTGAGCGGAGCGAAGAATCTCCCCTTCTGATGGGATCACGATCCTTCGCTCCGCTCAGGATGCCATACGCTCCGGCGACGCCTCCACTCAGGATGACAGACAACTACGGAGGTATGTAGGCCCTTTTGTACTAGAGAGATCGCATCGTTACTATGTGTTCGTGGTGCAGAAGCATATTGGTGGGGATGGTGGGAGTTGAACCCACACGCCTTGCGGCACATGCTCCTAAGGCATGCGCGTCTGCCATTTCGCCACATCCCCACTATGCATCAGGAGTATAGCATACGCTTTAGCCGATTGCAAGTAATCGGAGGCCAATTGACGATATTGGTACTTGACACTGATCACTTCCAGGTGTAGACTCACAGCTACTTTCAGTGGAACTTCATGAAGATCGTCTTTACTTTATGAACGAATATATCATTCGAGAGCAACCGGCTGTAGAGACAATCGGCAGGCCTCGTCCACGTCCGATTCAACCACTACGGCAGCGTGATCGGCGGCAACGACAGCGACGACTGGGTAATCCACTCGAGTGGTTTCTGGTCATATTGATGTTGCTGATGCTGGTAGGTGGAATTGGCGTGGCAGTGCTACTCATTGGTGAACGTAATTTTGACCAGCGTATCTATCCGCACATCAGTGTGCGCGGTCTGGATCTGGGTGGCTATCGGCTTTCCAGGGCACATGCGGCGCTTGAACGACGGTATGCCAATTTTCAGAAGAACCCGGTCGAGATTGTGTATGGTGAACAACGCTGGCGCCCGAATGCCGAGGAATTGGGTATTTATCTTGATTTTGACCAGGCTATTCAAGCCGCTTTTGCCACAGGTCGAATCGGTAATCGTATCGATAATGCACAAATGGCGGCAGCGATCTGGGAGCATGGCGTTGAGATACCGTTGCGGGTAGCGGTAGATCAAACAGTTATGCAAAACTACCTGCTGGCGGTGGCGCAGAGTGTTGAGACGCCACCGCGTGATGCGGATGTCGCATTACACGGGCCACATATTGTGGTAACATCCGAGCAGATCGGTACCCAGGTGCTGGTTGATGATATGTTGCAAGACATGACCGCCGCTATTCAGGCTTTAGAACCACAATCAGTTGTGTTACGTACGCGCATGCTCTTGCCCGCAGTGCGCGATACTGATATTGCACCCATCGTGGCGGAACTGCATACACTCCTGGATGAGCCGATTATTCTGACCGGTGCTGCCGGCCAATGCATCCACACGTGCGCCTGGGAATGGCTACCCGAACAGATAGCTACCTGGATTCATCTGGATCGTACTACTGACGCCGATGGTCGTGCGGTGATTACACCCTTCGTGGATCAAGCTGGCCTGCGCAACGCGCTCATTCCTATGTCCGAGGCGCTACGCGAGGAGGGGACGTTACCACGCCTCAATTGGAACGATGGTCATCTGGAAATATTTCAACACGGGTTACCAGGGCGTGGGCTTGATGCCGCTCTGGCGCTGGAGGCGGTGAATGTGGCGCTACGCGGTGGGTCGCGCACGATTGAGTTGCCAATGACGCAGATTCCGCCACCGGTGACGGAGGCCAATCTTGCCAGTCTTGGGATCACGCATCTGGTCGGTGCTGGCGTCAGTTCGTTTCGGGCCTCGGAAGGATATCGTATCACCAATATTCGCGCTGGTTCAAACCGTATGCACGGGTTGCTGGTGCCCCCCGATGGTGTTTTTTCGTTCAATGATAACCTGGGTGTTGTTGATGCCAGTGGTGGGTTTGTCCAGGGCCTGGCGATTGTGAACAATCGTACTCAGCGTGAATGGGGTGGTGGTCTGTGCCAGGTTTCGACGACGATGTTCCGGGCAGCTTTCTGGTCGGGATTGCCGATTATTGAGCGACATGAGCATTCGTTCCGCATTCCATGGTATGAGGAACTGGGTGAACCGCCTGGGCTTGATGCTACGATTTATACGGGTGCCCAGGATTTGCAGTTTGTAAACGATACCGGTGGCTGGCTGCTGGTGCAGGCCTGGCCGGATTTGAATCGCCAGCGATTGACGATTGCGCTGTATGGGCCACCTGTTCACCGGGCGGTGACGATAAGTCATGCCATTCTGGAACGTACCCCGGCCCCGCGTACCCCGGTCTATCTGAATGACCCGTCGCTCCCACGCGGCTATGTGCGCCAGACCGACTATGCCTTGAGCGGCATGAAAGTTGAGATCTATCGCGTTGTGCGCCAGGGTGATGTTATTATTCGTCAAGATACGTTTCCCACCACCTTCAAGCCCTGGCCGAATATTTATATCCGTGGTACGGGCTAGCCACTTCGGTGCGGTGAACCCTACCCATTGTTCTGAACTATGCCTATCCATTCGGGTAGGCATAAGCTACCTCATGTATCTACCCATTTGCAGCTTGTTCTCCGTATGTTTATTGTTATAGTTTGTACATTATTCACAAAACAAGCAGGTATGCTTCTGGATAACTGGTTGTTCTAAGAAAAATACAAACGAATACGGTACAGTATCGACACCAGCTGCAGAAGTAGAGAGGTGAGGAGATGATACGCTACCATGCGTGTGGGTGTGCGATCTGGGTGCAGAAAATCTGGGATGGGGTGAAGCATTCACGGGTCTATTATGATCCCGTGACCAAAAAGCATATCACCCAATGTCCCCAATGCGGAGCGCCATTGCGCGGTGCAGTCTTACACATCAAGGTTCCGGTAAAACCGGAAAGTGATTGGGACTGGCTGTGGACGCGCCTGCGGGACGAGTTAGGTGAAGAACGGGCCCTCCAACTCCACGCCGAGTTACGCAACCGCCAACAGAATGCCGATGGCGATTAAGCTGCGGCGATAAAACCTTCGCTCAATGTCAAGCCTCTGAGTCGAGCCTCCGCTGCGCTCATATTGATCTGTGTCTCGCATCAGCGTGTGCGCGCATACTACGGAATCACCTGAACCTTTGTTATACTACCAGATATGTAGAATTTTTATAATCCTGACTGAATGTGAAAGGGGATGAAATGGCCCACCTTTTGCATATTATGGAGGCAACGTAGCGCCACACTCAGGATTGGTGCAAAAAGGGGTTTGTGGCATGAAAGCCAGAGATATTATGACACCGAACGTCATTACGGTACGGGAAAGCAGCATTGTGGAGGATGCTGCCCGCCTCATGGCACGCCATCGGATTAGTGGAATACCGGTGGTAAATGACGCGGGCGGGTTGGTTGGGATGATTACTGAGCATGACTTGATTGCCAGAGAAGGACATACGGTTGCCGATGTTATGAGCCGGAGCGTTATTAGTGTGAGCGTTGATACCGATGTTGAGGAAGTTGCGCATTTGCTAACCATTCAACACATTCGTCGTGTACCAGTGCTGCAAGGGGGCAAAATTGTCGGTATTCTCAGTCGTTCCGATCTGATACGTCAGATTGCTATGCGCTGGGTGTGCAACGTCTGTGGTGAAATTGTGCGTAGCGCCACGGTACCAACGCAGTGTCCCCGCTGCCATGCACCGCAGAGCGCATTTGTGCATGAGGTTGAGCCACCGGGTATGTGAAGCGTGCGTTGAAGAGGCGAGGATGCCTGATGCGCGAGGTATCCTCAGGTTACAGGTTACAGATGCCCAGTCTGATTAGTGGGAGGTTCTGGTTTCTGTTCCCTGTTCTCTATGCGGCATGCGGGGCGAAGCGTGAGACGGCGGATGGAGCGCGTCCGGTCAAGGTGCGGCACGGTCATTCCGGTGCCACTCGGCGTCAATGATGAGCGACGGGGCGGGCGGCGCACGAGGCACGAGACGGGCGGCATGCGGCGTGTGATGTAATTTTAACGCCATGGAAATGTATCACTAAGGAGTGACAGACGATGAGCGAAATAGCAACAGAAGCCCGGATGAACATTGCAACGAATAACCAGCGCAATCTGGCAGAAGAAGATGCCGAACAATTACGGCACTATTACCACCAGATGCTTTTGATCCGGCGTTTTGAGGAACGTACTGGTGAAATGTATACGAAGGCGCGCATTGGTGGGTATTGCCATTTGAATCTGGGTGAGGAAGCCACGATTGTTGGCTTAATGGCCGGTATTCAGCCGCAGGACTACATTTTCACCAACTACCGTGAGCATGGGTACATTCTCGCACGTGGCGTATCACCGGGGGTAGTGATGGCCGAGCTTTTTGGCAAAGACACCGGTGTTTCGCGGGGGCGGGGCGGCTCCATGCATCTGTTTGATCGTGCGACCAATTTTATGGGTGGGTATGCGATTGTTGGTGGGCAGATCCCACTGGCAGTTGGAGCGGCATTTGCGCTGAAATATCAGGAGCGTGAGGGGGTGGTGATTTGCCAGATGGGTGATGCCACTACTAATATCGGGGCATGGCATGAAGCGCTCAATATGGCAAAACTCTATCAGTTACCGGTGATTTTTTTGGTGGTGAACAATGGCTATGGCATGGGCACGACGGTTGAACGCGGGTCAGCCGAACCAGAATTGTATAAAAAGGGCTGTGCGCATCGCATTCATGGAGAACGCGTTGATGGCAAAGATGTGCTGACGATGCGTGATGTCACTCGCCGTCTGCGTGAGCGGGCGCAGCATGAAGGCGAGCCGGCCATTCTGGAGGCAATCAGCTATCGGTTTCGAGGGCATTCGGTGGTTGACCCGGCGCGGTATCGGTCAGAAGAGGAAGTGCGCCAGGGACGGGCCGATGATCCCATCCAACGCTATGCCCAGGCGTTGCTCAACGCGCAGTTTATAGATGATGCCTGGCTTAAGCACATGGCTGACCAGGTAGAACGTGAGGTGCAGGAGGCTATCGATTTTGCCAATGATAGTCCCGATCCCCAGGTTGAAGATCTCTTCACTTTTATGTATGCCACTCCGGTCGCCAATACACCAGGCGCATCTGATGCCGTTGCAGCGGCACTGATAGCTGAAAGGGGAACCTGACATGCCAGTCATTACCTATCGACAGGCGCTAAACGAAACGTTGCGCGAAGAACTGCGGCGTGATGAAAATGTGTTTTTGATGGGCGAGGAAATCGGGATTTTTGAGGGTTCATACAAGGTAACGGCAGGGTTACTCCAGGAATTTGGGCCGAAGCGGGTCGTTGATACGCCGATTGCCGAGGAGGGTTTTGTGGGTATGGCTGCGGGTGCGGCGATGCTTGGTCTGCGGCCGGTGGTAGAGATTATGACCATCAATTTTATTCTGCTGGCGATTGATCAGATTGTCAATCATGCGGCCAAGATCCACTATATGTTTGGTGGTCAATCATCAGTGCCGATGGTTATCCGCACGCCGGGTGGCGGAGGGCAACAACTCGCAGCGACACACTCGCAAAATTTTGAGGCCTGGTTCGCGTATGTGCCGGGCCTGAAGGTGCTGGTGCCCTCGACCCCCTATGATGCGAAGGGCATGTTGCGCAGTGCTATTCGGGATAACGATCCGGTCATTTTTATTGAAAATCTGGCGCTGTACAACACCAGGGGCGAGGTTCCAGAGAATGGTGACTATACGATCCCGATTGGCGAGGCTGAAGTCAAACGGACAGGTACGGATCTGACGATTGTTGCCTACTCGCGGATGACGGTACTGGCGTTAGACGTGGCGCGCCGTCTGGAGGAAGAAGAGGGCTTGAGTATCGAGGTGGTTGACTTACGCTCGCTCCGCCCACTGGATAAGCCAACAATAGTGAATTCGGTGAAGAAAACCAATCGGGCGGTTATTCTTGAGGAAGATTGGCGCTCGTATGGCATTGGGGCCGAGATTGCGGCCACTATTCAGGAAGAAGCGTTTGATTATCTGGATGCGCCAGTGCGCCGGGTCGCGGGGGTTGAGGTGCCCCTGCCCTATGCCAAGGTCTTGGAACGGGCGGCATTACCCAGTGCGCAACATCTCATTGACGCAATTCATCAGACGCTGGTGGGGACACGATAGTAACATCGCCGTGCAGCCAGTTGTGCCACGGCAAACAGCAAAGGAGCGATACAATGGCCGAGTTGACTATGCCTCGCCTGAGCGACACGATGGAGGAGGGTACCATTGGGCGCTGGCTGAAGCAACCGGGTGACCAGGTGGAGAAAGGTGATATTCTGCTCGAAATCGAAACCGATAAGGCCACCATGGAGCTTGAGTCGTATGAAAGCGGCACACTGCAGCAAATTCTCGTGCAGGAGGGGCAGACGGTTCCAATTGGCGAAACGATAGCGATTATTGGCGAAGGCGAGGCAGACCCCGTTGATACAACGGCAACCAGTCCGTCGAGCGAGTCAGCAGCAGCGGTAGGATCGCAACTGACGCAGGCTGAACCACCGTCTGAAGCGCAGGGAAGGCAGCGCGGCCCGGCACGTCAGGTGCCAGGGAATGGACATGCGGTTGAGGATCGGATCATCGCCTCACCCGTCGCTCGGCGTCTGGCCGAGGAATATGGGATTGATCTGCGGCACGTTGAAGGTACCGGGCCAGGTGGGCGGATCATCAAGGAGAATGTGGAAGCGCTCTATCAACAGCGCCAGACCACATCAGCACCGGCTGCGGCACCACCGAAACCGGTACCCGGCCCCAAAAAGGCAGAACCTGCAGCGCCTGCAGCGCCCGCACCCGCATCCAGACCGGCAGCGGCACCAGCACCTGCGGCAGCAACCCTGCCGACAGGGGAAGTCGTTCCTATGACTCGCATGCGGCGTGCTATTGCGCGGCGTATGACTGAAGCCAAGCCAGGCATACCGCATATTTATGTGACGACCGAGGTTGATATGGCTAACGCACTCCAGTGGCGTGCGCAGATCAATGAGAGCGGTGTGGCCCCGGTTAAAATCTCGGTGAACGACCTGGTGATCAAGGCCACAGCGAAGGCATTACGAGCATTTCCGGTGGTCAATAGCAGCTATGCTGCTGGTTCCGACGGGCAACCTGGCTTTGTGCAACATGCGCAGATCAATATCAGTGTGGCGATTGCGATAGAAGAGGGTCTGGTGGCACCGCCCATCGTTGATGCGGACAAAAAGAGCCTGGGTATCATTGCGGCAGAAGTCAAGGAACTGGCAACACGGGCGCGGGAAGGCAAGATCAAGCCCAATGAACTGGAGGGCGGCACATTTACGGTCTCCAATCTCGGGATGTATGACGTGGTTGAGTTCGGGATGATCATTACGCCACCACAATCGGCAGCACTGGCGGTCGGGGCTGTGCGCACAGTACCGGTGGTACGTGATGGCACAATCGTCATAGGCGAGATTATGCATGTCACGCTCAGTGTTGATCATCGGATCGTTGATGGAGCAATAGCGGCGCAGTTTCTGCAAGAGTTCAAGCGGCTACTAGAAGCACCGTTGAGTTTGCTGGTGTAGAGTAGAACGGAAATCTTTTACCACAGAGAGCGCATAGAATTCAGAGTTGCTGAACGATGCGCTCTGCTGCATCCTCTGTGCTGAGTTGCTGTTCCTCAGTTCTAGTACCTTATGAACAGGACGTACGCGGTCGCGTGAACAGAACGTCCTTTATGCCTGCAGCAGCGTAGAAGAAACTCCCTTTTCACCCACATTTTCCCCGTAGGTGAAAATGTGGGTGAAAAAGAAACAAAGTACTGTTTTGCCCCATTCGGCTTCGCTCAGAGCCTGCCCCGTTCGACTGCGCTCAGGGCAAGCTCTGAGCGTCGTCGAAGGGGTAAACTACGGCGAAAAGGCTATTTGACCATACCACCGCGTACGTCCTGTTATGAACACGGGCTACGCGGTTGCTCAAACACAACGTCCCTTCACCTTCGTTCAGGACAAGCTTTTTGACCTTCGGCAGGGTTGGAACGTTGGAGCGTTCCAACGCTCCAACCCTGCCGCTTACATTTCCTCATACAGATCGAGCAAGTCACGCCACTCGCCCTGTAGCTCTTCGCGGCGTGCTGCATAGAAGAAATGATCCTTGCCCTGCTCATCACGATAGACCAGGTCAACCTGGCTGCGCATAGGGCGCATATAGCCAATATTGCCCCACCAGCGCACCTGTGACTCGTCGAGTGGATTATCGCGCAGATACATGCGGGCCGCATATTCACGTACTGTTCCGGCCTCAATGTCTTGCAGTCGCCAGGGCATACCACTCACGTCACCAGTGCGTAGATTGCGGAAGATATACCGCCATTCGCCATCTTCATCAAGTTCCGCACTGACTACTTCAATGCCAGTGCGTGGACGCGGGACACGGATCAGCGCCAGCCAGGGATCGGTCAACTTGGAGCGGGGTACAGATTGAAACTCCTGATAGCCGTTGCCGTCTTTGTCCTTCATAACCAGATCAAAATAAGCCCCGTTATGACCATCGAGGTACACACGCCATAAACCGCCACGCCCCCGCCAACGGTAGCGACGCTCACCCCAGGGTTTGTCAGGTATTGTCAGGTCTGGCAAGCTATCGTCAGGGCCAAAGGGCAGGTCTTCCTCTTGATCAAACGCCTGTGGCTCTTGTTCAATGGGTACACCACTGCGCTCATTCAACAGCGCCAGCCAGTTCTCACTCAAACCCCAATCGGAAACACCATAGAACACGTGATCGATCATTCCATTTGCATCACGATGCACGAGATCGTATTTGGTACGATTTCCCTGCCGATAGGCACGCCAGACTCCCAGGCGGCCCCGCCAGCGTACCTGGCTCTGGAGGTCGATTCGGCCTTCGCGCAAATCTTCGTGGCGGCTGATCGCATAGGCCCACAATCCCTGCGCCTTATCACGGGTGACACCGGCCGTCGTGCGTAGATCACGCACTTCGTAGTTCCAGATACCACCACGCCGCTGATCGCTCACAATCTCGACTCCACTGCGTGGTAAATCGAGATCCTGCCCATTATCCAGGGGCGAACTGCCCCCTTTGGCCAGTGCCCGGCGGCAGAGTTGCATAATCTCGCCGCGATCAGCAGGCTGCGTTTCGCCATCGTGACGCACATAGATGACCCCGTTGTCACCTATGTATGGTGGGACGCTATCGGGTTTGACCTCAACCCGCATCACATCGTGCCCTTCATAGGGCATCAGTTCAAGCGACATGTATGGCTGGGGGTCAAGGTGTTCGCGTACACTCTGGCGTAGAATCTCGCTGACCTGTTCAGGTCGGGTGATCCCAGTAATGCGCCCGCCTGGTTCACACCCAATAATCAACACGCCGCCATCTGCATTCGCCAACGCAGCGACATCGCGCCACAATTCACCCGCAGACAGCGGATCGTCGTCGATACTGCGCAAAATCTGGCGTTCGGAAGTAGCACCTGACCGCAAGACATCAATTGCCCACTGTTTTTGATCGCGTTTGGGCACCCGCACGCGGTCAAAGTGCTGGCTTGTAAACAACTCTATGAGCGCTTCAAAGCTGTTATTGGGCAACAACAATTCAACATAGCGATCGCCAATGCCATGTCGTCGCCAATCCTGTAAGTCCCCATCGGGTAGGCGGCGTAGACGATGTGCATCGCTGCCCTGAATACAGAACATCCGTCGCTCATAGTGTTCGGTTTTGCCGTTATAGAAACCAGGCGAGGTAAATTTGTCGTGGTCGGTATAAAAGTTAATAAACTCAAGCGCATGCAGGGAGGAACTCTGGGTAGCGGCAACCCGCGATTGCCCACTAGTGCCCATCCGCAGCGTTTCGGTGATAACGCCATTCGGGCCATTGACATGCGCCGCAATAACCAGTCCACCGGCACGAGCGATAATGTCGTAGGCGTCGGTGACATAGCGGGTGTTGGGTATGCTACACAGACCTTTCTTGAGTTGATCGGGAGGAATACCCAGTTGAATCAGTGTTGCTTCAATAAAGCTCAGCGAGTGGTTGGTGTTAAAAATACCAAGAATATGTGCGCCATAATGCGACGTAAACTCGAAACCGGGTAGCACATTGATCTTACTCAACAACCGCCGATACTCATCCAATCGTATTTGTTCTTCAGGAGTGAGCCGCCCGGCGGTTTCCAGGGTGCATAAAAAATCGATTTCACGTTGAAAATGCTCATAGCCCTGAACAGTGTTATGATCGGTAAAGGCAATAATTTCCAATTCCCGTCGTTCAGCTTCTTGCAGAATATCCAGATAACTGATGCCTGGCTCAGCATAATCTTCGGATGCAGGGGTGTGAATATGTAAATCAACGCGTATCCATCGCAATCCATTACGTTCAACAGATAGGTTACTCATACTTCTAAACTCCACAATAGCGAAGGTTCTTTCTTTTCCTGAGATCTCTTTCTCTTTGATTTTGAAGCTCACACTGCTATTGCGCACAACGCTGTGCGTCTATTCTTACTCCTCTCATTGTGCCTGGTAGCTATGGTATCCTGCCGGGTTTCCACAGACTTTGCATGACCAGTCATGATCCGCTGATCGTCTTGTGAGATACTTCGGGCAGTATGGGCAGAGAACTCCGAGCCAGCATTGACCTGGTTGACCATTCACCTCGCTTTATGGATACTATGCTGCGGAACACATCGTGCATAGCGATCTTATGCAGAGGCCATCCTGTGCAACGCTGCATGCCTCTATGATACCTGAAAGCCACAGAAGTGACAATCAATGGTTTCAAAAGCTGTGCAGGATATAGTAGCACAAAAAGGCGACCCTCACAATATTCAGGTTGCTCCTGGTACAATACCGAGGGTCGCCTGGTCAGTAGTGTCCGGATAATGCAGATACCTGCTGCAGAGGGGCCAACCTCACGCCTGATGATAGGCGCGACTATACAGATCGATAATTTCCTGTCTGGTCGGCTTACGTGGATTGTTGGCCGGGCTACCACTGTCAATCGCCGCATCCGCCATAGATGGAGCCAGGCGGATCAACTTCTCCTCTTCCACGCCCAGTTCAGCCAGCGAGGGGATCTTGATGTCACGTATCAAGCGCTTGATTGCCTTGACCGCCAGGTCGGCCGCTTCCATCACGGGCATGAAATCAGTATGCTCACCCATGGCTCGCGCCACATGCCCGTAGCGCACCGGATCGCCAATCAGGCTAAACTCCGTCACCACTGCCAGCAAGGCGGCATTCGAGACGCCATGGGCAATATGGAAATATGCTCCGATTGGCCGCGACATGCCATGTACCAGGGCAACCGAGGAGTTGCTAAAGGCTATGCCTGCTTGTAGTGCGCCGAGCATCACCTTCTCACGGGCCTCCTGGTTCGTGCCATTCGACCAGGCCTGCCGAATGTTGCCGGCGATCAATTCAATTGCCGAGAGGCAGAATATGTCTGACATCGGTTGGGCCTTCACGGAGACATAGGCTTCAATGGCATGCACCAGGGCGTCAATACCAGTTGCTGCCGTCACGCTCGGTGGTGAAGAGATCGTGAGCAGCGGATCAACAATAGCAATATCTGGCATCAGATGTGGACTACCAATTAACATCTTCACATCTGTTTTTGTATCGGTAATCACTGTAAACATCGTGGCTTCGCTACCCGTGCCAGCAGTGGTGGGGATAGCAATCAGGGGTGCGCCGCGCTGCCCGATTTTGCCAATGCCTTTATAGTTCTCAATTGAGCCGGGGTTAGTGGTCATAACGGCAATGGCCTTGGCGGTATCGATCGGGCTACCGCCACCCAGCCCCACCAGGAAATCACAGCCCTGTTCTCGATACAGATCAAACCCTTCCTGGACGTATTCAACTACTGGCTCACTATTTACCCCAGCATAGACGGCACTCTGAATATCCTGCTGGCCCAATACCTGTTCCAGCTTGTTCACCAATCCCAGGTTTTGCATGATTTTATCGGTGACAATCAAGCCCTTTTTAAACCCTTTTACGCGACACAACTCACCTGCCTGATCGGCAGCACCGGAACCAACGCGAATCATGGCCGGAACAATAAAATCTCGGGGCGGTAACATCAAAACCTCCTTCACATTATGTTGTTTATTCGGTACACGCTATGATCGCACACTATATGTTCATCAAACAGTGGGGTAGAGAGATGCACTGACCTGCAACACCATATGCTGGTCGCGGAAATGTGGATCGGGTTATTGCACCGCGCCACTCATTGTCTCGTCTAGCAGAGGGCCGCTTTGTTGACTGCGAAGCGTTCCATACATTGGTAAAGATGCTCCTTAGTGTAATATAGACCGGCGGTGGTGTCAATACATATCCCATCGTAAGAGTTCACGCTGCTCCGGGGCGTGCGGGCAGCTTGCCCGCGCATGTGCGACGGGAATTGGATGATATGAAAGCATCACCGATGCCAACCGGTCAGCAAGTCTATGCTGCCGCTCATTCAACGCTAGTGGTTGACCACGCTCAATATACAGAGCATGTAGGAACGACGAACGTCGTTCCTACGTATCCCTCACCATCACGGTGGTCAACCACTAGTCCCCGATGACGGTCATCGCTCCAGGGTTGTGTCATGCTGAGCGTAGCGCAGCATCTTAGCGCAGCGCAGCATCTTGCGCAGGGTTGTGTCATGCTGAGCGTAGCGCAGCATCTTGCGCAGCGCAGCATCTCCCCGTCTGCTGGGATACGAGCCTGCGCTTTGCTCAGGATGCCCTGCGCTTTGCTCAGGATGCCCTTCGCTCCGGCGACGCCTCCGCGCAGGATGACCGACAACCAGGGAGGGAGGCCCGCTTGGACTAGGGCGCAATGTGGCGATCGATGACAGGCAACAGGTGAGAGCGATGCAGCTACAACCTTAGAGCCTGTCTGAACAACTGTTCATCCTCAAGAGAACATGCCCGCCTGCGAGCGCGGGCCGCGTGCCCGCACGTGCGTGCTGGCGGGCGGGACGTCCGCGCTCCCAGGCGCACCATGAACGCTGACGACCGCGCTTCCCCCAGATGTGAACGGTTACGTACATAGACGTTATCAAACCTGGTGCAGCATCGTGATATAATGGACGTGTACGCAATTCCGAATCATGGATCATAAAGCATAGAACCATGTTTGACCTGCTACAACCAGATACGACCTTGCACGGTACCCACAGTGACTACGTCATTCTGAACCCGATCGGTCGGGGTGGTATGGGTGCAGTCTATCGTGTGCGGCGCACCAGTGATAACTCGATCTGGGCACTGAAGGAAATGCGCTTACCACCAAACACGCCCCCGGAAGAAGTGGAAGACAATCACAAACTCTTTCAGCAGGAGGTTGAGTTATTGCGCCGACTTCACCATCCGAACCTGATTGTGGTGAGTGACTACTTTGAGCAATCTGGGCGCCCAACCATGGTGATGGAGTTTGTCCCTGGTAAGACGCTCGAGATGCGCATCCACGATGCCAATGCACCACTGCTGGAGCAGGAAGTCATTGGTTATGGGGTACAACTGTGTCGAGTGCTGCACTATCTGCACACCCTGAACCCACCGATTATCTACCGCGATCTCAAGCCTTCCAATATCATGATTACGCCTGAAGGTGTTCTCAAACTGATTGATTTTGGCGTGGCACGTACCTACAAGGTGCGCAAATCCAAAGACACGGTCGCCATGGGATCAGCGGGCTATGCACCACCAGAGCAGTATGGGAAAGGGCAGACCGATGCGCGCAGCGACATCTATGCACTGGGAGCCACATTGCTACATCTGCTAACGAACCTGCCTCCCGTACCACTCCAACCACCACAGCCAGGCTCCATTCGCAAACTGAATCCCTCGGTCGATGCCGAAACCGAACAGGTGATCATCAAGGCCATGTCCTTGAACCGCGAACAGCGCTACCAGTCTGCGCTGGTGATGGAACAGGCCTTGCTCAACTGCCTGGATGCGCCCTATATTGATCCGACGCAGCGCATTACTCCACCACCGATTGAGGCTCCACCACCACAGCCAGTACCGGTGGCTCCCCCGTCGCCACCACCCCCAGCACCCGTAGTCGATGGAAAAACATGTGACCGCTGTGGCCGGTTGAACAAAGTGAACGCACGCTTCTGTGCTGGATGTGGAGCGCCGCTGGCAGGGTTGCCATCGGCACGTATTCTGGCAACATCGCCCCGTAGCACGTGGGAGATCAAACTTGATCGGTTGCCATGCAATATTGGGCGACGTGATCCGCGCAAAAATCACTATCCTGAAATCGATCTGGCCGAACATGACCGGGGCATTGCCTCGCGTAATCATGCTATTATCGACCGAAACAACGATCACTATACGCTCACCGATCTCGGTAGCACAAACGGGACAACGATTAACGGCGTGCATATACCAGCCCACGTTCCGCAACGCCTGCATCAAGGTGATCGTATCAAGGTGGGCGAAGTAGAGTTGGAGTTTCGATGGGCTTAAGAGTATTGATTTTGCGTGCGCCCGGTATTAACCGTGATGCTGATGCAGCAGCAGCATGTGAACTGGCAGGTGCCCAGGCTGAGCGGGTGCATATCAATCGCCTGGCTGATCACAGCCTGTGTCTGCACGATTATGGGTTCCTGGTCATACCTGGTGGTTTTTCTTATGGTGATCATCTTGGTGCGGGCAAACTGCTGGCGATTGATCTGCAACATCGGCTGGGGGAACAACTGGCTACGTTCGTGGCTGATGGACGACCGGTGCTGGGCATCTGCAATGGCTTTCAGGTGCTGATCAAGGCTGCTATTTTGCCGGGATTGCAGGGGGGTGAACCAGCCACCGAGCATGTTCGCCCACAGGCAACCCTGACGCATAATGCCTCCGGCCACTTTGAATGCCGCTGGGTGCAACTGGCTGCCGAGCCAGCAAGTCGCTGTATTTTTACACAGGGGATGACGATGCCGATCGAGGTGCCTGTCGCCCATGGTGAAGGCCGTCTGGTGGTAGCAGACGACACCATACTCGATCAGTTACAGACCCAGGGGCAGATCGCTTTGCGCTATGTTGCTCCTGATGGGGGCGATGTCACCTATCCAGCCAATCCCAATGGCTCGGTTGGCAATATTGCCGGACTATGCAATCCGCAAGGGAACGTGCTGGGTTTAATGCCGCATCCCGAAGATGCGGTGCTACCACAACAACATCCACGCTGGACACGCGAACCCTGGCGACAAATGGGCGATGGGCTGCTGTTATTCCAGAATGCTGTGCGGTATGCGGCACAACTCTAAGCAAATAGTATGTACACGACGTACCGCTCTGCCGCAGGCGAAAAGGCTATCTGACCATACCACCGCGTAAGTCCTACTCGTGTTATACCAATGTGACTTCGACCTTCCGCATCCGTTGGTTCGTCTTTCGCTTGCGCATACGACAACGAGCCTTTCCCTGGAACGAGATTGCGCGAGGCGCAGCTCCGCCGAAATGCTCTTGCTGGTGCGGCGCGGCAAAGCTGCGCCGCACCAGCAAAGGAACATAGGCGGGAGCCGCAGGCCCCCGCCCACCCGACGCAGTCTCATTGGAGTACAAATGGCAAGAACATGCGGAAGGTTCACGTCGAAACGGTATTATTCACGGACAATCAGTTTGATCTCAAAGAGCTTTGGCCAGAGCTTCCCGGTGACAAAGAACCGATCATGTTCGGCATCATAGGCAATGCCGTTGAGGACATCGACCGGTTGCTGACGATATTCTTCTGCCAGTAATCCACTCAGGTCAATCCATCCTTCTACCGCACCTGTGTGCGGATCAATGCGAGCTATGAGATCGGTTTGCCAGATATTGGCATAGATCTTGCCATGGATATACTCCAGTTCGTTCAGCCGGTCTACCGAATGACCAGCATCGGTGACATAGATGTGCCCTGTTATCTGGAACGTCTCCGGGTCAAGGAAAAACAGCCGATCCGTACCATCACTCATAATCAGTTGTTCGCCATCGTGGGTGATGCCCCACCCCTCCGTTGGATAGGAAAATTCGCGCAAGAGGTTAAAACTGTGTTTATCGTACACAAATCCCACGTTCGATTGCCAGGTCAACTGAATCAGCGTATCGCCAAACGCGGTCAGGCCTTCGCCAAAAAATTGTGGCTCCAGTTCGTGGATTTGTAGGACTGTGCCGGTTTCCAGGTCAACCTTACGTAACGAGGAGCGGCCATATAAGCCTGTACTTTCATACAACACCCCATTCTCAAAAATCAGACCCTGGGTAAAAGCGGCCGGATCATGGGGGTAGGTATTGATAACGGTATAGGTATAAACCGGAGGCTCCGGGGTTACTGAGGGTGTTGCCGGAGTGTTGACAATGATCGGAGCCATAAGGGCCGAACGTGGTGGTGTGGCCGTGGGGGCAGGCGGGGAACTCTCTGCCAGGTACGCACAGGCGGAAGGAAGCAAGATCCCCCAGAGTAGTCCAATCAGCGTCAGGTAATAGCGGAAGCGATTGATCATACACAGAACCTTCACGGTAGGTTTATGGGAAGGATTGCGGGTTGCTTACTCCCTGTTGATCTGGGACAGCAAGAAAAGAAAATATGGATACCGCATCGTTGCGCAAACGTCGTGCCAGTTGATGATACAATAGTTAGTCAAAATAATCGCGGTGGGTTAGACAGGGCCGACAGATCGCGTTCATCGTCCGCTGTTTTGCGCAGTAACGTATACAACAACTGGGCGTTAATCGGGCCATCGTTAATAACTGAGCAGATCAATGCTGCGCGCAACTCACGAATGTCGCGTATTAAGATGCGGATCATTTCACTAAATTGCACGTGATACCAATCATCACTACGCCGCGCATGATGAATCTCATCCTGTAGTTGCGCAATCGCAATCGTCTGATGCTCTAACAAAAGCTGAATATCCGCCAGGCGGTGTTCAATGCGGGCGATCTGATCATCAGAGGCAGGTATTGAGGGCATTGTTTGATCCTGTTGATTTACCATATCAGGCCTTTTCATGCTTTTGAGCATTGGTTAATACCAGGATGGTATAGTGTAACATGGGAGATCATCTTGCGCAAGATATGGTTTGGAGTAACTATTCACCCTTGGGGTACCACGCACCCCTGGGCGCGAGAGTGGGGCGCACTCGATCGGGCACACGAGGGCAAGATGCCCTCGCTCTCAGGAGAAATGTGAACAGGTACGTTTGGAGTACCTGTTCACATTGAGAGGAAAGCGCTGTCGTCAGCGTTCATGGTACGCCTGGGAACACGGGCGTTCCGCCCGCCGTCGTACCTGGGAGCGCGGGCGTCCCGCCCGTCGTCGAACCTGAGAGCGCGGGCGTCCCGCCCGCCGTCGTACCTGTGCGGGCAATCTGCTCGCGCTCCCAGGAGAAGACTGAACACTTCTCTTACGACTCATTGCGACTGGCTATAGATATACCGGTTGCTCAAAGCGTGAAAGAATGGCAGAATATTAGCTATCATGACAGAAGTTATGCGTTGGTTTGAGACAGACGTCTTTTTCGTCTATGGCAGAGCAAGGGCAGACACACGACACTGCCACAGGCGAAACCGGTCGGCGGATGCCCCAGCGTGTATGTTGTACCATATCTTTTTGAGTAACTGTTCAGATCTGGGGGTACGCTCTGTCGTCAGCGTTCATGGTGTGCCTGGGAGCGCGGGTGTCCTGCCCGCCATCACGCACGTGCGGACACGCGGCCCGCGCTCGTAGGTGGGCGTACTCTCTTGAGTGTGAACAGTTACCTTTTCGACCCCCACCCCCCTGCCTGGAGGGGTAGGGAGTCAGGAGGAATTCCTGCCTTAGGCGAAACCCATCGGGGGATGCACGACCGCATACCACGTGTGCATGACATGAACATGTCGAAGGGTCATGTCGAAACGGTATTAGATTAGTATAGTAGGGGGTCTGAAAATATTTTGTCATTTGATGCTATGCAGACCACCAGTTAAGGTTAATACATAGCGTATGCATAAACAAAAATCGGTTTTTGTTTTTACTATTAGAACCTGGTTCGCGTTATTTGGACTGGCAATTGCGGTCTATATCGTTATTACCTATGTGAACGTGTTGTTCAACATCTTTGGCTTGTTGTTCATTACCGTGTTGCTTAGTTTATTAATCAATCCGCTCGCCGACACGCTCCAGCAACGGGGGTTGCCCCGGATGTGGACTGTTATTCTGGTCTATATTGGAGCCATGCTCATCGTGGCCTTGATTCTGGCGCTGATTGTTCCGTTAGTCCTGGATAATCTGGGGGCATTGGCAACCAATAGTGAACAGATCATCGCCAGTATTGTTGCGAACCTCGATGAACTGCCAGGGATTGGTCGCTTGCTTAACCTGTCCAATCAACCGGAAGATGGCCCACCACCAGCGGTCACCGAAGTACTCCGTGGTCTGGCGCTCACTATTCCGGGAACCCTGGCCAATACCGGCAATCTGCTTTTCACTGGTTTTATTATTGCCGTCCTGGTCTTCTTTCTGGTGGTCGATCAAAATATCAGCCGGGCCTTGCTCAGAACCTGGATACCTGAACATCATCATGAACGTATCATCCAGCTTACCGAACGCGCCAGTGTGGGTTTAAGTCGCTGGTTCGTGGCCCAGTTGTGTATCTCAGGCTACTGGATGATAGCCTATACCCTGATGTTGCAACTGCTGGGTATTCCCTATGCGTTCACGATTGGTATCATTAGTGGTTTTCTGGAGTTTATCCCGTATCTGGGAGGTATTATTGGCAGTATTTTGATGATCCTCAGTGCCCTAACAGTTGACCCATGGCTTGCATTGTGGTCAGTTGTCTGGGGTGTGCCTATTGGTATTCTTGGAGTAAACATTGTGGTTCCTTTCTTCTTTTCACGTGCCATTAATGTCCACCCAGCCGCTATTTTGCTTGCACTCTTTATTGGGGGACAAATTGGGGGTATTGTCACCGCACTTCTCACAGTACCAGTGGTGGTATTGATAACGGTTCTTGATCGCGAGTTTCGTTTGCAGCAAGCCGTCAGGATCCGAACAGTGGCTACCCTTCAGAATACGGCAAACGAAACGAAAGAGGCAACATAGCCCTACATATCAGGAGAAATATGATGAGTATACGAACGGAACGATCATGTCAGGATCGGCAAGATACATCGAACATACTTGAACCTGAACCACATGTGATTGGCCCTGAACAGTTGCACATACCGCCAGCGCACATCTCGGTCGATGCGCCCCATCTTCCAATTCGCGCAGGTATGGAGATGGAAGCCCTGTCGGAAGACGATGAATTGGTGCAGTCTCAGGCCCGCTCTTTTCGGGCCTGGAAACGGCTCTGGATGCGTATTTGTAGTATTGACCCTGACGATCTGATCCGTCTGTTTCTGGTTATTATCGCCATTGTTGCCTTTATCTGGGTCATCTGGTATTCCTGGTCTGCGCTGCTGCCCTTTCAGATTGGGGTGGTGTTAACGTACCTGTTGTTCCCGCTGGTCAATCGGTTGAACCGTTGGATGCCGCGCTGGATGGCCGTCGTGTTGGTATTGTCGGGAGGGTTGATCGCCATATCGTCGATCATCTGGGTGCTGGTGCCAGCCTTGATCAGTCAATTGAATAGTTTGCTCCAGGGGCTGCCAACGACAGTTCAGTTTGAGCAGTGGATTGCCAGCCTGGAGGAATATATTAGCACGCTTCCAGAAGGGACACGCGTCTTTATCAATGAAGGCTTTCAGCAAGCGCTGGTTATGTTGCGTAATAATGTGGTCACCTATATTCGCAGTACGATCAATTTTCTGGTGAATACCGGGTTGGGTGTGGTATCAACGGTCACTTTCTTGATAGGCTTTGTCGTGATTCCCTTCTGGCTCTTCTTTGTTTTGATGGACTTGCAAAGTGCGGCCCAATCTGTGGATCGTGTGGTTCCGCGCTGGCTCCATGCAGATTTCTGGGCAATATTGCGCATTTCGGATCGTATTATTAGCCGCTACTTCCGTGGGCAACTCCTCCTGGGCATTATTATTGCGGTTGCGGTCTATAGCGGTCTGACAATTATGAAACTGTTTGGCGTGGAGGGCATTCAGTATGAATTGCTGCTGGCCCTGATTGCCGGTTTTATGGAGTTGATTCCGATTATCGGGCCGATCCTGGGAGCTGTACCGGCTGTCATTGTGGGGCTGTTCCACTCCTGGCAGACCGGCCTGGCGATTGCGCTGATGTTTTTGATCATTCAGCAGATTGAAGGCAATATCCTGGTGCCACGCGTCGTTGGTGATAGCGTCAACATTCATCCGGCACTGGTGATGATGTTAATTATTGTTCTGACCCCCCTGGGGATTATCTGGCTGATTCTGGCAGTACCGATGACCGCAGTGATTCGAGATATTTATCGCTATATCTATGGCCGCTTCGGAAAGCCACGCCGTCCGGCCGGACTGTTGCCTGACGAGCCGTTTCCACCTCTTGCAGAAACAGGAATCCAGCAGTCTGCCGTTGATTAACAGGACGTAGGCGAGTGCCTTCTCCCACCGTATTTCCAATCTGGATGAACGGGTGCATGCATTCAAGTTGATTAACAGGACGTAGGCGAGTGCCTTCTCCCACACTGAAAAGCAGCAACTACCTATGACGAGAACCTGAGCGTACGCTCAGGGACTCACTTCCGGTTGTGTTGCATGCGCATGTTCCAGCACTGGTCGCCCTGCTTACTGCTGTGATTGCCGGGGAGCTGACTCCCTATGAGGCTGACCAGTAGCACACAGCTACATGACGTCAGGCGTTCAACTGCCGACCCGCGGCGACGGAGACTGGTGCCATCCTGGTAGATCTCGTGCTTGAAAAGGGTGTCAATGGAGTTTACCTGACAGGGTGCCGTACTTAGTCTGACTGGTGGCGTCTACCTGTATGCGTTTGTCTCCGATGGTTCGGCCGCGCAGGCCGGGCTTACATCAGGTTTACGCAACACCCGCGCCATCTTCCACGATCGACTACTGCCCTTCTTCCGCATACACAATCCAGCTTTTCTCAGCGTGACACCAGGTTCATCGGCTCACATTTGGTGTGTTTGGTCTGCTCCCAACGGGACAGGCAGAAGCGCCCGCTTTCACCCTGCCCGATAATATCAAGTGCGCCGCGCATCCGCAGATGACCTAGCAGGCGCGTCACCGTTGGGCGTGTGGTGCCGACCGCAGCCGCAAGTTGGGCATGGGTGATGCGGAGATCCACAAGCAAGCCCCGTGTATGAGGTACTCCGAACTGCTCGGCAAGCACGGAGAGAATGCCGATGATGCGCTCATCAAGGTGCGGACGAGCCTGCATGGCGCTCCATCCTTCCAGCAAGCGCACCCGATCGCGTAGCCACTCAAGGAAATGCAGGGTTGTCGCTGCAGCCTGCCAGGAGCGCACAATGATCAGCGCATTGGTATGGGCACGTAGTTGCAAGCAGCATGCGTCATCAGGGTGAGCAATTAACAACTGCCCCGGACCACTCAGACCGATCAAAACTTCGCTCCCATCGCTATGAAACACGGTCTGGGCGACCACACCATCAACCACATCTATCACCTCATCCGCAGCGAGTTGAATCACCTCACCCCGGCGGCAGGTTCGTTGAAGGCCGGGTGGATCTTCGGAACGGATGGGACGTGCTGGCCTGCTGGTACAAGAACGTTCAATACTCTGCAACAGCATGGATGCCGTCATTGCTGCCGGAAGTACCGCCTGAGCTCCCGCAGCATACGCCGCCAGCGTCAGCGCGGGATCGTCGGTGGTATTCCAGCCAAGCCATGCGGTTGTCTGACGTTGGGCGAGATGCCCAAAGCACCGGATTTCAGGCTCACTATGCAGCGCTAGCAGCATAATCAAGGGTGACTGCGTGATTGTGCCAGCTACCAGGGATTGGAGGTGAGGTTCCAGCACCAGGCGGTAGCCATGGGCATAGAGGGTTTGCAGGATATTCGATCCTGGCAGTGTGGAGCCGCTAAATTGCACGTAGGTCATCGGTTGACCACAGAGTTTCTATGGCAGAAGATACACCTGTTCACCGCGTGGTAGGACAGCGCGGCAATGACCTGCCTCGTAACCATTCCGGGGAACGTGCGCCCACGGGGGTTGCGGGGGCCTGCGGCCGTCGCGAAACCCTCAAAAGAAACGACGGAAGGGCAATGCAATGCCCCTCCAAACCACCCCACCTGAACGGTTACACCTACCTCTACTACACGTGGCGATGCGCCTGGGTACAGCATGATACGTGATACATTTCCAGGTTTATATTGCGACAATGTATTATAAATACAGGATGTGTCAAACGACATATCTACGGTGTCGAATCGTACAACAAGGTTGTGCGAAATCACACAACATTTTTTTCCGCCCCTTTGCTATACTCAACCGAGTGTATCAGGGTCGCCTGTTGGTTGTATTCGTCTAACGATCATAGATTTGGCTGTATTCGTCTAACGAACATAGATAAGGAGATCGCTGCTGCGCACAATCTACCGTGTACTTAAGCCGCATGCTGGCTCAATTACCCTTGATGCTATGGCCGTGTGGCAGTGTTCGCCGCGTGATCTGGCACAACGGATGGCGGTTGTCACTCAAGAGCGACCAGGCGACTTTGACTTCACGGTGTGGGAGTGTGTGTTGCTTGGCCGCAACCCACACAAGCACACCCTGGAGCGCACGAATACACAGGATCAGCAGATTGTCGCCGATGCGCTCGCACGGGTAAACATGCACACATGTGCCCAGCGCTTGTTTCGTACCCTGTCGGGTGGCGAAAAGCAGCGGGTGTTGATCGCACGTGCGCTCGCACAACAACCACGTTGCCTGGTGCTTGATGAACCAACGAACCATCTCGACATTCGCTATCAGATGGAAGTATTGGCGCTGGTAAAGCGGCTCCGCGTCACGACCATCGCCGCACTCCATGACCTCAACCTGGCTGCAATGTATTGCGATCAGTTGTGTTTACTGCATCAAGGCAAGGTAGTTGCAGTTGGCCCCCCCGCGCATGTGTTGACTCCGGTGTACATTGAAGCTGTCTACGGTGTGCATGCTGAAGTGCATATCAACCCGCAGACCCGGCGCCCGCACATTGTGTATCTTCCGAAGGAAGACGGATCATAATTGTCTATAATAACGTATCTGGGTACTGGAAGCATACCCGAATCATGGCCCGTCTTCAAAAAGTCTGGCCACATCGCTCGTGATCTCCAAAAAACGTATGAAAGCCTGGGGCGGAGTGATGCTGTATGCCAGGTGTGCCACAGCATGATCCTACCTGCCGCATGTTCGCTTGCCGCCGCGACTCACGCCACCACGCTGACACGCTGGCTCGCCGTGTTGTGCCGTCTCCTCCGAGCTGATCGCACCACTCCAGATGCTGATCAGGGCTTTCAGTGCCATAAGCACCACGTTCATCAGTAGAGAGGCGGCACTGAAGAGGGTTTTGTTGTCGAGAACGCTGGTCGCCATGTTCTGGTTCCACCTGTTCCGATCATGCGCTAAACGTGCCTTCTAGCACCGTCTCAGTCTCTGCTTTGGCCGGATGGTAGAGCGTCAGTACGACGCCAGCTCCCAGTAGCCCGCACGTAGCGGCAATGATAATTGTGGTGACATAGCCAAGCACCCCGGCTAGCGTCAGGCCTAACCCACCCACAGCAAAACTTACCAGCGACATGGCACTGTACTGGACGGTATAGTCGGTGCCGGCTGTGTTTTGGCGCGTCTTGTCCATCATCACGGTCGAGAGTACGGTAAAGGCTGGACTATAGCCAAAGAAGATCGCCCCCACCGCCAACGCAACGACCAGATCGCTAGTATTGCCGTACGCCGGGCCAAGCAGCACCAGCAGAGTTACGGCTTGAAGCAGCGCAAAGCTGACCAGGGCTGCCTTACGTCCGAAGCGCTTCACCGCCCAGCCTGCGCCGAGCGCTGCAACCAGCATACGCGGTAGGCGCAACGTGTTGACAATAAAATCATAATCGCTGTTGTCTGTCGGCAGACGCAGGACAGTTTTCATCACATCAAGCGGGCCAATTGGATACTCACCTACCCCCATGTTAATGACCATCACGGCCAGGGTTGTGAGCAAGGTGAGCAGCAGCACTGGCGGCACACGCCGATCAATGCGCATCGAAAACCGGCGCGTCCGAACGGTGATCCAGGGTGTTTGCATGATCTCCTCGTTAGAAAAAAAGTACCGACCCACCCGTATCAGCGCTTCACCTTCCACCGCACCAGATAGACGAAAAACGGCCCACCGATCAGCGCCGTCATCACACCGACGGGCATTTCGGTCGGTCGTAGCACCAGCCGTGCGGCTACATCGGACGCAACCAGGAAAGTGGCACCCGCCAGTGCTGAATAGGGCAGAATCCAGCGGTAATCCACGCCAACAAAGAAGCGCACTGCATGCGGAATAACCAGCCCGACAAAGCCGATTGGCCCGGCGACTGCTATGGAACTGCCTGCCAGCAGCACCACACACAGCGCCGCCAGACCCTTGACCCAGCCAGTGCGCTGGCCGAGACCTTGCGCCACATCATCACCGAGCGACAGTGTGGTAATCTGGCGGCCCAATGCCAGCGCAACCAGCAACCCGATCCCCAGGTAGGGCGTCACTTGCAGCAGCAGGTTCAGATCGCGTCCGGCAACTGAGCCAGCCAGCCAGAAGCGCACCTCCTCCAGCGTGCGCTGGTTGAGAATAAGGACACCCGTGGTCAGTGATGAGAGGAGCGCGGTGAGTGCTGCACCGGCGATGGTAATCTTGAGCGGAGTTGGCCCACCCCGCCCCAGTGAGCCGAGCGTATAGACCGCGCTGGCCGTCAGTGCGGCACCTGCAAAGGCAAAGAGCGCGTAAAGCGTGAGCGACGAGATCTTGAGTAAAAAGACCGCACCAACAACGCCCAGCGCCGCACCAGTGTTAATCCCCAGAATACCCGGGTCAGCCATAGGATTGCGGGTAATGCCCTGCATCAGGGCACCAGCCACCCCTAGCGCAGCCCCCACCAGTGCTGCAATCACCGCCCGTGGCACCCGTAAGGTGCGAATGATCAGATGATTGGTCGAACTGGCATCAAAGTTGACCAGCGCCGCCCATACATCGGCTGGGGCGATGTCGGCGGCACCGAAGGCGATGCTGCTCATCATCGCCAGCGCAAGCAGGCCCAGGCAGATCGGCAAGCCCACAACTAGCAGTGTGCGGGCGCGAGTCAGGCGTTCGGTGCGAGCAAGTTGGGATCTGGCGGTGAATGTGGTCATTGAAAGTCCTCCCCAAAGCAATCACAGTCCCGGCTTCAGCCGGTTTAGCGATCTGTCCTGGTTTATGAACGTTGAACCATAGAATCTAGATATGCGATGAACCGGAGTCCCGGCTTGATAGGTGCAAGATTATGATGGATGCCATAACCTATGGTGCAATCAGCGGAAACAAAAAGAGAATAGATGATCCTTCGGGTATGGTTTCTCTTTTTAGGAAGTGTATACTTATATCAATATTTAGAATTTACTTACCTTGTTTTATAATCGCAATGGCCTGATCTGTCAAGTACGATACAGAGCTTCCCCCAAATGTGAACAGGTACAACAGAGCATGGTTCTACCAGCGGTATGTCGTTCCGATTCGTCACCCGCACGCGGTATCCGTGCTATACTGCCTGATCTCCAACCGGCAGAGATGCCCAACACCGAACATCTTGTGCCAATAGCCTGGGAACATTCCACCATGTCACCGTCCATTGTCCACTGCCGTATGGTATCATGAAGCACACCAGTCGAAAGGAGTTATCCGATGGAACCACTGTTTCCTGGCATGGATCCCTATCTGGAAAGCACGACATATTGGGCCAGTTTTCATCATCATCTTGCCGAAGAGGTGATGACCCTGTTGAATACGTGCCTCAGCCCAAAATATTTTGCCGATGTTGAAGTGCGTGCATCACTTGACGAAGTTGGTATCATGGTTGCGATTGAGGTCTATCCTGATGCCGCCGTGCTTGCATGTGAGCCACAATCGCCGACGGCGGTAGTCACACCGGTCATCAGCGCACCCCTCCAGCGGCTTGCACTGCCCACCGAACGCACGCGCTCGCGTACAGTACAGATCCGCCTGACGAGCGATAGTACCCTCGTAACAGCCATCGAGATACTTTCACCGGATAGCAAACGTGGGCGCGGGCTGGAACAGTATCGCCACAAGCGTGAACGCCTGTTATTGTCGCCCTGTCATCTGGTCGAGCTGGATCTGTTGCGACGTGGACAGCGTCCTGGCTGGGAGGTCGAAGATCCGCCGCTAGACGCCGCCTACGTTTGCCTGGTCAACCGGGCTCGCCCCGACCACCTGCGTGTTTCCGAGATCTGGCCGGTGGCGCTCACGGAGCCACTGCCGACCCTGCCGATCCCGTTGTTGTCGCCTGACCCCGACGTTCTGCTTGATCTGACGACGGCGCTACGCCACATCTATGCCCGTGCGCGCTACGAACGGCGGATGAACTACCGCGCCGATCCGCCCCCGCCGGCCCTCAGTGCTGATGATGCGGCCTGGCTCGATGCCCACCTGCGCGAGCGCGGGTTGTGGACGTAAGTGCCCATCGTAGGAACGAGGTCAAAGCCCCAACGCTCGTATGCGCCTGGCGTAGGATGATGATACTTATGGAGAGGAACGCTAGAATGGAACTGCCTTTTCCAGGTATGGATCCCTATCTCGAAGCTCCTGGCTTCTGGCCGGATGTCCATCACCGGTTAACTACGGTGTTGTGCGATCAAATCCAGGCCCAGTTGCAGCCGCACTATACTGCTGTTATCACCCCGTATGTCGCCTTTGAAAACCTGGAGATCACACCCGTGCGCCTGGCGGTTGTGCCAGATGTGGGCATCCTCGAAACGGATCTACCGGCTACGGCAAGCAACTTGACAACCGTTGCTCCTGCGCCGCTGGTCGTCACGGCTACTATGCAAGTTCCCACGCGCTACGCCCGCCTGGAAATCCGCACGGTTGGCAATGAAGCACTTGTTACTGCTATCGAACTGCTTTCACCCGTCAATAAGCGCCCTGGTGTGGATGGGGCTGATGCCTACGAGAAAAAGCGTCAGGAACTGTTTCGCAGTGAGGCACATCTGTTGGAGATTGACCTGCTGCGCAACGGGAAGCGCCCGCAGACTGCCACACCCTTGCCCGACGCTCCCTACTTTATACTCCTGAGCCGGGCAGAACGCCGACCACGCCTTGAAGTCTGGCCGTTGTCGTTACGTACACCGATCCATCCCGTGCCGGTGCCGTTGCGTCGTCCCGATCCAGATGTCGTGCTTGATCTTGGGGAAGCTTTGCGCCAGATCTACCGCAGCGCACGCTACGAACGGCGGATAAACTACCGCGCCGATCCGCCCCCGCCGGCCCTCAGTGCTGATGATGCGGCCTGGCTCGATGCCCACCTGCGCGAGCGCGGGTTGCGGGGATGAAGCGGCATACGTTGACGTTGAAACCTCCGCGCTGATAGCGTTGCGCCCGCAGCACCAGGCGCTGCGAGCACGGACAACGGTAGTGGCGCGTCTACAACCTTGTACCTTGTTTGCCCTATTGCTCATCAGAACTATTGAACGCCAGGTCGGCGGCCCCAAACTCATGCTGCTGTCGTGTGTAGAGAAAGATGATCAGGCCACTATAGATAATTGCGATCAGTAAGAGTAGGCCAAGAAGCCACCACGCATCGCGTGCAGATGAACGCTGATCCGGGGGCACCGTGCCGGGATAGGCGTCTATTTCTTCGTTGCTCATGGCAGGTGCCTGGTTGGGCATCGAGGTGGATGTGCTGTCAGGTGCGGATTGTCCCGGTAGTATTCCGGCAGCGGCGGGCGGCGGTGGGCGATCAAGTTCTGGTAGCGCAAGCGGTTCCATGGTTGGTCGCTCAAACTCAATAATAATCGCCGAGGTAGGCTCTAACGTCGGGCTAGGGGTGAGTGTTGGCGTTGGCGTTGGCATTGGTGTTGGCACAATATCCGGCTCAGGTGGATCAGGCAGATCTGGCAATGCATCAGGATCTGGATATGGATTGGATGAGAGATCATTAAACGCATCATCATTTGTCGGGGATGCATTGATGATCAACGGCAAATAAACAACGTTGCGCATTGTCTCTGCCGCACTCTGTTCTGTGTCGGGGACTGTAGTTGGTCGTGTTTCGGTGACAGTTGGTGTCGGTGTTTCGATTGGAATGTCTGTGGCGGTGGGTGTTTCTTCTGGCAGCGACGTCGCGGTCTCGGTGGGCGTCGCGGTCTCAGTCGCAATGCTGGTGTGCGTGGCAGTTGGCGATGCGGTTGGCGTGGGGGTAGCGCTTGCGCACACCTGCTCAAACGTGCGCAATGCCGGCTGCATAACCGGTACAGCCTGGGTGTCTGCCCAGACCCAGCCGACGAGCATCCCCGGTGTTATGGTATGGCTGCTGGCCGACCAGCGTCGCTGCCAGGTATCGTTGACCAGTTCGTAGTAGATCCACTGATAGCATGTTTGATCATCGCACTGGCAGAAACAGGCTTCGCCAGCATCAACGCGACAGCCCTGATTGTTGATCATGCACATCCTGACTTCTTCGCGATCACTGATCTGCTGCGTAGTGAATCCCGTAGCAGCCAGAATCTGCACCCCATCCGCCTGGCCGCCTGGCCCCAATTCAAGACAACTGGTTTCAACCGTACCATTGCCAGCATCCACGACCACTCCGACATGGGTGGTACGATCCGGGGCATCCTGTGCGGTTACACTGCGCAGACTGGTTGCCATCAGCAGGCAGCAAATGCTACCGATGCATACTACCCAGTATTGGCACTGTCTGTTCGTAACCGGTATCATATACTAATCGCACTTGTTATAATGTGGTCGTTTTGCTGTGCTTCCCTCCAAATTTTCGTCGTAGGCGAAAATTTGGAGGGAAAAGAGCGTTTCTTCCACAGCATAGCGCCTGGCATCAGGGATACAGCAAGCCAATCAAGTCGAGTAACGCCTTACCAGTCCGTGGATTCATACCGGCTAGATATTGCCCATCCATAGCCACAATCCGGCGATTTTGTCCGGCCGGGGTCTGCGCAATACCAGGCAGAGCCAGGAGGCCTTCCTCGCCACCGATCTCCGCCAATCCAGACTCGAACACCAGGATAACATCTGGTTGGGCCGCAATCAGGGCTTCGGTGGTAATTGGCTGTAAAACGCCGCGAATACCAATCTCCGCCGCGGCATCAATACCGCCGGCAGCGGTGATCATCGTGCTGGTGGCCGTGTTGGCCCCAAACACCAGGCGCTGATTGCCTTCCTCACCCTGGCGCAGATAGAGAAAGATCACCCGTGGTTTGGGTTGGTTATTGACCTGCTGAAGTGCTGCCTCGGCTGCAGCGAAATCGGCCTCAAGTTGCTCAATTAACATGGTTCCGCGTGCGGGCACACCGAGCGCCTGGGCAACAAACCGTATCTTTTCCGCCGGGGTATCGAGACTCACCCCATCGTTGGTCATCGCCAGCGTTAGTCCGGCCTGACGCAGTTGGACGAGTACTGGCGGTGGCCCGGCACCTCGCTTACCGATGACTACTGTGGGACGGAAATTGATAATCGCCTCGGCATTCAAGTCGCGCTGGTAGCCAATTTTCGGCAGTTGCCGGGCTTGTGCAGGATAGGTCGCGCTAATGTCGGCGGCAACGACCTGGTCGCCCAACCCCAACGCGAAAATAATCTCGGTAATATCACCACTGAGACCAATAATGCGCTCAACCGATTGTATCGTAACCGTATCTCCATTCATATCCGTGACGATGGCCGGCAGTTGGGGTGGCCCTTGAAACGGATTAGGGCCGATAATCAAGGGCAAATAAACGGTGGTATTCGCTCCCGGCGTTTGCTGGGCATTGACTCTCGATGCAGTCATGCCTTGATGATAAGCTGGCAAGATCAGGATGATTGCAACGATGATTAGCCAGACCAATGTAACCCTGTTTCGTATGTGTCCCATATCCAGATGACCTCCCTCATATGTACACTATAACCGCTGTATGATGCTACAGATGATAGATATCCCATTCGACCAGTAGCGTTTCCATTCTCCTTTCCAGGCCCGCACCCCAGCGAGTGCAGAGAATGTCAGAGTACGAGAACCGTTCGCTGTTCTCAATACCGTCTGTGTTCCTCTACACCTTCTGCGGTAAAAAATTGTTATAGTATGATGTGCTACGCACGGAAGAAACTACCGAAAGAAGCTGGTGTTCGCAAAATAAGTACCAGAAAAAACGGACCACCGATGCACGCCGTTACCAGTCCCACCGGCATTTCGAGTGGAGCGGCGACGGTGCGTGCCAGCAGATCGGCCAGCGTAAGCAGTGTGGCACCGCCCAGCATTGACGCCGGAATAACCCGTCGATGATCCGGGCCAAGTATGAGCCGTACCAGATGCGGCACAATCAAGCCAATAAAACCAATTGCGCCAGCAGCGGCAACACTCGCGCCTGCCAGGAGTGCTGCCACCACCACTGCCCGTCGGGTCACCTGTTCAGTCTGTACCCCAAGATGCCGGGCTTCTTGTTCCCCCAGCGCCAGCATGTTCAGCGCACGCGCCAGGGTTGGAGCCAGGAGGCTGCCTACCAGTATCAAAGGGGCAACGCTGATCACTGTTTGCCACAGAGAACCCGTCAGGCTGCCCATCGTCCAGAAAGACAGCGTACCCATTGCGGGATTGCCCCCGCCGCGCGTGAACGTCAATATGCCGGTCAGTCCAACCAGAATGGCATTGAGTGCCAGTCCAACCAGTAGCATAGTCATCACATCGATATATCCTTGCCGCAATGACAGACGATAGACCAGCAGTGTGGTGGCAACTCCGCCCACAAACGATGCTATGGGCAGAGTAAACATGCCCAGTGGGGTTACCCCCAGCGCCAGTACAACCACTGCCCCAAATGCAGCGCCACTATTGACGCCAATTAGTCCAGGATCAACCAGTGGATTGCGAAACACGCCCTGCAAGAGCGCTCCGGCGACGGCCAGTCCTGCTCCGACCAGCGCTGACACAAGAACACGCGGTAACCGCACGATGAGCAAGAGTGACTCTTGCTGCACCGTGGTCGGGGCTTCGATGCTGATCCCGATCTGCTGCAGGAGGATGGCAATGGTGGCAAGCGGTGGGATCGCAATCGCGCCGATTCCAATCGAGAGCAGCATCGTTCCCAGGCAGAGAACGCTTAATGTCAGAAAAAACACCCCGGAGGGGAACATAGTGCGTGGCAAGGGACTCATCATGTGCATATACTCGTCAACAGCAAGAGATTACCCAAATCTGATTGCACGTATTGTGCGGCTCATGATGTTATGTTGCATGTATCTGAAACGGCTTGCCGCGTGGCTCGATCTGAAGTTGCGCCCGGCTGGTATCTTGAATAACTTCGTGAATTTCCAGCCTGTTAGGTGCGGTAAATGCAGCCGCTGGTAGCGCATTAGAGCGCGCATGGCCCTGTCGAAACGCATCGGATTGCACCCAGGCATCAAAATGGGCCCGCGTCTCCCACAACGTCAGGATGATATAGGGATCACCAGGATTGACTGGACGTAAGACCTGGTTGAGAATAAAGCCGGGCATAGTATCGACCAGCCGTGCCCGGCTACGAAAGCGCTCCTCAAATGCCTCGGCGTATTCCGGGGCCACAAAAATCCGATTGGCGACAGTAATCATCAGTCTCTCCTTCATCTACAATCTCCCCCCAGACAAAAGCGGCTGACTGGTGGGGCACAATGAAACTCTGGCGTGTAGCCTGACAGGTAATAATCGAATGGTCTGTCTGTTTTTCCACGACCACCAGGGTGGTCTGGGGTATACATCCCCATGTCAAGAACCAGCGCAAAAGCTGTATATCGGTTTGTGCCTCTTCGTCAATATGGGTAATAACGAAGCGCATATCTGGCGGCACCGTATGTAATTGCATGGTGCCACGTCGGGCCAGATGACAACCTGGGATGGGATTACCATACGGACATGTCTGAACATCACCAACGAGACATGTGACCCGCTCTTCCATCACGGGTGAAATAAACGGTTCAAGGCGTATCGCTTCGCGATGGGTCAGATACCAGGGAATGTGTAACACATTCAACAAGAAACACTCTAGCAAGCGTTGGCGGCGAATGATCGGTTGCACTAAACATTGGCCTTTAACCGTCAACACAATCTCGCCAGCAGGAGTACAGGTGATCGTCCCCTTGCGTTCAAGTTGCTGCAAAATATAGGTGACACGGGGAGCAGATTCGTGCATCCAGTGTTCCAGGCGGGTGATTGATGCCGACTCGCCGCGCTCGTTCAGGTAGAACATAATTTTGAGATAGTCGCGCTCGGCGGCAACTGGTTGATCCGGGTGGTACTGGTACTGGCGGCATCGGGGTGTGTTACCAGCATAGGTCTCACGATTCATAGTCAATCTCCATACCACAAAGCCAACGCAGCGCCCCGCACGGGTAGGGTTGGTCGCGCTGCGCTGCGTTGTCAGCGTGGTGCAACAAGGGCCTTTTTTTGTCAGCGGCGCATCTCCGCTGAGTAAGCAACCATTGGTGTCTTTTGTCTGACCGCAGTTGGCGGTAGCTACGCACCTGGTACCAGAGGGCCTAACGACCGCCATACGGTGTCTGGCCTCCGGCGCGGCGGGCAAGGCCTCCGGCGCGGCGGGTAAGGCCTCCGGCGCGGCGGGCACGTCATCCTGCGCGACGCGACTGGCATCCTGCGCGACGCGAAGGATCATATCCCATCCGCAGGGAAGATGCTTCGCTCCGCTCAGCATGACCAATCGCGGCGCACGATGCTTCGCTCAGCATGACCAATCGCGGCGCACGATGCTTCGCTCAGCATGACCAATCGCGGCGCACGATGCTTCGCTCAGCATGACCAATCGCGGCGCACGATGCTTCGCGGCGCACGATGCTTCGCTCCGCTCAGCATGACCAAACCCTGGAACTCTTTCCGTCATCGTGTACTAGTTGCGCGAACATGCTTCGTCGAAAGGTGTTTGCAGTTCACACCAGTCAGTCAACCGGGCAACCGAACGTGGGAACACTGGATCGGGCTTGATTGAGTTGACATAACTGGCGGCATATTGCACCAGTTTACGCAAAACCAGCATATCTGGCACCATCAACTGCAAACCGGTGTCATACAACCAGAACTGTACTCGCCCACAGGGTGACTGCATCAGCCGAAAACTCTCATCACGCAAAAAGGCAATACCGTCTGTATCGTCGGGAGACCAGGCTTCCAGAAAGATCGCCAGGCGCGTACACTCAACCGGATGTAAGCGCATCGTTATGCGATTCCAGGTGAGATGCAGAATACCGTGTTCACACTGCGCGATCCATTGCCAATCAGTATATTTTGCGATGATCGTAAGCTGTTGCGACATGCGTTTCTTCTCCATTCAATTCGGCAGATACTGCGACATGGGCAGCGTGGGTTGGCAGGGTGGTTCAGGTGTGATTGGCCCCAGGGTTGCAACCGCTTTGCGGCACATGGCCGCCAGCGTAGGCATTTCGCTGGCAAACAGACGCAGCATCGTCTGGTCAAACAGTAACATCAGGACATGATAGGAACCGGCGTACAAAACCCGACGAGGGCCAGCACAGGCAATAATATCGCCAGTGGCATATGATCCCAACCCGGCGGCGATCATGTGTGCCAGCGTAGTAAAATCGGCTGGGGTGCAGATCAGACCAACGGTACCAAGATCGAGCAGAATGTTTCCGTCCGCTAGATGCACTATAGCCCAGCCGCGTCCATCCATCGCCAATAGTCGATGTGTTCTGCTCTCTGGCATTATCTTGCTCCTCAATGACAGGACGTGCGTAGTGGCGGTGTTAGTCAGCCTTTTCGCCTGTGGCAGTCGGAAAAAATCGCTTTATTTCTCTCTACTTCGCTGAAAGCGAAGAGGTGGAGAGAAAAACACAAAAAGTGTCGCTCTGCCGAAGGCGAAAGACATGTTGTTTGAGCGACCGCGTACGTCCTGTCAATTACGGGTGAACGTTCGCGTATGCGCCAGGCTACCGTTGTGCGTCGCTGATTCCAGAGACTCGATGGCGTGCTGGCACAACCGTGCAAACCGCTCAAATTCGGTGGGACGAAAGCGAAAAAGCGTTTGTTCAACTCCTAGTGTCAGTGTATGTGTTTGGCGACAGTAACCAATAACGCACTGCGGGGTGGTTGTGGAAGTAACTGTGCCTCGTAAGGGAATACTGATCGTCATCGTGACAAAATTGGTAAGCACGCGAAACGCTTCTTCTGTAAGGAGCAATCCTGCTCGTCCCAGGTCGATCTGGATACTGGTATCGGCCAGGCTAAACACTGCCCAATCAGGGTCATCGCGTGTCAGTCGCTGTCGCTCGAAATCATGCATCAATATGCCTCATGTTTGTGTATTCCAAACTGAGTGGTACCCTGTCTACCAGCTTAGTTTAGTACATACAAATAGAATTTATTTGCTTTATCAAAATGATACTCTGAGCATACCGCATTTTGACCTATTTGTCAAGGTCTACCTTAATAATAAAGTTCGTTCATTCTGGTATACCTGTAAATAGGGCATTGCTATCGCCTATTTCTCAGAACAATGGCAGATACGCTGTGCGTCTAGTCCAGCCGGAGGGTAAGCTGAGTGTGCAGGAGCAGTGTACAGTTTCGGGGCAGCAACAGGGCTTAACCCGCATCTTGATGCGCTTGATGCTTACATGGGCAGCTCAGATTATGATCGTGTTTTGGTTATAGAGAGCGTATGATCTCCGGGTTGTCATTTCTTAACTCATTCACAACCCTGTCCAACTCCTGCTGGTGGCTGTATGGGCATCAAATTGCGTTGTATAGCAAGTCTATCCCAATTGTACATTGCAGTCCCGGCTTTGGCCTGGACGGGGCTAGATTGCGACTTATGCCGGGACTCCAGGTCTTCACAACTCAGGTAGGATTGCTATACCCGGTTTGCTTGTGGTTGAAGCATTGATCGTTGGTGAACAGGTCTACCTTAAATCTTTACGATACCGGCTGTTCATCGTAGACCCTAGATGTGAACTGGTCGGTTCTTTTTTTGTTTATAATTGACAAATAAATTTTATTAGTATATACTAATAAAACGACTGGCCTGTGCATTGGTCTGAAGCTGCTGGTCGATCAGATAAGGAGCAGATAAGGAGTCGACGATGTCTGGAATCGGGTTATTTTTTGGGAGTGATACCGGTAATACAGCCAGGGCCGCGGAGTTGATCCAGAAGGAATTTGACCAGGTGCAACCTGGTCTGGTAACCGTCACTGACATTGCCCGTTGCAATCTGCGCGAGCTAGAGGCTTATGACAAGCTGATTCTCGGTGTTCCTACCTGGAATATTGGTGAGTTACAGTCGGACTGGGACACGCTGTTTCCACAGATGGATACGCTGAACCTGAGTGGCAAGCAGGTGGCGTTGTTTGGGCTGGGGGACGAAGGTGGCTATCCTGATACCTACCAGGATGCGATCGGGATTGTTGGCGCGAAAGCTCGCGAACGTGGGGCACACCTCGTTGGTTACTGGCCGACCACTGGCTATGATTTTCTCGAATCGCGGGGCGTGGAAGATGGCAAATTTATGGGACTGGCGCTGGACAATGATAATGCGCCAGAATTGACACCGGAACGGATTAAGGCCTGGGTGCAGCAGCTCGTACGCGAGTTTGGACTGGAGACGTGACACATAGTCACAGATACGACCTGCCGTGAAATGCCACGCAGCAATAGTAAAGCCGGCCGGGTTTGCTCTTCTACCTTCTTAACAATTTCTGCCTGCATCTCTGGACGCCGGATGTACTCAATGGTCAGCAATTTCTGCGGCTGATACTCAAAGATCCAAATCACCTGGTAAGCAATTTGCGCGATTTGTTGTTCCTCGGTCTTCGTAAAGGTCGGCTGCCTGGCTTGAACCGGGATGATCAATATACATACGCGCCTCCTTATCCGCAGATTACGCAGATTACCTGGATTGAAAACCATGCGCTTGTATTGAAGACTTTTAGTACCAAAATTTAAGAGCAGACTCTTTTGTTTTCCGCTGGCCTTTAGATAGTTGATCAACACGGCCTCTCCCTGGTTGTGAGTTGCTCAAGCGCTTTCAGTTCGACAATCATCGCATCGAAGCAAACGAAGTCGGTACGGTAGCGTGTGTTAAGCATCTGGCCCTTGTAGTAGATGGGGATCGCTGCTTCACGCTCGTGGGCAATGCACGTCGCTACGTTCCTGAACGAAGCCCTTACTCATCGCTGCTTCACGCTCGTGGGCAATGCGCTGCGCATTTTCAATCGAGATTCGTATGAACCTATCGCTGCTTCACGCTCGTGGGCAATGCCCTGG
>CALANA010000122.1 GCA_937925925.1 uncultured Chloroflexales bacterium | reverse complement strand
CCTGACAGCAGGGTACAGGCTTTTGTCCATACTTGCTCCAGATAAGGTATCCAGGGTGTAACCGATGTACAATTGTTGTGTAGCAGAACAAACCACCCGAATCAACAGAGAGACGACACTGATAGCCACGATGTGATATGTGGCAATCCTAAATGAGATGTAAAGACCGGAGTCCAGACTTCAGCCTGGGTCTCGCTGCGTCCAGGCTAGACGCTGGGAGCGCTGCGTCCAGACTTTAGTCTGGGTCTCGCTGCGTCCAGGCTAGACGCTGGGAGCGCTGCGTCCAGGCTTCAGCCTGGGTCTCGCTCTGTCCAGGCTTCAGCCTGGGTCTCGCTCTGTCCAGGCTTCAGCCTGGACTCCGGTGCTACACAACTATCGTAGGATAGCTATACCTATGCCAATTCTACCATATCTACGCGCAAAATACACTTGATGGCAGGGATATGCTGATTCTTGAACATATATCGTTCGGATTTGGTACAATATTAAGAGTTAGACTCCTGCCATGCAGCTTGTGTTGAGGATTACACCATGCATCAAACCGGTACGTTAGGATTTTTCACAACCTTGATCGGGTTGTTGGCCGTCATCGGGGTAGGTTTTGTCGCCAGTCATACCGCGCTAACCGAACCGCAGCCTGTGTTGAGCGTTGGGTTGGCATTGGGCACGGGTGGCCTGGGAGATCGGGCGTTCAACGACGATGCCTATGGTGGGTTACAACAGGCGCAGCAGGCATATGGTATTCGCTTTCGCATCGTAGAATGGCAAGGCAATCAGGCCCAGGTAACCAATCTGCGTAGTCTGGCACAGGAATGCCATGATCTGGTGATTGCCGTTGGACAGGAATATGTACCGATCATCGAGCAGGTTGCGCTGGAGTATCCACAACAGCGATTTGCGCTTGTAGATGCGCAAGCCGAGGCTCCCAATCTTACCTCTGTCACCTTCCGCGAGTTAGAGGGCGATTTTCTGGCCGGGGCACTGGCGGCTTTGATCAGTTCGTCGGATGTGATCGGCTTCCTGGGCGGCGCAGATATTCCAGTAATCCGCCGTATTCGCTTTGGCTGGACGCAGGGTGTGCGCTATATCAACCCCGATGCGCAGATTCTGGTGTATTATGCCAGTGGTCAGGGCGATTTCAGCGGGTTCAATAAACCAGAGTTGGGCCTGGAACTGGCGACAGAGATCTATGAGTCGCAAGCCGATGTCATCTATACCCCGGCAGGCCGAACGGCATTGGGCGCGATTACGGCTGCCGAACAACAACAGCGCCTGGTGATTACGACCGGCTCTGATCAGCGTTGGATTGCGCCCGAGGTGGTGGTTACCAGTCGTATGAAACAGATTGACACCGCCGTTTTTACGCTGATCACCGAGTTGCAAGCGGGGACATTGCAGCCAGGGATGCGTGTCCTGGATCTGCAATCAGGGGGAGTGGGCCTGGCACCGCTGTCAACTGAACTGGTGCCACTCGAAGTACGGATCAGACTGGAAGCGATCGCCGAGGATCTGGATCGTGGTGCGATTGTGGTGCGGGAGTATCCCCTACCATGAGCGCGTTGTTCCGGCCCTATTTGCACTGGTGGCGGGCGCGTCTGAGCCAACAAATTATTGTGCCTGCTGTGCTGTTGACCCTGCTGTTTCTGGCTGCGCTTGGATTTGTTGCGTTTCGGATGGGGCAGCGGGCGATAGTCGATCAGGTTGAAACGCGCAACCAGCAGGTGGCGGCTCAGGTGGGCCAGGAGATAACGACTTTTTTTCAGAATGTGCTGGATACGCTCCGGTTGCAGGAGCCGGCACTGCTGGCAACCGATGATCTGGCTGCGCAAGAACAGGCGCTCATTAGTCTGCGGGCACGATTTCCCTTTACCTATGGTGATCTGCGGTTGCTGAACGATCAGGGGGAACAGATCTTGTTTATGTCCGGGCCACTGCACCAGATTCTGGCTGAGGGCGTCACGCACTTTGATCCGCCCGTAAGTGTTACGTTGGGTGACGATGTTACAGCAGCGTTGGAGACGCGCTCCATTCGTGTTTCGCCTGTTGCGTTTCAGCCAATCACCAGTTCACCCTATGTCACCATGACCTTGCCCCTGGTCGATGAGAACACGTACCGGATGCTGGTGGCCCAGATCGACCTGCGCTCGTTCTGGACGCGTGTCGATAGTCTGCAAGTGGCAGGCGGCGGTGTCAGCATTGTTGACCAGCAGGGCACGATCCTGGCTCACCCGGATCGGCAGCGCATTGGACAACAGCTTGACATCGAGGCGATTGCGCCTGTGTTTGCAGGGTATGCCAATAGTACGACCTATACGCAGGATGGTATTACCTACCTGGCTGCGTATTCACCGTTGCGGGGTGTGTTGAGTGGCTGGGGGGTGCTGGTGGAGCAGCAACGCAGCACTGCGCTGGTACCGGTACGCACCATTGCACTGGTGGCGATACTGGTGACACTGCTGAGCGGTCTTAGTGTGGCCTTGCTTCTCTCGAATGTGGTACGGAGTGCAGTGCAGCCAGTGGAGTTGCTCAGTCAGGCGGCCTCAGATATTGCGGTCAGCGGTAATCTGGGGGAGCATCCCCGCTGTCTGCAGATCGTCGGGTTTGAGCCGACGCATGAAATAGCGATATTGACCGATTCGTTTAATCGGATGATCACGCGTCTGTATATGGCCCATGAGCGTCTGGTGCAGTGGAATGAAACGTTGGAACAGCGTGTCACCGAACGTACCGCGCAGTTGCATACCGTGATGGATGTGGCGCGGTTGAGCGGTGGATCGCTGCAAGAGCAAGAAGTACTGTCCACGATTCTGGCCCATATCGGGCGTCTGGTGGAGTATGATACGGCCACGATCCTGCTGCTCAACCCGACAGGCTCTCTGCTCGAAACGGTGGCCATGGCTGGCACGGTGAGTGTTACCCGCCGTTCTACTCACCCGTTGAGCTATTTTCCGCTTAACGAGGCGGTGATTAGTACCTGTACTTCTATCGTGGTACCTGATATCGCTGGCGATCCGCGCTGGCGTAGCACGGATACTACTCCGCTGGTTACTGGATCGTGGCTAGGTGTCCCGCTGCTGGTCAAAGAACAGCCGATTGGTCTTCTGGCAGTACTCAAATCACAGATCAACTTCTATGGTGCTGAAGAGGTGCGGTTACTCACCGCACTCGCCAGCCAGGTAGCGATCACTATTGCTCATGCGCGGCTGTATGAGGACTCGGTGCGGCGTATTGAGCGCGAACTGGCACTGGCAGAGGAAATCCAGCGCCACCTGTTTCCTACTGTCGCCCCACCGATCGACGGACTGCTGGCAGCGGCGTTTTATCAACCTGCACGCGAAACGACCGGTGATTTCTACGAGTTTATCCCGATTATGGAGCGAGGTATCAATGGCCGCCTGGGGATTATTGTGGGTGACGTCTCGGGCAAAAGCCTGCCAGCCGCGTTGCTGATGGCCATGGCGCGCACCGCGCTGAGTGCGGCAGCCCGTACCACCCCGGCTGATCCAGCGATGGTGCTAGGTCTGGCAAACACTGTATTGGTAGGGGATATGCCGCATGGGAGTTTTGTTGCCAGTTCGTATGCCACGTTTGATGCCACTGATCGGACGATTGCGCTGGTGAATGCGGCCCAGCCGGCACCAATATTACTGCGTAATGAGACAGTGCTGTTTCTTGAAGGCAACGGCAGCCACTTGCCGCTCGGCGTGGTTCCAGCACCGATCTATGAGGCACTGCATCTAGCAGTGTGGCCAGGGGATGTGATTGTCTTCTATACCGACGGCGTGATTGAAGCCCACAATAACCAGCGCGAGTTATTTGGCTTTGAGCGGCTGGAGGCGGTTATTGCTGGCTGTGCTGATCCTGATCTGCCACCACAGCAGATTATCGAACGGATCATCGCGGCGGTCAGCGATTGGAGCGGTGATATGCCGCAGCACGATGATATTGCGCTGATGGTGTTGCGCGTGACGCAGGTATGAGAGCGGAAGAGACACTGGTCTGGTTCCAATTTTCGCCTTCGGCGAAAATTGGAACCAGAAGAGAAAAAGTACCGCTCTGCCGAAGGCGAAAAAGCTTGTCCCGTTCGACTGCGCTCAGGGCAAGCTCTGAACGAAGGTGAAGGGACGTTTTTTTTGAGCAACCGCGTATGCTCTGTAATTTCGGATTGCTCTACTCAGTATGTACAGGTATGATAAAATTAGATTATCATGCGTTTTGTACGATACAAACGTAACCGTTCAGGTAGGGTGGTTGGGCAGGGCACGACCCTGCCCGGAGGTTTTTTTTCGGCCCGTTGTGGAGGCTTTGCCTCCACAACGGGCCGAAACGGGGGTTGTGCGGGGGCCTGCGGCCCCCGCAACCCTCGCTGGCGAAAGTCCCCCTGAACGGTTACATACAAACACTTGAAAGTGACCGATAGAGAGCAGAATTGATCATCCACCGCCTACGTCCTGGCATAAACCACACCACGAACCATAGATTGCGAGGAAGCCCGTGCGACTGCGCGAATTTCACTACTGCTGGGAGTGGTATCTCCAGAGCAGCCCGCAGGCATTGTGGCCGCTGCTGGCTGATACGAATCGCTTTAATTATGATACCGGGCTGCCCTCGGTTGAGCAACCTGGCGCTGATGCGGCAGTGTTGAGCAATGCCCGTCGTCGCCTCCGCCTCTTGCAACTGGGTATCGCGGTAGAGTGGATCGAGGAGCCGTTTGAGTGGATGCAGCCCTATCGATTTGGCGTTGTTCGGCGTTATCAGCGTGGCCCAGTAGCAGAAATGCGGGCGCAGGCCGAGTTAACGCCCCAGGCTGAGGGTGGTACGCATCTGCGCTATCAGGTTTGGGTCAGACCGCAGAATATCCTGGGCTTGATTGCCATTCCGCTTCAGGTCGGCGTATTGAGTCGGCGGAGTTTCAATGTCACAATACAACAGTATGATCAACTGGCGCTGGCCGGCAAGTTGCCGTTGGAGTTGCCAGCCCGTGTCCATTTTGCGCCGGGTGGTCGTCAACGTCTGGTGCAATTCTGTGAGACGCTGGTGGCACAGGGTGCCGATCATGATCTGGTGACACGGCTGGCGACGTTGATAGAACGCGGCGACGATAACACGCTAGCGCGGTTACGCCCCTATGCGCTGGCGGATTATTGGGGTGTTTCGCGTTCGGCGGTGCTGGAATTGTGTTTGCTGGCAACTCGTGCGGGCTTGCTCGACTTTCGTTGGGATCTGCTCTGTCCGCTCTGTCGTGGTTCGCAAGCGCATAGCTCGACGCTCAGTGACATTGAGGCGCACGTCCACTGTGACCATTGCAATATTGACTTTGAGGTCAATTTTGATCGTTCGGTAGAATTGACCTTTCGACCCAACCCCTCTATTCGCTCCATCAGTGAACAGGAATTTTGTATAGGTGGGCCGGGAATCACGCCCCATATTGTGATTCAGCAGTTGCTCCAACCTGGTGAACGCCGTACTGTGATGCCGATGCTTGAAGAGGGTCGTTATCGCCTACGGGCGTTGAACTGGCGCGGTCATCAGTTGTTGTCTGTCTCGGCAGCGGGCCAACCGGAAGCTAGTCTGGGGATCTTTGGCATTGGTTGGCCGGCTGATGAGCCAGATGTGGCGCTGTCTCCGCAGTTGACGCTGGAAAATAAGACCGACCGTGAGCAATTACTGATCCTGGAGCGTATGTCCTGGAGCGATCAGGCCGTGACCGCCACCGAGGTGACGACGCGCCAGGCCTTTCGCGATCTGTTCGCGAACGAGGCGTTGCGTCCGGGTGAGCGCATTTCGGTGGGTAATCTGACGATCCTTTTCACCGATCTGCGCGAGTCGACCCGGCTCTACCGAGATATTGGCGATGCGTCTGCCTTTGGCCTGGTGATGAACCACTTTGATGTGTTGCGCGAGATTATAGCCGCCGAGGAGGGGGCGATTGTCAAGACGATTGGCGATGCGGTGATGGCGGTGTTTCATCGCCCGGCATCGGCCTTGCGCACCGCATTGAAAGCGCAGCAGATCTTGTCGCTGCCAGAGAACGGTATACGTCCGTTATATCTGAAGGCGGGTATTCACTCTGGCCCGTGTATTGCGGTTACGCTGAATGATCGGCTGGACTATTTTGGTTCAGCGGTCAACATTGCGGCGCGCCTGGTGGGTATGTCAACCGGTGATGATGTCATTATCTCGGCCAGGGTGTATCACGATCCAGAAGTTGCAGAGGTTCTGGCGGAATGGGGCGAACAGGTACACGCTGCTGCCGTGGCGGCTACGCTGAAAGGCTTTGATACCGAACGCTTTGAACTATGGCGGATGACCCGCGTAGCTCTGGCGACCAGCGAGGGGCAAAGGCATCAGCGTTAGAACGTTAGAACGTTAGAACGTTAGAACGTTTCAACGTTTCAACGTTTCAACGTGAAGGCTTCGCCTCACCTTACCTCGCCTCGCCTCATCTCACTTCGCGCCGCAGCTATGTACCCCCTTGCGTCATCGCGCCATCGTGTCATCGCATCATCGCGTCATCGTGTCATCGCGTCATCGTGTCATCGTGTCATCGCGTCGTCGTGTCATCGTGTCATCGCGTCATCGCGTCGTCGCATCGTCGCGTCGTCGCGTCATCGCGTCATCGCGTCATCGCGTCGTCGTGTCATCGCGTCATCGCGTCATCGCGTCACCCCCATTGTACATATGAGACTTGACGAGATCGGGTTTAGGGTGTACACTTTACAACTGGCTGAGTGATTCAGCCTGGGATTCGCGCTCATCTGGCGCTCAGAGCCGTTCGCTATTGGCGGCGAAGCAGGTGTATGGTCTTTCTTGGTTATCTGTTGTTCCACTATGGGCAGCACGACGACCTTCCAGATGAGCTTGAGTGAGGGTATATGGACGGCAACCACAATCTAGCATGCAGTGCGCTGCTGTGCTACACGCTCAAATCGCATCCTGGCTGGAGCCGCTTCAAGGTAGTTGTGTTTCTGTAACACCGAGCCTTTGATTGATAATGGCCCCTGCATCGCCTGATGTGGGGGCTTTGCCATGCCCCAATCCGGCCTTTGCCAGTTTGCCCCTTTTGAGCGCCTGTCTATTGCGACTGCATGATTTCCCGTTGTTTTACGGTATATCCATTTAACGATTCCTGATCACCATTCGTTGTCAGGAGTTGTTGTTCGTGCTGTCTTGTCGGGCACCTGTTATCTGTTTTTTACTTATAGTCAACAAGGAGGGCATTGGTACAATTGAACCAGCAGACTTATAGCAGCTACCTACAGGATCGTTACCATCGCGCTAGCGAAGGGCCGCTTACCGATTTCCTGTCGCGCCGGAATGGAAATCTCTATCTGGGAAACCAGATCAACCTGAATGATCTGGCACGACGCTTTGGTACACCGTTGGAAGTCGTTTATTACCCACAGATTACCATCCAGGTACAACGCATGCACGAATGGGCTAGTCGGGCTCGTCAGGAAACCGGGTATCGTGGTCAGTTTCTGTATGCGTATGCGACCAAGGCCAACTTTGCCGCCGAGGTGGTGCAAACCGCACTCCAGGCAGGTGCGCATTATGAGACGTCGGCGGCCGCTGATGTTGAAATTGCACGTTATCTGTGGCAGCACGAGATTTTGCCCCGTGATCGTCTGATCTGCTGCAATGGTTCCAAGGATGCCAATTATCTGGGCGCTATTCGTCGCCTGCGTGAGGATGGTTGTACCAGCCTTATTTCGGTGCTTGATGATCTTGATGAACTGGATGGACTGCAATCCTGTCCCCTGCCGCTGCAACTAGGGGTGCGTGAGCGGAGTGCTGGCAACCGTGATGGTCATCACCTGGGCAATGATCGCTTCGGGCTGACCGAGGCCGAAATCGATCAGGTTGTTACGAGGTTGCAGTCCAGTCCGCATCAACTGGTTCTCTATCATGCCATGATTGGCAGCCAGGTCGAAGACCGCGATCATTTTCTGGCAACGTTGCACGACTCGCTGGTTGCCTACTGCCAGTTGCGCCAGCGTGTGCCCACGCTGCGCTACTTTAACTTCGGCGGTGGGATACCCACGTCAGGCTATACGCTTGATTTCGCCTTTGACTATCAGGATTTCTTGCAGCAGCTTATGATTGCGATGCGTGATATGTGCGCACGCTATCACGTGCCCATGCCGCATCTGATCGGGGAGTTTGGGCGCTATACGGTTGCCAATCATAGCCTGTATCTGATCGAAGTGGGCAAGGTTAAGCCTGGACAACCTGGTCAGCCTGATTGGTATCTGATGAACGGCAGCATGATGGTGAGCTTGCCCGATAGTCTGCTGGTGCCGAACCAACAATTTGTCGTGTTGCCCCTCGACGGGTGGGAGGCACCCGTGCATCCAGTGCGCCTGGCGGGACGCCAGACGTGCGACTCGGATGATGTGTATCCACGTCCGACACAGCCACCGCTGTTGTTGCCGAATACAGGGACGGGTCTGGTGCTGGCGATCTGTGGGATCGGGGCCTACCAGCAGATGATCTCCGGTCGTGGGGGAGCGCATCACTGCCTTAGCCCGGAGCCACGCCGCATTAGCATCACGGTCGAGGGGGGGCGGCTGGCGATGCAGAGTCGTCCACAGCAGGATCAAGCGGCGATTATGCGGTTGTTAGGCTATCGCCCGCAGCGTGTGGCACCACCGTTGCGGCTGGCACCACGCTACAAAACTCGCCGCGCTTATTCGCAGTCGGTTTGATCGAGATGTTCTTGGGTACAATCTGCGCGGCCTTCGTGGCGGCGCAGAGACGCTGGTGGTGTCCCGTATTTTTTCACCGCAGGCGAGAAGTGCGGGACACGATAGCAAAGCCTACGACCCGCATCTCGGTATGCCCTCAATGTCGTGACGCCTACTGCAGTTTAAATATGTACTCTGGCTACGCGCCTGATTGCGTAGGGGCGTTGCATGCAATGCCCCTACCTGAGCCGGATCGGTGGCATTGTCGCATGTGCGTGGGCATCGTGCCCGCGCTCCCAGGAGAAACATGCACGCTTACGACAGAGCTGCCACTCAAACGTGAACAGTTACTCTCATTGTAGTACGACGCATATTTTGTGATTCTATGGTATACTATGCACAATGTTAACTTTTGACTAAGTAGTTTAATCTATTCTTAATTTATGGGGCATACGCAGTGGTATGGTCAGCCAGCTCTTTCGGCTCCGCTCAGGATAAACGTCGGCGACAAAGATATATCGAGCGATCGCGTCACTTCAGCCTATAGGAACAGCCACCGGGCACAAGATAAGTGAGAGGTGATCATGCATCGCTCTACGGTTACTTGAGCAGCATCATGGAAATTGAAGCCAAATTTCGGATTGATCAACCGGCGGCATTTGCGATACTACGTGCCTTGAATACGCTAGATACCTATACATTACACCACGAACCACACCTTGAGCAACAACTCAATACCTACTACGATACCGCCAGCGGTCACCTGCGTGCCGCCCGCTATGGTCTGCGCACCCGTGTCGTTGATGGACGCACGCTGATTACGCTGAAAGGGCCAGGTGTGGCGCACAATGGCATTCATCAGCGCATGGAGTGGGAATTTGAGTGGGCCGATCCCAATCCGGCAACCTGGCCGCATGCCGATGCACGGGCACAGCTTGTGTCGATTATGGGTGCCGAGCAACTCTTTCCGATCCTCACCATTCAGACTGAGCGTCGCCACATTCTGGCGCTGCGCGATCAGCAGGCCGTGGCCGAGTTGAGCCTGGATGTGGGCAGCATGATTGTTCCAGGCAAAACCGCAGTGTTCCGTGAATTGGAAATTGAGGTGCTGCCAGCAGGCACAGCGGCAGATCTGGATCGGCTGGTGGTGGCTCTACGCCAGCATATGACGCTCGTTCCCGAAAATCGCTCGAAACTTGAACGCGGTCTGGCGTTACTTGCTTCCGATCCATAATCAGACACCAGGTGTGATGGTGGATGCACACTGGTGCGTCTCCCGATACAGGGAGGCGTTCTTTTTATTCTTTCGCGGCACGGTGAGAGAGTGGTCGGCCACATTGAACATTGGATGTGAAGTATGGCGGAACGACGTGCGTGGGTTGTGCGGCGGTAGTTACGACTTTAGTCCTACAGGATGTGCATATTCAGTATGGTTGACCATCATTGGTCGGCCACAGTTGTGAAGCACCGGAGTCCTGGCTTGAGCCAGGGGCACTGGAGCTTGGCTTCAGCCAGCGCCTGGCGAAAGCTGAGACTCCGATATACCATCGGTATAGGGCTACTCTATCTTAATCTTACAGTTAGCCCCTGATGATACTCCCTGAAATCATGAAGGAGGAACTGACATGACGGTTGAAACCTTGCTTGAAACCTATGGAGTTGATCGTGACCATGCCCGTCACGTCGCGGATCTCGCTCTGGCCCTCTTTGATCAGTTGCAGGACATGCATGGTATGCCGCCCGCAGCGCGACGCCTGCTGGAAATGGGGGCGTTGCTGCACAATGTTGGTCTCAACAAGGATCCGGCTCAGCACCATACTGTTGGACGCGACATTGTGTTGCAAACGACGATGGAGGAGTTGACCGACCATGAACGGGCGATAGTAGCCTGTCTTGTGGCGTTCCATCGCAAGAAGGTGCGTCCAGAGCAAGAGCCAGCCTATCTTGGCCTGAAGAAGAAAGACCGGGAAACCACCCTGCGGCTGGCGGCGTTGCTGCGTGTGGCCGACGGGTTGGACTCTTCGCAGAGTCAGACCACTCGGGTTGAGCGCTGTAATGTGACCGACACGCATGTGCAGTTGCACTTGATCGGTCGTAATGCCGACGCCGATGGTGCCCGTGCGGTCAAAAAAGCCGATCTGTGGCACCGGGTATTTCCGAAGCAGATCACCTATTTTCTCACGCCGATTGTGGTTCCACCTACGGTTGATGACCTGCCTATGGCGGCACAGAACGGGTATCAGACGGAACATCTGATGGTTGAAACAGGTGAGGTTGTGCCAGAATCACCACAGAGTGAGCAGCCGGTTCAGTCTGAGTATGACAGTGCTGAAACGGTGGCCGAGGCCAGTCGTCGTATGCTGCGCCGTCAGTTCAAGAAATTGCAGTCCCAGGAAAAGGATGTACGCGCAGATAAGGATGCTGAGGCGGTGCATCAGATGCGTGTAGCCACTCGCCGTCTCCGGGCAGTGCTGACGATTATCGCAGAAGTTGCGCCGCCGAATCAGGTGCGCCTATTCCGCAAGGCTATCCAGCGGGTGGCGCGGGCATCAAGCACGGTACGTGATGGTGATGTTTTCCTGGAGCATATTGCCGATTATACTGCCAGTTTACCTGAGGAGCAGCGGGCGGAGATGCAACCGCTGGTGAATGTCCTGTACCGTGATCGGGCCGCGGCCCATGTCGATCTGCTCAAACAACTTGAAACCAGACGGTATACCGATTTTAAGCGTGATTTTGCGCTTTTTATGACAGACGAGCAGAAAGGCTGGAATACCACGCTGCGGGTGCGTGACATTGCCGGCAGTCTGATCTGGCAGCGCTATGAGGACTTGCGGGCCTATGAGACAAGGCTGGATCTGCGCAACGGCAATGGTGTTCACGAACATGACGACGAGTTGCATCAGACGCGCATCGCGGGCAAACGTCTGCGCTATGTGCTGGAGATGTTTGCCGATTATCTTGGCCCCGACACCGATCAGGTACTGGCGACGCTGAAGCGGTTCCAGGATCATCTGGGCACGGTACAGGACATTGCGACCACGAAAGCGTACATTGAGCAACTTGCGATTGATCGTGAGGCGCACCCGGCGCTCAATGCCTATATCGCCAGCCGTGAAGAGGAACGTCGCCATCTGCTGGCAGAACTACCCCACCTCTGGGCGGAGTTGACGGGTGAGGGCTATCGCCGCCAACTCATGGAACTGATTGTGCGGTTGTGATCAGGGTAAAATAGTGGTACGTTGGAACGAGCTGCCGTTCCAACGTACATGTTCACCTTTCTCCTGGGAGCGAGGGCATCTTGCCCTCGTGTACCCAATGGAGTGCGCTCCGCTCTCGCGCCCACGGGTGCGTGTCCCCCCAAGTGTGAATAGTTGCGTCCCAACGTGCCAACGCCTATTCCAGCGGCAGGACGATCAACTCGCGCTCAAAGCTGGTCAGGCTCTGCCCACCGTCGGCGGTAATTACCACATCATCTTCAATGCGGACGCCGCCTACACCAGGGATATAAATGCCCGGCTCAATTGTGAAAGTGGTACCGGCTGCGAGTGGTTGCACGCTACCGGCCACGATATAGGGCGGCTCGTGGCATTCCAGGCCCAATCCGTGCCCGGTGCGGTGGACAAAATAATCGCCATAGCCACCGGCCTCGATCACGGCCCGCGCCGCCTGGTCGATCTGCTCGCCCGTGATGCCTGGTCGTAGCACTGTGCGCCCGGCAGTGTTGGCGCGTTGCACCAGGTCGTAGATCCGCCGTGCCTCGTCGCCCGGTTCGCCCAGTGCCACGGTGCGGGTGATGTCTGACAGATAACCGCCATAGATTGCTCCGCCGTCCAGGATGATCAGATCACCGGGTTGGAAGGGGCGATCACTGTTGTTGTGATGCGGGTTGGCGCTATTGGGGCCACTGGCGACGATGTTGGGGAAACTCTCTCCCTCGCCACCGGCGGCGCTCATTTCATGCGTCCAGATCGTCGCCAACTGCCGCTCGGTCATCCCTGGCCGGATGTGCATGATCGTCTGGTGCAAGGCGGTCTCAATGATCCGGGCTGCTTCGGCCATTGCCGCCAGTTCGCGTGGCTCCTTGACCATGCGCAGACTCGCCAGCGCGGGCGTGGCATCCACCACCTGCATGCCAGGCACGCGGTCACCGAGGAGCGTAGCCGCCCGCTCAATTGCTCGCAATTCCATCACCCGCATCGCGGTATATTCCACCCCGATTATTGCCTGCCCCGTGCCAGAGGCCTGGTTGCGCAACACCGGCATAAGCGCTTGCTGGAGCGCGGCATCGGGGCCTGCTTCGTCATTCCAGGGATAGAGTTCCAGCGGAATCAGCGTGTGGTCGCGGGCACGGGGTACCTCCATAGCGGGTAGGACCATACATGGGGCGGAACCGTTGGCGGGAAAGAACGCCAGCGTCAAACGCTCACTGCTGTGAAAGTCCAGCCCCGTCAGGTAGCGCAGGTTGGCCCCCGGTACCACCACCAGCGCGGTCATATCCGCCCGACTCAGTGCCGTATTGAGGCGGGCGATACGGGTTGCGTCCATATTCCATTCTCTCCTTTACAGAACGTACGCGGTGGTTCATGCGCCGACTATTTTCGGCTTCGGTAGAGTGGTACTTTTTCTGTTTTTGGCTCCCAATTTTCGCCGTAGGCGAAAATTGGGAGCCAAAAGCGAGTCTCTTCCACGCTGCCCCATTCGGCTTCGCTCAGAGCTTGCCCTGAGCGCAGTCGAATGGGGTAAACTCCGGCGAAAAAGCTTGTCCCGTTCGACTGCGCTCAGGGCAAGCTCTGAGCGTCGTCGAAGGAACGTTGTGTTGAAACGACCCGTACGTCCTGTCCTTTACGCATCATACCAATTTGAGTTCGACCTTCCGCATCCGTTAGTCCGTCTTCCGCTTGCGCATACAACAACGAGACTGCCCCTGGAAAGATCTGTCGCGGGACGGAGCGGCGTTGCATGCAACGCCGCTCCGCCGACATCCACACATGGGCGGGGGCCACAGGCCCCCGCACCCCCACCGCGACGCAGTCTCGTTGGAGGACGAATGGCAAGAACATGCGGAAGGTTCATGTCGAAACGGTATCAGATCCAGCCCGTAGAGTGCGGATGATCTGGCCGATACTAAACTTTTTACCCGCCAGCAACGTGGTCTCCCGGAAGAGCCGCCCGGCACCCCAGATAAACAGCACCACGGTGCCAACTAATAATAGCAGACTGAGCAGGATTTGCCACCAGGTCACATCGGTCAGGGTCAGGCGAATTATCATCGTGATTGGTGCGGTCAGAGGGATGATGCTCAACACCGTCGATAACATGCCATCAGGTTGATCCACGATTGCGCCCAGAAACCAGAGCGGAATCACGAAGGGAATAACGATCAATGTGGTCAATTGTGAACTCTCGCGGGTTGTCGTGATGGTTGCGCCCGCGCCGGCCATCAGGCTGGCATACACGAGATAGCCGAGCAAAAAGTACGCCAGTGCCAGTCCCCAGACATGCATCGGTATGGGAAAGCGCGGAAAGAGGCCCAGTTGCCCGGCACCGAGCAGGAGCAGCAAAGCCCCCGATCCTAACCAGATCGTGATCTGGATCAACCCCAGGCCACCCAGTCCCAGCACCTTGCCACCCAGGATTTGCCAGGGACGGGCCGAGGTCAGCAGGATTTCCATGGTGCGATTTTCTTTCTCGTCCACCACGCTCTGAAGCATGTAGCCGGCTGAGGTAATAATGGTCATAAACAGGATCATTGCAAAGATATACGGCACTGCGAAGTTCAGCGGGCCCGTACGCTCAGGGCGCGTCTGTTCCACTGGTGGCACAGGCTGACCATCTGTGTCCAGCGGGGTAACTTCCAGGTTGAGTGGCTGATCAAGGCGTTGCGCGATACGTGGATCTTCCAGACCCACCAGATTAAAGCGCAACAGCGACTCGATCAGCGTATCATCTCCAACATTAAACTGTACCTGCGGCGCAAAGCGGGTTATCTGACCGTGCTGTAGATAGTCGGGCGGGATCAGGTAGAAAGCAGCGATCTCGCCAGTGTCCACAGCGGCGCGAGCCTCAGACTCATCTGCAAAAGCCAGCAATTGATCGGCGGGCAGATAGTCTGGCACGGCGACAATCAGGCCGGACTGATCGACATAGCCGATATTTTGCGCCACCATTGCGTCGGTTATGGTATCTAACGCGGTTGGAGCAACATCACGCCCCAGGAAGCTCATCACAAGCATGACCGCCAGTCCTATAAGCGGTATCGCCAACGTCAATCCGATAAAGCCTGGTCGCAGCAGATGCTTGAAAAAGTCATGGCGGGCAATCAGCCAGAATTTATCCATTGTAACCTCTTTTTCTCTTTAGAGCCTCGTAGTTCTATTCACGGTTGGTTGACTTGGCTCATTGTCTCTTCATACCGTACTGCGTACGTCGTGTTATACCAATTTGACTTACACATTCCGCATACGCCGAAATCGCCGCACCAGACCGGGACATGGGCGGGGGCCGCAGGCTCCCGCCCCGCCCTTTTCAAGTGTAGCTTTTTTGCGCAAACGTTCGTTTTGCTGTATCAGGACGGCAAAAAAAGCGATGACGATAGTAGGGGCGTTTTGCCGCATCCCAATGCGATGTAATGAAAAAACATACACTTGTGAACGCCCCCGCCCCTCGCCATGACGCAGTCTTGTTGGAGGACGCATGGCAAGACCATGCGAAATGGTCACGTCGAAACGGTATTATTGACAGGACGTACGCGGTGGTATGGTCAGTTGCCTTTTCGCCTTCGCCAACACGGTACTTTGTTTCTGGTTCCCTCTGGATTTCGTTGTAGGCGAAAATTTAGAGGGAAGAAAGAGTCGCTTCCGCGTTGTGTAGGGCGTCACGCCTGACGGGTCTGCAACAGACGCACCAGTTCGCTCACCTTGATTGGTTGCCCATAGCGCAGCATTCCAGCCCGGAAAATACGCCCGACCGCCAGTACCACCAGTACCGTACTCAGCACCAGCAAGCTCAAGCTGATGATCACCTGCCACAACGGGATTTGCGTCAGCGGCAGGCGCATGACCAGCGCCAGGGGCGCACTAAGCGGGAACAGCGTCATAGCGACCGCGATTGGCCCGTTGGGGTTGTTAATAATTAAAAAGTTCAGAATGAACGGAGCCATGCCAAGCAATGACACAAATGAGGCCATTTGCTGTCCATCCTGGGTTGACGTTACCATGGCACCAATGCCTACCATCAGGCTGGCGAAGAGCAGGTAGCCTGGAATGAAGGCCAGCAGTGCAATCAGTAGCACATCGGCAGGCAGGCTAAAGGTTCGCAATGGCTCCAGGAAAATCGTGCCGCCGCCAACGATCAATGCTGCACAGAGCAGCCACACCAGCGCCTGCGTTAACCCCAGCGCTCCCAATCCCAGTGTCTTGCCGCCAATCAACTGGTGGGGCGTCACCGATGTCACCACGATCTCCATGGTACGATTCTCCTTCTCCTCGATAATCGCCTGCAGCAGATAGCTGGCCGAAGAAAAGGTGGAAATCAGAAACAGCAGACCAAACAGGTAGGGCATGGCAATCAGCCAGAAATCCTGTTCCTCCAGGGTGCGGCTGCCATCGAGTGCGGTATGGTTGAGGGTAGCAATGGGCGTGATTGCTCGTTCGACCACCTCCGGTGACGCGTCGGCCAGCAGACTGCCGCGCAAGGTATGCAACAGGCTTTGCCGCCCAATGTCGGAAAGCTCGGCTGGCCCATAGACAGCGATGTTGCCGGTATCGAGATAATCGGGCGGCACAACCACATAGGCATCAATCTCAGCCGCGCCTAGCGCTGCGTTTGCTGTGTCTTTGTCCGGGTAAGGCCGGAGCGGAACAGCTTCGGTACTGTCTGCGATTGGCAGACGCGCCGCAGCCTCTGCCTGGATGATACCGGCCTGATCGACGTAGCCAATCGCCTGCTCTGGTTCGGTTCGGGTTGTCCAGATCAGGATTGCGATCAGCAACGCAAAGCCGCCGATCATCAACAAGGGTACGCCAAAGGTTGTCAGCAAAAAGCCGCGCCGTTTCACGTTGCGCATATACTCAAAGCGAGCGATATACAGTAAGCGTTGCATCAGAATTATCCTTCCACCAGCGGGACGGGTGCGACACCTTCCGCGCCGTCCGCTGGTATCTGCTGGCGGGCTACGCGCACGAAGATCTCATCCAGTGTAGGCAAGGCCACCTCGAAGCGTTCGACGCTAAAGCGATCACTGCTGCTCAAGGCACGCAAGACACGCTGGGGCGATGCACCATCGGCCAGTTGTAGCACGGCATGCCCGTTCTCGCGTTGAATATCCACCACGCCGGGCAACTGGCCCAGTTCGCCCTGGCCCTCAACCACAACGGCATTGGCCGCAAACTGGCGGCGTACATCATGAACGGTGCCATAGAGTACCACCTGACCGTGATTGATCATCACCATGCGTTCGGCCAGTTCTTGCACCAGGTGCATCTCGTGCGCCGAGAGAATGATCGTCTTGCCAGCGGTGGCCTGCTCACGCAGCAGATCTTTGATCAGCCGCACATTCACCGGATCAAGGCCGGCGAACGGCTCATCGACAATCAGCAGATCGGGATCGTGGAGCAAGGCGGTGATGATCTGTGCCTTCTGCTGCATCCCGCGACTCAGCTCGTTGATCTTCTTCTGGCTATGTGCGGTCAGATCAAAGCGTTCAAGATACGTCTGTGCCCGTCGCCGGGCCTCGGTGGTAGATAGCCCCTTGAGACCCGCCAGAAACACCAGGCAATCGAGCAGCTTCAAGTTGCGATACAGACCGCGATCCTCGGGTAAATAGCCAATCCGATCCAGCAGCGCTGGATGCATAAGTTTGCCCAGCACGGTGATGTTCCCGCGATCCGGTTTGAGCAGATCGAGGATCATGCGAATCGTCGTTGTTTTACCGGCACCATTCGGCCCCAGCAGCGCAAAGATCTCGCCCGCTGTAACGCTAAAGCTCACATCCTTGACGGCTTGCATTGACCCAAAAGACCGCGCTATATGATCAACTATGAGTGTTTGCATCATAGATACTCCTTCATGAAGGTTCTAGAAACGTATAGCAAGCCTATCTCAATAGAACCCGGGAGTGCAGGCTTGAGCCGGGATGAAACAATCCCAATGGTAACCGGGAGTGCAGGCTTTAGTCGGGATGAAACAATCCCCAGATTTAGCCTGGATTCCCGGTTTTTACGACTCAT
>CALANA010000121.1 GCA_937925925.1 uncultured Chloroflexales bacterium | reverse complement strand
GTAGAGCGCCTCGATGCCCTCGGTTCCCAGGTTACCCAGCATGTTCTTCCCCACGTCGGGCAGCAGGTTCCCCACCACGCTGCCGATCACCATGCCGGCAAAGGCACCCGGCGGCCCGGCCAGGCTGCCGCCGATCATGCTGATAAGGGCGGTGAAATCAATCATACGGTTCCTCCAGGGTGTGGATGTGGATCGATTCGGGTTTGATTATACCATAGATGGTGCGGCGCTGCGCACGCTGCGGCGCTGCGCAAGATGCTTCGCTGCGAAGATGCGTCGCTGCGCAAGATGCTTCGCTCCGCTCAGCATGACAATTCGCGGCGAAGATGCTGCGCTGCACACGATGCGGCGCTGCGCAAGATGCTTCGCTCCGCTCAGCATGACAATTCGTGGCGAAGATGCGTCGCTGCGCACGATGCTGCGCTTCGCTCAGCATGACAACGCGCGGCGAAGATGCGTCGCTCCGCTCAGCATGACAACGCGCTGCACTCAGCATGACCAAACCCTGGAGCTATTTCCGGCATCGTGTATTCGCCTTACTATGGCTGCGCCGCGTTATGCTGGCGTGCCAGCACACTGACCGCTGCCTGAAGGCTGGCATAGGTATGGATCGCGTCAAACTCAACGTTCAACGCCACCAGCGTCTGCGCAATTTCAGGCCGAATGCCGACGAGCAATACTGCCGCTCCTAACAGGCGGATCGTACTGATAATCTGAAGGAGCGCTTGCGCCACTTCGGTATCAATCAGCATAATGCCGGTGAAATCGAGAATAACAGAACGTGCCCGCTGACGATGAACTTCCAGGAGTAACTGTTCCTGCATATGCTGCATGCGGGTCACATCCAGCGTTCCAATCAGTGGTACCACCAGGACGTTGGGTAACACCGGAATGATCGGCGCGCCAAGAACGCGGATTGTTTCCTGACTGGCACGGAGTTGATCGACCGTTGCCTGGAGTGCGGCGGTACGCTCGATCACCTGTGCCTCCAGGCTCGCTTGCTGCGCTTCGAGCGCAATCTGAGCCTGGCGCAATGCGGCATTACTGTCGCGGGCCTGGATCAGGCTGGTGCTTAAACGTTCGGTAAACTGCCAGTACGTCAGCAGGGTGACTGCAAGCAGGGTTGTGGTGCCGAGAACAACAACGAGATCGGTGGCCCACAGCGGGGGTGGCGCAAACAGAGGCGCAAACAGCGTCGTTCGCCCTGGTATGGTAACAAGCGTGCCGATAATCCAACCGCTTACCAGGATCCATTGGACGGTACGCCGATTGAGAAAGGACAACGTAAAGGTGACAGCCATGATACAGGCAACAACCAGCACCGCCGCGATGGTTGGGAAAACAATAGAAGTGATCAGCGCCACAATCAGGACAGTGGCTGACATCATAAGAACCGCAGCGCTCATCTTGCCCCGACGGATCAGACGCTGTCCCCATAATGCCAGCAAAAAAAAGAAAAACGATATGCCACTAATGATCGCCAGTGGTACACTCCGGGTGAACACATAGGCAGTCAACTCAACGATGGAGAGCAGCAAGGCGACAACTGCAACCCAGGTAAATATCTGGCTCAGAGGACGCATATGCGTTATGTCTTCGTCTTGAACGGTGTCAACATTGTTCATACTGCCGGCAGTAGTCCACTTGACAGCAGATCCCAATAATCTGCAACACGGTGGATTTTACCGGCACGAAATTCAAACAGTGATGCTCCGCGCACCTGGAACTGGTTCCCGGTTGCTGGCAGACCTGGAAAATCCTGCTGATGTATCCCGGTTGCAATCCACTCCGCAGCGCCGCTGTCACCCGCCGTGAAACACCGGGTCAACACCATCTTGTAATCGGGAACAGCAGTCCAGACCTTCTGCGCAAAATCCTGCAATGCTGCTCGCCCCTCGTTGACATATTGCACCGTGACATCTTCATAGTGACAGTCATCAGTAAAGAGTGCGAGAAATTGCTCCATACTGCCAGATGACCAGCTAGTGGCCCATGCCTCAATCAGTGCTGAGGTATCTGAAAGGGTCATTTTTGCCTCCTCTACGTAAGTTGTTCAGCAATATCATATGAAAAGGGCCAACCATACAATTACGAACGACCGATAGCTACCACTGTCTGGCGGTGTTCCGCACCTGATGGTATCTACGTAGACCATCACATATCTGGTCATATCATACCATATAAAGCGTTTTAACCGACAACCGGTTGATAGGCGGCGGTTCTGACAAAGCGGTTTGTACCGCCGTAGGGCACGGCTCCGGCGTGGCAGGAAGACCGTATCTCCTGCGGGTTCCGAAGTACTACAGGCCACCGTAGGGCACGGCGCGGTATGCCAGGACGGGCCGTGGCGCTGTCTCGGTGGCACCGCCTGACATCACACAGAGTACTCTACGGGTACTGGTGAAAGATAGTACAATTAACCTATTTACATTAACCGCGTTTTCATGCTATGGTAGTCTCACTTCTGTATGTCGATCTGAACTTATTAACAGGTAACTGTTTACACTCAAGGGAACATGCACACCTGGGCGTGCGGGCAGCGTGCCTATATGTGCGCGATGGCGGACGGGACGCCCGCGCCCCCAGGCGCACAGTCGCACCACGAGGGCGGGACGCCCTCCTTCCCAGGACGACCGCGCTCCCAGCACCACGCGGGCAGGACATACACGCCTGGGCGCGCGGGCAGCGTGCCCTCGCCTGCGAGCCAACGCGGACGGGACGCCCGCGCTCCCAGGCGCGCTGTGCTGGATCGGTACGAGTATGATCGTGCCTGAAAAATAGGCAATTCATTCATAAATGTATTTTTTCGCATATCGCCGACTCTTCATGACAGAAGCTCTACCAGATGCAGATAAACATCTGTACGCCATCGCAGGTTTTATATGAACGTCTGAGACGTGGAACCACTTGCGATCAGCGTCCGCATATCTGGTATGATCTGTTGTCCGTCCCGCAAGCACGATTCGCCAGTGACAGTTTTCATGCGCTCAAACTGTCGTGAAGCATATTCGCGTGGGATCTGACGATCGTTCCAACCTTTCCAACCCTTGCTTCCTAATTCGGATCCATGCTGAACATAGCCATATTCTCGCCTATGGCACATGGGCGCTTATTGAGATAACGGCTTGAGCGGGGGTCTGTCAGGCTGGCTCGCACATACGAGCGAGCAGTCTAACAGAGCAGTGGTTCGTTCTCCTGGAGAACTGAAAGGTAAATCTATGAAGAAAGAGGGGACACAACGGATGGATTGTCGGTTACAACGAGTGGCGCGCTCACTGTCGATCGTGATCACGCTGCTGCTGGTATTTGAGGCCGTAGCGGTCAGCATGCCTACACCGACTTATGCGCAACCACCAGTGCGCAGCGTGTTTCGCGCAAATTTCGATACGGCACCGGTGGGCACATTGACGGTTGGAGATGCGCTTGATGTGGAGGAAGGAACGGTTGTTGCCACGGCTGCACCGGTCGCGATTGTCACCGGACGACCGGGCGTCAGTGGCCGTGCATTGGAAGTAGATGGCAGCAGTGCCGGCAGTGGCTCGGTGCTGCTCCGGTTTCGCGATTATCCCGAGGGTCTACCATCTGCGGCGAACACTCGGCGGTTTGATCTCGATCTGAAGGCCGAGTTTACCGCCAGTGTTACCGACTCGGAAGGCGCGACCTTTGGTTTGGAACTGTCGGACGGCACGTTCTTTGAGCTTTTTAGTTTTGGCACTGGTAGTTTGTTGACACGTGCTGGCACGAGTCTGGGCCTGACCTATGCGGTTGGGAACAAGGTTGATCTCGACGCAACATTCCAACTCAATCGCGGTGTGGTAAATATAACCCTGCGCAGCAGTGGTAGTCGGGTGGAAATAACCGGCCTGAGTCTTCCAGCGGCCTTTACCCCCCAACGCATCAATCAGTTGCGCTTCCGGGCGAACTCTTTCAGTGGTACCTACACCATTGACAACATTGATGTCAAGGTCAGCATTGAGCAAGAGGATGATGTGGTGTGTCTTGATCGCGATGTATGGCGATCAAACTTTGATACCCTGCCCGTCGGCCTCATTTCGGTTGATCAATCGGTTGCTGTAGCAGTCGGTAGTATCGTTGCCACCTCTGCGCCCGTCGCCATTGTCACCGGACGGCCAGGCGTCAGTGGTCGTGCGCTCGAAATCGAGGGCAGCAGCGCCAGTACTGGTGCGGTCTTGCTCCGATTTGCCGATTATCCTGGTGGATTACCGCCACTCCCGCCGGGACGTGGGTATGATCTGCGCGTAACGGCTGATTTCACCGCTTTGACCCAGGAACCTGGTTCAGCCGCATTTGGCATGGAACTGGATGACGGCACCTTCTTTGAGATCTTCAGTTTTACCGCCAATGGCCTTTTGAGTCGTGACGGTGTGTTGCTTGAACGGCGCACTGATGATGACGACGATGACGACGATGACGACGATCTGAGTGCGGCGGTCTATACGATCAGCGACGACGACAACAATGACAACAATGACAATGATGATGATAGCGAGCGGTCTCCTGGCACGGTGCGCAGGGTGCAACTCGATGCCCGTTTCCGCCTGGCTACGGGAACAATGGACGTGGTGTTTACCACCAGCAGGGAACAGATCCGATTGACCGGTATCCGTCTGCCCGGTACCTTTACACCGGCTCGCATCAGCCAGTTACGCTTCCGCGTGAACTCGTTCAGTGGTGTGTATACCCTTGATAATCTGCTGGCACGCATTGAGTGTGAACCCCGTGCCGATGATGACGATCGTCGTGATGACTCTCCGCGTCGCGATCCGCCAGCCGTGATCATCATCGAACGGCCTGAAACCCGGATTGTGGTCGAAAACAATATTGCCTTTGTGATCGTTACGGTCAACATCAACAACACAGGTGGGCGTGCGCGAGACATGTTCCTGGTCATCGATAGTGACGATCTGGAACTGGTCGATCTGACCTTCCTGGAAAGCATCGGGTATGTCCACGAAATCCGTGCAGGCCAGATCGTGATCGGCATTGGGCAATACAACGTTGTCCGTCGCGGGGGTAAAATCAAGTTCGACCTCAAATTTAAGACCAGGGGTGATGGTCGCAGCGAGTTGCGGGTGAGGATGAACCTCAGACTGCGCTATCGCGATTCGCGTGGTCGCCGCGAGATGGAGCCGATCATTATTGATACGGTCTTTCCGCCCGTAATCGTTGCACCAGTTGGCACCCCACCACTCGTGGTTGGTACCATCCGCCGTCTCCCCGTTGAGCGCATTGACATTCGCTTCCGTGGACGTTGGGATCGGGGTGGTGGGTTGCGAGTCTATGGTTTTCCATTGACCCGGCCACGTGTCACTGAGCGCGGCATTATCGTGCAGTATTTTGAACGCGCACGCTTTGAGTACCATCCAGAGTTGGCCGGAACTGACTATGAGGTACTGATCGGCCTGTTGGGAGTTGAACTGGGCTATCGCCAACCACCGGTGCCACCGCCTCCCGGCGACAGCGCCGAGATAGTATGGTACTTTCCGCCTACCGGACATCTCATCGCACCGACGTTCCGCACCTTCTGGCTAGCACGGGGCGGATTACTGGCCTTTGGCTATCCGATCGCGCCCGCCTTTACCGATGATCGTGGACGGATTGTGCAATACTTTGAGCGTGTGCGGTTGGAATATCACCAGGAACTGGCAGGCACGGAGTATGAGATCCTGCTTGGCTTCCTGGGTGAAGAGGCGCTGATTGCCAGTGGACTGACTGATGATGATGATGATACTGGTGCGGCATCACCATCACCACCAGAAGCGATGCCGGTTGTGCCAGTACCAGAGGCGTCACCCGTTGATACTACATCGATGGCCACACTTGAAGCCACGCTAGTCGAAGCCACACCGGCAGCAACACCCGCTGATGGTGATGATGGCAACAACGATGATGGTAACAACAATGACGACAACAGCGAAAACGACAATGGCAATGATAACGATGACAACGACGCCAGTGGCCATTAACGCCTGATCTACTCGCCGGGTACCGACGCCTTGTGTCGGTGCCCGGTCAGTCTGCCTCTGCTGCCCTACCCACAGCAAGCTGCGTAGTTTATCCCCCATAGTCGCCTATCACCGCCTCCTTCCTGGCGGGCGGGACATGCACCCCTGGGAGCGAGCGCACGCTCGATTTCCTGGATTGTTTTGTGCGCAGGCGGGACATGTCCGCCTGGGAGCGAGGGCATCTTGCCCTCGACAGGAAGGCAATGAGGGCGAGACGCCCTCCCTTCCAGGTAACGCGGGCGGGACATGCCCCCCTGGGAGCGCGGGCGTCCCGCCCCTTCACACGTGTCGGTTTTTTGAAGTATATCGGGTTGAAATGCGACAAAACGCCTCTGACATCCCCCCCCCAGCCCCCCCCGCTGGGGGGGGCGAGTTTGCATACGGATGCAGGTGCACCCGTTTGCCCCCCAGCCCCCCCCGCTGGGGGGGGCGTCCTGATGCCGAAAAAATCGAGCGTTGCGTGAAAAAACCTACACTTGAGCGCCCTCGCCCCCCCAGGCGGGACGCCCGCGCTCCCAGCACCACGCGGGCGGGACATGCACCCCTGGGAGCGAGGTTATACGAAGAGCATGCCGATAAAATACCGGCGGACGGGACATGCACGCCTGGGAGCGAGGGCATCTTGCCCTCGACCGAGAGCGCGGGCAAGACGCCCTTCCTCCCTGACGCACTATGAACGCTGACGACAGCGCTTACCCCCAGATGTGAACAGGTACGTTCGCCCTGGCATTTTTCTTTTTGAGGTAAGCCTGCTATGATATTGTCAAAACGTAGACTTTCGCCTACCCGGAGGAACGGCGTTCGGTAATCACAAGCGCCGTCAACAACGCACGTCGTTACAGGGTTTCGCAATTGCCGCAGTTTCTGCCCGTCATCCGCGATCACGGTCTACGTGCTGACCAGGCTCGACATGGTTGTCACGGGCTATACCATGGAGAAAGGATGTTGAGATGCCAGCAGCAGCAACGCATGATCGAATTGCACTCTATACGGCGGGTGCGTTCATTGTCCCCGGCTACCTGGCTCTGCGCTATGGCTTTGATGATGCCCCCGAAGCTGCCTATACCGGGACGCTCTTGATAGTAGGGGCACATCTGTTTGGTTCGTGGATGCTGTCACCCGATCTGGATCTTGATGGTAGAATTGATGATCGCTGGGGGCCGTTTCGATCAATCTGGGTGCCGTATATGCGTCTCGTACCGCACCGCCATTTTCTATCACATTCCGGGTTTTCGGGCGTGCTGCGCCTGGGCTATCTGTATCTGGTGATCACCGGCATTCTGGCGGGTCTGAGCTTTGTGGCCTATCTTCTGCATATTGATGTAGCCTACCACCGCGCCTTCTCGGAATGGCTGTGGGACACGATGCGCAACGGTTCGCGGCCAGCCTTACTGTTGATCGCCGGGGTTGTGTTGAGCGATCTGGTGCATGTGATTGCCGATCACATTGACACACGCCGCAAACGTCTGTTTGGCGCAAAACGCCGCCGTTAGTGTAACATCAAACCACCTGTGCCAACATAGCGACATCATTGCGATTATGACAAAACCCAAACGATTGGCGCTGATAACATATGGAGTAATCATCCTGATCGTCAGTTCGCTCCTGGTAGCCGAGTTGCTGGTGCTGCGCTTGCCGACGCAGTTACATCTGCCGCCGCAGCAGCAGGTGCAGACGATCAATCCCCTGGTTGGCATCCACACCCGGCTGGCCGGCGTGGGCGATGAGGCGTATATTCAGCGCACGCTGGAGCAGGTGCGCGAGATGGGCGCTTCCTGGATTGTGGAGTTGTTTCCCTGGTCGTATGTGCAGCCGCGCTCGCGGTATGGGTATGATTGGACGGGCGCGGATATGATCGTGCAGCACGCTCGCCGCCAGGGATTACAGGTGGTGGCGCGGCTAGATATTGTGCCGGAGTGGGCACGTCCCCCTCGCACCACTGACCGCTATCTCGATCCCGATCACTATGTTGACTATGCGAACTATGTGGTCGCATTTGCCGAACGCTATCGCCCGCACGACGTCCACCATCTGATCATCTGGAACGAACCGAACCTGAGCTTTGAGTGGGGCGAGCGTCCGCCCGATCCTGGCGCATATGCCGCGCTGCTCAAGGTGGTCTATCCCCGCGTCAAGGCAGCCGTCCCTGATGCCATAGTCGTTGCGGGTGGGTTGTCGCCGGGCCAATCGCTGGGTGATGGAACCGTGCGAATGGACGATATGCAGTATCTGGCCTCGCTCTACCATGCGGGTGCAGCCCCCTATTTCGATCAGTGGGCCGTGCATGCCTACGGTGGTCAGATGCCACCCGACACTGATCCCGCACCAGAGGTGGTCAACTTTCGGCGCATCGAGCTGGTGCATGCGCTTATGGATGCTTCTGGCGACACAGACAAGCCGCTGATCATTACCGAGGGCGGCTGGAACGATCACCCGCGCTGGGCGGCGGCGGTGCAACCGGCGGAACGCATCCGCTGGACAATCGCGGCCTATGAGCTGGCACGAGCGTATGACTGGCTCGAAGCCGTCTGCTTCTGGCAGTTCAGCACGCCCTTTGCCACCCGTTCCTATCCCGATAACTGGAACTTCGTGGCACCCGATGGCACACCGCGTGTGATCTACCTGGCCGTCCAGCAGTACGCGCGCGGCTGGGAGTGAGCAATCGCCCGTAGGCGTGTGCAGCACAAGAGAAACCCAATGCAAGGGGGTTCAGGCGTTGGCGGGCACAGCAGATCAATGCGGGCAATGCGAGGCAATGTGAGCAATGCGAGGCGACATGGGACAATGCCCGCATTGCAGTGCAAAGATCATCGGGGCACC
>CALANA010000120.1 GCA_937925925.1 uncultured Chloroflexales bacterium | reverse complement strand
CTGCGGCCCCCGCCCCCGTTTTCCTTTTCCACCAGAAAGAGGATGTCGACGTAGGGGCGTTGCATGCAACGCCTCTACGCCGTATCTGCGTGTTATCTAGCCCACAGCCTACGCAACTCCAATCAGCCAGTTGACCAACCCAAAATAGAGCGACAGACCGATAAAGTCCTTAATCGTCGTAATGAATGGATCGGCTCCCGGCGCATGATCCAGTCCCAGCTTAAGCATCATCCAGGGCAATAGAAAACCCAGAAAGGTGGCCAGTGGTATCACCACAAAGAGAGAGAGACCAACCGCCAGACCCAGTTGCGGAATATTGTTGGGGGCACCTTGCCAGAAATAGGCGGCGGTTCCGCCGATAATGCCCAGAATCAGACCCATGACCAGACCCACCGAGACCTCGCGGCGGAGATGGGTGAGGAATTTTTGTGTATTAATGTGGCCGCGCGCCAACCCACGCGCAAAGATCGTGGTGGACTGGGTACCCACATTGCCGCCCATATCCATCACCAGCGGGATGAATATCGCCACTCCGACCACCGCCGCCAGCACCTCCTCAAATGCGTCAATAACACCGCCTACCAGTAACCCGCCAAGGAGCGTCACAAACAAAAACAAAATACGTACGCGGACGGGATACCAGATACCGCCCTGAGTCAGAAGGCGGCTGTAGATCTCGTCCTTCGGATGCGAAAGGTCAACGACACCTGCCTTGCGGTACATCGTCTCCGAGGTATCAGCCTCGAGCAGATCAATCACATCGTCAAACGTAATCGCCCCAACCAGCCGTTGTTCACTATCGACTACGGGAATGGCCGGCAGATCGAAGGTCTTCAGCTTCTGCACCGCATCCATTTCCGGCGCGGTAGCGGGTACTGCCACGGGATCTTGCTGGATCAGATCGGCAATTGCCGTCTGTGGCTCAGCGGCCTGTACCAGTTGTCCCAGGCGTACATAGCCCTGGTAATGGCGTTGCGCATCGATCACAAAAATCACATCAATCTCATCGGCGCGTAATGGCGCAGCACGAATCGCAGCCAGTGCAGCCGCAACACTGACCATTTCGCGCACGGCCATATAGCGCGGCGTCATCCGCCGTCCCACGCTTTTGTCTGGATAGCCCAGCAGCAGGTTGATGGTCTCACGTGTCTCCGGGCTCATGGTCGCCAGCAACCGCTTGGTCACTTTCGCTGGCAGTTCTTCCAGTAACTGCGTCCGATCATCTGGATCAAGTGCCTCCACAATGGCAGCGATTTCAGGATCTTCCATATCGCGCACTAGTTGCGCCTGATCGTTCGGATCAAGGTGTTCAAACGTCTCGATCGCCCGGTTCTTTTCCAGCATACGATACATCAGGACACGTTCGCGAGCCTCAAGGTTACCGAACAGACGCACCAGTTCATGCAAACCTAGCTGGTTAATCCGTTCTTTGGTTGCTTCCAGCGATCCCTTGTTCAGGGTTAACTCGTTCAGGTTGTTCATCTTCATACCTCCTAATAACTGACAGGATTTACGCGGTCGTGTGAACCAGACGTCTTTTTTGCCTGCGTCCACGTGGTAGGGGCGAAATATCGCTCTGCTCCTTCGGCTGCGCTCAGAGCCTGCCCCGTTCGACTGCGCTCAGGGCAAGCTCTGAGCGCAGTTGAAGGGATAAACTTCGGCGAAAAGCGAGTTGACCAGACCACCGCGTACCTCCAATGACTAACTCAATAATTTTCCACCACCTCGTTATCGACATCCCAACTGACCGCCGTGACCCCGGATTCGAGGCTGAGGCGGGCCACTATTTGCTCCAGAGTCGCGTCATTGCGCCCGCGGGTGACAAAATCGGCACGGACTTCGACGCGCGGGGTGCCATCAACGTCGTGGCTATGCAGTCCACGCAGCATCACCGGGGCATTGTTCACCGCCTGGAGCATCAGCGCTCGCACGTGGAGTTCATTGTCCTGGTGACACACGACCCGAAATTGATAGCCAATATCGACCTCTTTGTCCGTAGTAGCGAGTACGGGCCGATCCAATTTGCGGGCAATTGGCCGTAGGATGACATTTGTGCCAATCACAGCGAGTACGCCCAGGCTGGACACCAGCAAGAAGCCTGCTCCCGCCAGTGCGCCCACGGCAGCCGCACACCAGAGCGTGGCAGCCGTATTCAAGCCGCGAATGTTGTTGGTGCCATCGCGCAGAATCACGCCCGCTCCCAGAAAGCCAATACCCGAAACGACCTGAGCCGCGACGCGAGTGGGACTACCCTCACCGGGCACGAGGGTAGACAGAATGACGAACAGGGCCGCCCCGGTGGACACCAGGGCGTTTGTGCGTAGCCCGGCCATACGATGCCGCCACTGGCGTTCGACCCCGATCAGCGCCCCGGCTACCATGGCCGTTCCCAGTCGGGCCACCAGATCCAGTTCCAGTTCGAACATAACGCACCTCCTTCTGTCAGATTGCTTTCCATAAAAAAGCCCCTGACGTGCTCAGACACGCCAGGGGCTACCAGGAACCAGGCAGGGCCAGGCCAGCCTACCCGTTTAGCCATCCGGTGGATCAGAACACGCGATCAATTGTGGGTACCCCTGTGTACCGTCAGGATCAGCATGAGCCATTATCGTATCCAACACAACGCCCCCTCTGCATGGATATACAGAGGGGGCGCAAACACATGCTTGCGTCTTCTCCCCCCTGGTTGAGCTTAAGCTTTTGCACAACGTAGCGACTACGTCGCAGTCACGTTAACATGGCCCTTAATCCGGACCGTGCCGTCTATCCCTCAGCGTCTCTCGACGGGTCGGAACAGTGACATATGTTCATGCAAACGCCGCGCCTAACGAAGGAGCGACACCAGTAAATTTTCTTGTTCGTAACAGTCTAGATCGATATGTTCTATCTGTCAAGTTTGAGCCTGGTGAGGGTGTTCACTTTTCTCCACCCCAAGTGTGAACAGTTATGTTTTGGTGAGGGTGTGACGTACTTCTTGCCCGCGCCCCACGCCGGGAGGCTGAAGCCGCAGGCAGGCGGTGCAGCGGCTGAGGTACAGTTGATTGGGCTGAT
>CALANA010000119.1 GCA_937925925.1 uncultured Chloroflexales bacterium | reverse complement strand
TTTAGCAGATCCCCGACGACACCCCGCTACAGCCGGGACTCCCGCTGACACCTGGCTTCAGCCGGAACTCCGATTGACCATTGGAATAGGCTGGCTATAGGATCGTTCGCTACGTCGATGCTGTATCTGGCAAAGTATTTGGAGCGTGTACTTTCTACCTCAGGACATACGCCGTCGCTTGAACCCAACGTTCCTTCGACTACGCTCAGGGCAAGCTCTGAGCGTAGTCGAAGGGGTAAACTCCGGCGAAAAGACGAGGTGACCAGACCACGGCGTACGTCCTGTACCTATTATAAAAGATGAGTTATTGTTGAACAAGAACCAGAAGTCCAGACTATACTGGTACTCGGATATCGTGGGGGCCAACCGGCACCGGGAGATCGAACCGTCACCACTGATGTTTGGGCCACAAAGAACACCAGACCGGTCGCGTTGCCCGTTGGGACGCCGACCGGTACACCTGGGCTGCACCAGATTGCAAAGCGTTATACCGAGTGCCGTCATCGATCGGTGAAGCTTGTAGTATAATAATGACATTCAGACCGTTCACAACTCATGTATGTCTGATCTGATCTTGATTCTGCATACCGAAGGAGAACGCTAGAACAAGGCGGCGCGAGAATGACCAGGTTCCTATACAATCGCGTATACCAGGCGCCCATAGGGTTTTGTTGAACGGTGTGGTTTGACTCATTGAAGAGGAGAGACAAATGTACGACCTTATTATTCTGGGTGGTGGTCCGGCAGGCCAGGCGGCGGCAGTATATGCGATTGGCAAGCAAATTAACTTCTTGATGATCTATAAGGCACTGGGTGGCCGGGTTGGTGAAAAAATCATGGTGCGGTCTGAAGAAGATGTGTCTGTCGGCCATATTCTGGTGCATTTTGAAAGTGTTGATCCAGTTGAAAAAGAAGATCGGCTGGTTGGCACCGAGGCCGTTCACCTGTTTGAGTCTCAGGTTATGTCCCAGAAGGGTCATATTTTGAAAGATCAGGTCACCAGCGTGAACCACAAAGATGGTATTTTTGAGGTAGGCACCGAGCGCAACGGTGTCCAGAAGAGCCGGGCGCTGATTATTGCCACCGGCGGCCGGGAGCAACCACTGAATATTCCGGGTGAAGAGTTGCTGGTGAGGGGCCTGGGGTATCAGAGTGCCACACATGCTGAGAAGCTGGCCGGGAAGACAGCAGCGGTGATTGGTGTTACCGAACGAGCGCTCCACGGCGTCGCCGAGCTAGCCCAGACGACACGCCATGCCTATCTGATTACGCCCGAACCGGTGAAGCCAACGGTTCCGATTGTCCAGGCCTTGCGCCAGCGCCCGGATGTGGAAATCCTGGAAGGCTACGAAGTCAAAGAAGCACGTGGAAGTACGCACGTGGAGCAGTTAATCGTTGTGAAACAGGGAGAGACGCGGCAACTCGATGTGGATGCGGCATTTGTGGCGCATGCTTTAATTCCCCATAGCGATCTGGTAAAACATCTAGTCGAAACCGATCCTGATGGGTTTATCAAGATTAACGAGCGCAATGGTACGAGCCTGCCCGGCCTGTATGCGGCGGGTGAGGTGACAACGGCGTTTGGGCGCGAGGTGCTGATCGCCATTGGTGAGGGAGCGCGGGCGGCCCTCAGTGCGCACGACTACCTGCTGGCCCAACCCGTGACGAAATAGCCGATCGGCATGACCAGGCGGTGCGCAGCCATGGATGATGGCAATACCCAGAGATTGATCAACGTATAGCCTATGGTATCGAGGGAACCTGTGTCCATTTCTGCGCAGCGTACCGCCACTCGGCATATTCGCTCCTGGTTGAGTACCTGCCTGGGGAAGGCCGCGATCACCACAAGCCGCCGGTTGCACTTCGGTGGGGGAACGACCTTTCCCGGCACGTTGGCGCGCTGGATCGATCCGGCGGTTCTGGGCTATGTTACAGCGACCCTGCCGCAGGGCGTGGTGCTGCTGTCGGGCACGAACGGCAAAACCACCACCGCCCGGATGCTTGCCAACCTGTTACAGGCCGATCAGCGGCATGTCCTGCATAACCGCGCCGGGGCCAATCTGATGAGTGGGTTGACCACCACGGCAATTGCTGCAACCGATTACCTGGGCCGCCCACGCGCACACATTGGTCTCTTTGAAACCGATGAAGCCGCGTTGCCCCAGGCAATCAGCGAAACACAGCCGCGCCTGGTCTTGATCCATAACCTGTTTCGGGATCAACTGGATCGCTATGGCGAAGTAGACACGATTGCCAGCGCCTGGCGCACCGCGTTGAACACGCTGCCATCCACCGCCCATGTGCTGCTGAACGCGGATGATCCGGCGGTGGCGAGCCTGGGCCACGCGCTGACGGCGCAGGTCTGGTACTATGGCGTGGAAGATCCGCGCCACGCCAGCGGTGCCGCCGCGCATATTGCCGACTCGCACTTTTGCTGGCGCTGCAGCACGCGCTACACCTATTCCCTGGCGTTCTATGCGCACATCGGCCACTATCATTGCCCACATTGCCACTACGCCCGCCCCGAACCACAGGTACGCCTGGTACGGCTTGATCTGCTGGGCACGACGGGCAGCCGGCTCTTTGTCACCTTCCCCGGCGGGGCGCTGGAGGTGCAACTGGCGCTGCCCGGCTTCTACAATGCGATAAACGCGCTGGCCGCAACCACGGCCGGGCTGGCACTCGATGTGCCACCCCCCCATATCCGCACCGCGTTGGAGGGGGTTAGCGCTGCCTTTGGCCGTATCGAGCGCCTACAGGCCGGGGTTGATGGTGCGCCAATGTTGATCGCGCTGATCAAGAATCCGGTCGGGGCCAGCGAAACGGTGCGCATGCTGGTCGAGGCCCAACCGGCATCCCGGCCCGATGCGCCCGCGCTGCATCTGCTGATTGCGATCAACGACCGCTATGCTGACGGCACCGATGTGTCCTGGCTATGGGATGCCGACTTTGAGCCGCTGCACGGCCGGATTGCCGGTGTGCATGTCAGTGGCACACGTGCCGCTGACATGGCCGTGCGGCTCAAATATGCCGGTGTGCCGCCGGAATGGATTGTGATTGAGCCAGATCTGCCCCGCGCGCTCGATGCGGCACTGGCGGCACTGCCCACCGGGGCCACGCTCTCGATCTTGCCGACGTATACCGCTATGCTGGAGTTACGCGCCGATCTTGCCCGACGCGGGTGGGTGCGCCCCTTCTGGGAAGAGTAGGTTGGCACACTTCTTGCTGATCTATGGTGCTGTGGATCAGACCTATGTGTCGCCATAGTCGGGATTGTGTGTTGCAGTTTGATTATCTTCGGCACAGGCGAGTTCCACATTGGAGTAGGGTTTATAACACCTGATAGGAGATATGGAATGAATTGGGATATTATCAAGGGCAAGTGGAATCAACTCAAGGGCGATGCGCGTATTCAGTGGGGCAAGTTGACCGATGATGACTGGGAACAGATTGCTGGCAACAAGGACAAACTGTTTGGCAAGCTGCAGGAGCAGTATGGTTGGACACGTGAGGAAGCCGAGCAGCACGTGAACCGCTTCTTTGAAGGCCGGGATGCCTAGTTCGAGCAGACACACACGGACGGAAGACACTACGCCATAGGCTTTTGGGGAGCGATCGAGCGGCCTGAGCGGTCGAGCGGCCTGAGCATTTGGGCGTCCTGAACGTCCTGAGAGGTCGGAGTACTTCAACGCTTCAACGCTTCGAAGTGCCTTGCTCCGCATCGCCCCCCATCGCCATGACAACGTACACATCAATGCCAGGCAATGATCGTCGGGGCATTTCGTGTGAGTGCCTGCACTGCCCCGCATCTCTGCTTTCTCCTGGGAGCGCGGGCGAGACGCCCGCCATCGCGCCTGGGAGCGCGGGCGAGACGCCCGCCATCGCGCACGTGCGGGCACACTGCCCACACTCCCAGGCGGGCATGTTCGCTTGAGTGTGAACAGGTACCTTGCTGGCACACCTTGGCATTCCTCAGCATCTATGCGGTGGAACGTTCGAGCGCTTTACCGCTCCCCTGCTTCACCGCTTCCGCGCAACGACGAAAGTCGTTACTACATGCTGCTCACCACGTCGCCGCTCAGCTCGCTCAGCCCGCTTCATCGCTCCCAGGCGCCTCCCCACCTCCCTGCCTGGAAGTGCTACAATAGTAGACGGTATCACCCTGACTCCCCGGAGGATGCCTGTT